>DASXOY010000021.1:0-98041 GCA_036493935.1 Steroidobacteraceae bacterium | reverse complement strand
CGCGATGCAAAATCATGCCCGATTCGGCGTTGGTATAGGTCAGGCGGCCTTGATCGGCCGCTCCCGTGGCACCGACGAATACGAGCCTCGACGAGTCGTCCACTCGCTGGAAAACGACGCGGGATCCGTCCTGCTCGACCTGACGAGCCTGGAAACCCCGGACACAGCTCAGATCAGTCACCTCGAACGCCTTGAGCAAGTCACCGACCACCTGTATGACGTATCCGTAGCCCTCAGTTCGCCAAAGCCAAAGCCCCGATAACTCCGCCGGCGCCTGCGTCAACGCACGCTTCGGCGGCTGGAGCCGAAAATCGAGTTGATCGGCCCATACAGGTCGAGTGGCGACTAAACACCCAAATACGATCAAACGCAGCAGAAGCCGTTTCATGCGGATCTCGTGGAAATGTGTTCTGAGCCTCACGCGTGGCTCGTAGAAGACCTCGGTCACGGTCAGATGCCCAATCAGTTCGGTACGAATAACCCTGGAATGGGATGCCTGTCAATCGGCGCGCAATGCGGACCACGTTCCGGCGTCCAACTTTGACCAGGGTGGGACGTTGTCTGAAGGCTCTCCGGCAGGCAGCAGATTGCATTTGATGGCTGGAAGAAGCGCGGTCTGCCGCTACAGCGGCAGAAGCTCCGCGGTCTCTTAAAATCCGACTGCATAGGAAGGCCTGAGCGCGGCGATCGCTTGGATCAAAAATCGCGCTCCGAATCGAAAGATTGGCGTAATCGGTTGCGCGGCGCGCAGCTCCAACCAACGGTTCGAGCGTGCAGCGCGTGATGACTTCGCTTGGCCAAGGAGGAGGTCTATGATTGAGATGAGCAGCTTCGACTAACCGCGGTGCACCCGCCTGCCGCTCATCCTCATCGTTACACCGTATAAATCTGAGGGCAGCACATGGGCGATGCAAACGGTTATTGGTTTCCGGCTAAGCGAGTAGGCTGGGGTTGGGGTCCGCCAATCTCGTGGCAGGGTTGGGCGGCGGTTATAGTATGGCTTCTCGCGTTCGTATCCGGCATCTTCCTTTTTTTCCACGATCATGTCCGCTCGCTTGGCTTTCTGGGCTACGTACTGCTGATGTCGGCGGTCTTCTTGTTGATGTGTTACATCAAAGGTGAGCCGCCCCGATGGCGAAGTGGGGGCTAGTGTCATGCTCCTTTTGGGTCCTTACCGCTCAACCTAATCATTAGACAACTCCGTGGTCTCACCGCACAAATGGGCTCTGCAAACCTCTTGGTGTCGCGTACCCACGAGTTGTGAAAGCATGGGCATTGGCCTGGTTCTACGGAGCGGTTCCCGTCGTGGTCATCGGTACATTTCTAGGTTCACATGAACTCCATGCGCCGCCACCAACTCCTGGGCTCCTGATCATTATTTTCGCAATCGCCGCGGCCATGGGTATCGGCGCGATCGGCTCTATCCGAGCATCTCGTGTTGTCTAACTGACGTTTCGAACGGTCGGCGCGAGCTATCTACGATGAACCAAGGATGGAGTCGATGTTTGAGATAGAGCAACTTCGGTCTAAGGCAATACACCCGCTTGCCGCTCAATCTCATCGTTAGATGCTTCGAGCGATAATTGATGTCTGCGCATAGTCGAAAGCCACTCACGTGCGAGGTCCGCGATATTTGCTATCGCGGCTGGTATTCTGCTGTTACCTGGCGGTGGCACGGCGCTCGTCGCCCACCACTGCGGCGCCAGCGTAAGGGAGGTAGATATGCGCAAGCTCGTCTCAAGTGGCAGTCCCTACGAACCGAAAGTGGGCATTTCGCGTGCAGTTCGAGCGGGTGCCATTGTGACCGTTGCGGGTACTGCACCTCTTGGACCCGACGGTCACACGATGGGTCGCGGCGATGCTGCGGCGCAGGCCCGGCGCTGCCTCGAAATCATCACCACCGCCCTTGAAGGCGCGGGGGCGACCATGCAACACGTTGTGCGGACTCGCATACTGCTCACACGCATCGATGACTGGCAGGCGGTAGCCAATGTTCACGGGGAGTTCTTTCGCGACATTCGACCCGTTAACACGATTATGCAAGTCTCGCGCTTTATTGATCCTGATTGGTTGGTGGAAATTGAAGCCGATGCCGTTATCGACAGTGACGGTGCCATGGACGCGAGCGGCGCCTGAGACCGTCTTAACAACGCTCCGAGCGGATCCTTCGGTGGGCCAGGGAGGTGTCGATGTTTGGGATAAAACGGCTTCGGTCGGGCCTGTTTACGACCGATGCATTCGGAAGGCCTCACTCACTCAGCGAGTGACCATTGCCGCGTTTTTTCGCGCCGCGCCCTAACCAACGGTTCGAGCCGACTGCGCGGAAGTTCTTCGGTGCGCCAAGGAGAGGATCGATGATTGAGATAGAGCAGCTTCGATTGCCGGCACCGCTCCCGCTTGCCACTCAACCACATCGTTAACAGACCTTAGGTCCGGGGGCACTATGCATTTTCCTACAATCCTCTTTTGGGTGGTGTTCGCGGGCGCCATACTCTATTTCGGAATTAACACCATTCGACGAGGAGGTTTAAAGGGGGCATTTTTTAATGCGAATATCACCCGGACGCTCGGCGAGGTCGATGCCGTCGGGCCTAACCTCGTAAGCCAGCGTATCAAGGTACACACGCTGCGGCGGGCTAGCGAGAGCCTCGTTGGCGTGGAAGTTGTGTCAAAAAGCATAGGTAGCTACGAGATGCTCCCGGTTGTGCTTTCGAAAGATCAAGCCGAACAACTTGCATCATTGCTCAGGCAGGCGGTACAGGATCATGACTCGCTTGTCGCCTAACCAACGGTTCGCGCCGACTGCATCTTCGGTGCGCCAAGGAGAGTATCGATGATTAGGATAAAGCGCCTTCGATTGACGGCACCGCCCCCGCGCGCCACTCAACCTCATCGTTAGGTGCCTCATGGCCGATTTTGCAGGCCTCTTGTCGATCGCTGTACTTCTCCTTGTATCGGCAATCATTTGGCCTATCCCAGCATGGCTATTGCTTGGGTCTTTCCCAATAATCCTTTTGATTAACGGGCTCATCTGGCGCGCAAACCCGCGGGGCAATACGCCGCCCGCGGCGGCTCTCAAAAACGCCTTCGCAGTCGCCGCAATTGTCGCGGCAATCTTTATAGTCGACATAGGAGTCGGTTTCATCCAAGGCCAGCGCACGATCTCGTGTTGCCGCCGATTGTAATCTGACCCGCTCGACGAGGTAAAAGTGGACCACCTGGGTAAAACTGGCGGTTTTGGAACCGCCGATGCTGACTCAGGAGCAAGCAGTGGAGATACGGGTGTTGAAGCGTCAGGGCTGGAGCATTCGAGCGATCGCGCGCGAGACCGGTCTGTCGCGGGTGACAGTGAGACGGTATTTGGAGGATCCGGAGGTGGCGGCACGTTACGGACCGCGTGATCCGCGTCCAACGAAGCTCGGGCCGTTTATCGAGTACCTATTAGGACGGGTTGAGGCGGCGCGGCCGGCGTGGATTCCGGCGACGGTGCTGTTTCGGGAGATTCGGGAACGCGGTTACGACGGCGGCGTGAGCCAGCTCAAGGCGTATCTGGCACCGCTTAAGGTCGGGGAGCCCGAGCCGCTGGTGCGTTTCGAGACCCAGCCCGGCGAGCAGATGCAGGCGGATTTCACCTACGTGCGCCGTGGCCGCTATCCGCTGCTGGCATTCGTGGCGACGCTCGGCTACAGCCGTGCGAGTTTCGTTCGGTTCACCGTCGGCGAAGATACGCAGACGCTGTGTGCCTGCCTGCGCGAGTCGCTGATCTACTTCGGCGGCGTGCCGGCGCACGTGCTGCTGGATAATCCCAAGACCGTCGTCATCGAACGAGATTTCTATGGTGAGGGTCAGCATCGTTTCAACCGCGAGCTGCTCGCCTTGGCCGAGGAGTTCGGGTTCCGACCCCGGCTGTGCCGCCCCTATCGAGCCAAGACCAAGGGCAAGGTCGAGCGCTTCAACGGATATCTCAAAGGCAGCTTCCTCGTGCCGTTGGCGGCAACGCTGAAGCAAGCCGGGCTCAAGCTCGACCTCACGGCGGCCAATGCCCACATCGGACCCTGGTTGCAGAACGTCGCCAACGCCCGCGTGCACGGTACCACCGGGGAAGTGCCGAACGTGCGCTTGCAGCTCGAGCGGGAGAGCTTACAAGCCTTGCCCGTGAGTGTCGCGGCCACCCCGCCGATCCGTGTTGCGCGCGACTCCCGAGTACCGCTGCCGTACGAGAGCCTGCAGCATCCGCTCTCCGTGTACGACTCGCTCCTGGAGGTGGCCTAATGAGCCTGGTCTCCGAACGGGTCGTGCAGCACTGCCAGCGCCTGAAGCTAATCCACCTCGCCACCGAGTGGCCGGCGATCGTCGATGCGTCGGTCAAGCGCCAAGATAGCCTGGCCGATTTCCTGGACAAGCTGCTCGGCGCCGAGTGCACGGCACGCGAGCAGCGCACGCGCGAAGCGATGCTGAAGTTGGCGACGTTGCCGGCCATCAAGACGCTGGAGGGGTATGACTTCGGGTTCGCCAGTGGCGCACCGCGCAAACAGATCACGGAACTCGGCGGCCTCGCCTTCATCGAGCGGCACGAGAACGTCGTGTTCCTAGGTCCCTCCGGTGTTGGTAAGACTCATGTTGCCAGTGCTTTGGCATTGAAGGCGACCCAGGCTGGCATCAAGACGCGCTTCATTACCGCAGCGGACCTGATGATCCAACTCTCGGTGGCGAAGGGTCAAGGCCGGATCACCGAGTACATGAACCGTGCGGTCATCGGACCAAGGCTCCTCGTCATCGACGAACTCGGGTATCTGCCCTTCGGTCGCGAGGAGGCGAACCTCTTCTTCCACGTGATCGCCAAACGCTATGAGCGATCGAGCACCATCGTGACTAGCAATCTGCCGTTCACACAGTGGGCCACGACACTGGCCGACGATGCCACGCTGACCGCCGCGCTACTGGATCGGCTGCTGCACCATGCGCACATCGTGCAGATCACAGGGGAGAGTTATCGGCTGAAGGATCGGAAGAAGGCTGGTCATCTCAAAATGACCGGGGTATAGGCCGCCCAAGGCCAGGAGGGTGGTCTACTTTTACTTCGGCGTTGACGAAAAAGGTGGTCCAGTTTTACTTCGGCGTTGACAATCTCGGAAGCGCTTCTTAAGGGCGCCCCTTTTGGAGGTATTGCTGACCTCTTGTTAGCCGCCCTCGGAGTTTTCGTGGGCATTCCAACGTGCATTCGCGCGGTAGTTTTGTTCTATGAACGTCAGCGCACCTAACCAACGGCTCGAGTGGACGGCGCTGCACGCCTGCGCTGCCGCACGGCGCCGAGCCTAGATGCGGGACCTGCTCTTGGGGAGATTTCATGCAAAGGTGGTACAGCCGACCGGTACTATTTGTGAGTGACCTGAACCGCGCGCTCCGTTTTTATGTGGATTTGTTCGGCTTCAGGAAGGTATGGCACGAGGGTGATGGAACTGGAAAGGTGTGTCAGGTTAGTCGGGCTGAGTGCGAAATCATTCTCTGCGAGGATGCTGCGCTCCAGAGTAGGGGACGTTTATTTGTGGAACTTGATAAGGACGGAATCGGGGAACTCCGTCGCGAAATCACGGAGCGCTCACTACCCAGCAAGAAGTCTTGGTGGGGGTACGACTGCATTCAGATCGACGATCCAGATGGCAACGAATGGCTTTTCCCACTTCCGAAGAACGAGCAGGCTACCAGGTAGACAGGTGGCCATCTTAGACGCGAATTTGGACCTTAGCGCTAGTCGACAATGAAAATTTCAACACCATCGCTCGAGAGTCGAGCAAGGTCGCGACATTTCTGGCGCGCTGCATCGGTGCGGTTTGCCTTCTTGGAGGTTTAGACGTCGACATGGTCTCTATTACAAACGTCGATGACTGCGACCCAGTTGAAAAAAGGGTGGCGTGGATCTTTGTTTCAGTGTTGGCGTCAACAATCGTGGGTGCGCTGGTTCCTTTGTTTTGGATAGGTATGCAATTTCTATTCTTCAACGCTCCCAATTCTCCAGCAACCGAGTGGTTCTACAAGGCCCTCTATATCACGTGTCCGGTATGGCTCTTGCCAGGATGGTCCGTTGCTAGGATGTGTTGCCTCAATGGCCTCCTCTACGGGTCCATCGCTTCTGTTATCGCAATTTTACTGTTAAAGGTGCGTTCTAACCGCAAAAGAGGCCGTGGCGCCGCCTAACTTACGGTTCGACCCCGCTGCGCGAATCGTCTTTGGTGAGCGAAGGAGGGGATCGAGGATTGAGATAAAGCAGCTTCGGTTACATCCGCTCCAACAGGCGCTCTCAAACGAAGCCGAGCCGCCATGGCGCTCTGCGTGTCTGACGCAATTTCCTCCTAGTCCTTGATGCCCGCCCACTTGAGGGCCTCCGCCCGTTCCCCAAAAGAAAGATATTCGATGATCTTGCCACTACGAAAGACGAAGCCATCTGCAAATCGTCCGCCAACCCAATCAGCAGTGTTTCTTAGGCGGACGCGAGCATGGAGGTATACGACAACTTTATCTCCATTCACTAAGAACCTCTCGGGTTCGCAGGTTCCTTCGGCCCAAGTCCCACGCCCTTTCGTCACGTGCTCTTGCACTTCCGCAATCCCACGATACGTGCCCGCCGTTGGAAAGCCCTCGGGCTCGACGCGCACAATCTCCGGATCAAAATCCTTAGTGATCGCCTGCATGTCATTGCGATTAATCGCAGCGAAGAATTCTTTGAGCGCTTCAGTCTCGGTCTTCATGGGTCCCATTGTAGCGCCGCCCTTGGCGAGAGCTTTGTGAACCTTTACGATGGGATCAAAGCAGCCGTTATTGTCGTCAACGCACCCGCTTGCTGCTCAAGCTCATAGGTAGTGACAGAGGTGGCATTTCAAACTCTTCTGATCCTCGCTGGCGCAGTATTTTTTAGTGGTGCGCTTGCGACGATTTATTTCTATGTGCGACTGCGCCAAGTCGATGCGCCTGGGGTCGCGCCGTCATTCCTGCGTTACTTCATCTTTGCGGCACTGTTTGGATTTGTCGCGTATATGGCGGGCAGTGCGATCGGTATCGCCGGCGGTTGCTCGTCAAGCAAGTCTGGGAATTTATGCGGTATCTGGGGAGCCCTTGGCGTCGGCCCGCTTTCGTGCGGTGTCGCGCTATGGGCTTACGGGCCACTGTGGCTCCGGCGATTGTCTAGGCGGCCACCTAACTAACGGTTATGGACAATCGCCAGATTCGCCGAGGCGCCTAGTTTTCGCATGGGCAATCTGCGCTGCCTTCGGCTTCGCCGGCGCGATCGTGGGATCGACGCTTTGGGGGGCGCTTCCTCCAGCGTTCTCGCCAAATTCCACAAATGAAGGAAACCGTCTTTTGGGTACGATCGGCGTTGTAATTGGATTCATGGCCCTTTTGGTGGCCGGAGTGTTTTTGGGCGCTCGTGTGTCCAGAAGATTTCTAACAGACGAAGAGTACATGTCGTTGACGCGAACATTGAGTGACGACGAGTAAGGTACGTCTATCGAACGGTTCGAGCGGATTGCGCGGAGCGTCTTGGCTAAGCCAAGCCCTTCGCCAGGCTCATCGCTTCTTTCCCCCAAAGCCGGGGATCGCGGTGGCTTGTTTCATCCACGACGCCGCCTGGCGTTCGTCCAGGTCGTGCACCGACTCGAGATCCACGCCTCGTGAGTCCTTGCCCATTCCCACGGGCGTAACCGGTGGTACGGGTTTAAGTGAGGTGCCGCGCCCGAACGTGAGCTTGACGTGGCCGGCGAAGCCGCCGCAACAGAAGCACCACCCGTCGCCAACGCCGTACCACGCTATTCCCCACTTCACGGAGCGCTTCAGGGCCGGCAGCGTCTTGGCCGCCAGGGCATCGACGTGTTCGGCGATGCCGCGTTGCGGCTGCGGCAGGCTGCGGATGTAGGCGAAAACCGGTTCGTCCCCTTCGGCGGCTTTTGCGGGGCTTGCCCTGCCAGTCATGGCTGCCGGCAGCATCGAGGCGACGATTTTCGCGCTAGTGCGCTTGCCGGGCTTGCGTACCTTCGGCTTCGCCTTGGCGACAGGGCCGGCAACCGGTTTTCCAGTCGCCCTTCGGCTTGCCTTCTTGATGACAATTGCGCGTGCCACCATCACACCTCCAACCGCAACATCTTGTGAAGCCATCAATCACGTGCGGCCACGGCCGCTCATCGGGACCCTACCACCGGTGATTTTATTCGTCAGCATTCTCGTTAAACTGTGTGGTTAGCCGGGTTCGTAAAACCAGGGAGGCAGTCGATGATTGGGATAAAGCAGCATAGACTACCGCCAACGCCTCCGCTTGCCGCTCAACCTGATCGTTAGAACCAATTGGACGTCGTCGCATGAACAAACGTCGCCGGGAATGGACGCTCGCTGATCTGGCAATTCTCTGTTGCCTAATTATCGTCCTTAATCCGGAACTGCGAGCACTGCTCATTTTGGTGGAGGCTCTCAGCCTGGAGTTGGTCCTTTTCCTCTTACTGATTCAACTACGTAGTCTATTGCCGATAATGGCGATGTGCTTCACGCGGGTTTTTAAATGGTGCTGTCTGTCTTCGTTCTTCATACTTCGAGGCACCGTCCGCATGAGCGGAGCGATCTTGCCAGTGGGCAAACTGTGCGACTTTTCCACATTTCTATTCGTGTTGTCACAGAACCTATGGTGTCCCTTATACAGAAAGCCACGCACGGCGCGCCTGCAGACGTGAGCCGTGGTTCCCTGTTCGTTGTCGCAAACCCCTTTGGCGCTAGTAGATCCTGGCGAAAGTGCTGGTTCATCGCATTAACGTATGAGGCCATTGTCGCTCTCGCCTTCACGACCGCCGGCGTCGGCGCCGACAATCCGCTGACGTTCTACCTCGCGTTCGCTCTGCAATTGCCCGCATCTATTATTTTTGAGCCGCTAGTGAGGTGGGCGAAGAACTTTGGATGGTCGGAAGACAGCTCGCTGGTTTTTGCTTGCGTTTCGGTAGCATTCATTGAGTTAATTCTAATTGCTCTGTTGTTGAGAGCGCCTTGGCGCAAAAGTGGAGTTCCACCGCGTGCCGTCTAGTCATAATTGCGCGTATGCCGCTGTCTTGCTTCTCATCGGCTGTTCGACATCGCCGGCCAGCCGCGATGCAATCGCCGGCAATAACGCCGCGACTCAAATCCGGACCGTACGCGCGCACTTCAACACCGCAATAGCTGAGCACGATACCGCGGCAATCTGGGCCATCTTTCTACCCGAGTACCATATTGTGACGGGCAAGAACGTTCAGGGCCACGGCGGTGCCGAGGAGCTGAAGCATTGGAACGCTCTGTTTGCCGATAAGACGCTCGTGTATGTTCGGCGCACTCGAGAGGTTCGCGTGAACGAGGGCTGGGGGATCGCCGAAGAACTGGGTGGCTGGTCCGGACAATTTACCGCTACCGATGGACCGGTGAGCACGTCCGGGTCATATGCGGCTAAGTGGCAACGCGACACGTCCGGACATTGGCGGCTGCTGGCGGAAGTGTTTACAACGCTCGCCTGCAACGGGGGTCCCATAGGCTGTAGCCCGCCGCAGCAGGCTGCGCCATGATGTGCGCAAGTTTTGGCGGCGCCGCCGGACTCAACGCAAGCACGGGATGATGAAAAACAATAGTTCCCGGGTGACGATCCACATGGCTGCGAGCCTCGACGGCTTCATCGCTCGAAAGGATGGGAGTGTTGACTGGCTCGAGACCTCAGACGAGTTCGTGGATGGGGACACCATGGACGCCGAATTCGTCGCGGCGTTCCTCAAGACGATTGATTGCTACGTCATGGGATCGCGAACCTATGAGACCGCGATGCGCTTTGAGGCCAAGGGATTGGGTTGGTCGTACGGCGACAAACCGACCTACGTCCTCACTCGCCGCGAATTGCCGCGAATCCGGGAGACGGTCGAGTTCTACTCAGGCGATCTGGTGCAGTTCGTGAACGCTCGATTGCGGCCTGCATTCGATTCAATCTGGTTTGTTGGAGGCGGCGCGCTCGCTGCCGAATGCCTTCGCCTCGGCCTGGCCGACGAGATACGTTATTCCATCCTACCCATCTTGATTGGCGCCGGGATTCCCTTCTTCGAGAAAGTTGAAAAGGATACCGCCCTTCATTTGGCAGAGCTGAAAGCCTACAAGAGCGGCATGGTGGAACTTCGCTACGAAGTTCGTAAATGAATAGCCTTTAGGACCGCCGGCGTCGCTTCGCCGCTGGACCAGCGCAGGGCGGTCCAATCACATCGATAGACCCGGCACGGGGGAATCAAACGTAACGAGATGGGATAACCCCAAGCTCCCCACGTAAACAGTGCGGCGGTCCTCGCCGCCGAATGCCAAGCTCGTCGGCAAGGTCAGTTTATCGCCCGCGCATGCGATCAGATGCTCAGCGGTCGCGCTCCTATTTTGCATGGCCTTTACCATCGCATCGACCGCTTGCATCTTGGGCTCTTCGTAAATCGTGTGCATGTCGCCATCCTCGCTGATGATGGCGATGCCGTTGCGCGTAATGATGGTGACCCACACGTTGCCGTCCTGATCGAAATTAAAACCGTCGGGCAGAGCGCCATGACCTAGATCCGCAGGGCCGAAGATCTCCTTTTGCCCGAGATCGCCGTTCGAGCCGATGCGATACCGAAACACGCGCTTCCCCAAGGTTTCCACGCCGTACAGATACTGCCCGTTTGGATGCACCTTCACTTCATTGGTCAAGTGCAGGCCATCTGCCACTATTCGAGCGCGGCCCTGCTCAATCAACAGAATGTATCCGTCCGGCTCGGTGTTGAGCGCGTGAAACCAGCGTTCTTGCCGCGTCATCATGGAAACCCAGATCCGGCCTTTTTCATCGGCCCACGCTGTATTGACCGTACCGAGCGGCCTGCCCTGAAAACGATCGAGGACGACACTGGCGCGGCCCGAGGGGTCAATGCGAAAAACCTTGTTGTCCTTCAATCCGGCAACGATGAACGCACCATCCGATGTTCGAGAGTATCCATTGGGTTCGTAGACGCCCTCGCCACGGAGTTCGGCAACGCCCTGTGGCGTTACTCGCGCGATGCCTCCACGATCGTCCGACGCCCAGACACCGTCTCGATCAACTCGGACGCACTCCGGCCGAGTGAGGCCGGCGCCGAAGACGTGCAAATCTTGCGGCCGCAGCACGAATGTCTTTAAGTTGCTCTTCATAGGCGCGAACCCTTCGGGAGTAATGCGCAACTCGGCGCGCAGGGCATAATAATCTGCCAAACACGGAAAAACAGGAAGCTCCGAGGCGGGGAATCGCTACACGGAATGGCTTGATGATTTGCAGCACAATGTCGGTTCACCCATCGAGAGACTGCACATGAATTCACAAATGCATCGCGGGCACTGCTATTGCGGAAGGGTACGCTTTAGCGCCACGGGTCCGGTCCGTAATCTGTGCGTATGTCATTGCGAAAGCTGCCGCCGAGCCGCCGGGGCTGCCTTCGTGGCTTGGGGAACCGTCGATGCGGACCAATTCAAGATACTCAGCGGAGACACTTCCGTTGTCCGAACCTCGCCGGAGGTGGAGCGAACTTTCTGCACGCATTGCGGTAGCTCACTGACTTACAGGCACACGCTTCGGGCCGGTGACCTGGATTTCACGTTGGTGCTGTTGGATGATCCCTCAGCATTAGCCCCGCGAGCGCACATCTGGGTGCAAGACAAGTTGCCTTGGATAACCCTGAGCGATGGCTTGCCGCAATACCAAACAATACCGAGCAAGGGAAGCAACTAAAGACGCAGTCCCGTGTTATCGGTAGAAGCGCCGATGTCCGCCGGACACGAAACGCTCATCTACGTGGTCCTTTTGCTGGAATATCTAGGAAAGAAATGGATTTTTCTGATGCACCCAATAGCCACGGCGAGAACAACTCCAGGTAGGCTCAAGAGGCTGCGCGGTTGCAGTGCGCGGCAAAAAATTAATATGTGATAATGCAGCTTCCGTATTCCTCCTAGGTTGCTGCGTCACTTTAATCCACCCGCTGGCTTGCATGCAGTGTCGTCGATACTTTCATTGAATACGCCCAGATTGCGGCTGCGGCAGTTGACGCAGACGGATTTGGATGATTATGCCGCTATGTGTGCAGACGCCGAGGTCATGCGCTATGTAGGTGATCGTGTGCCGCTGTCGCGCGATGATGCTTGGCGGCAATTGGCCATGCTGGTTGGTCACTGGTCGCTGCGCGGCTACGGCATGTGGGCCGTCGAAGAACGCGCGAGCGGCAAATTTATCGGCCGCGTCGGCTTGCATTTTCCCGAAGGTTGGCCGGATCGCGAGGTTGGTTGGACGCTTTCGCGTGCCTACTGGGGCCGTGGCTACGCATTCGAAGCGGCCGCCGCTGCGCTTCGTATCGCCTTCGAAGCGCTCAATTGGCCGCGAGCAGTCAGCGTGATCGCTCCGCCAAACCAGCCCTCCATTCGCTTGGCCGAGCGGCTTGGGGAGCGTTTCGAGCGTAACGTTCTTGTTCGGGGCAAGACCGCCGCCCTGTATGCGATTGAACAGGCGCAGTGGCGGGCTGCCCTTCCCGTTGAAACAAACGGCTAGCCCTATGGGAACTATAAGGTCCCTTCCATGCCGGAATTGATGTCCCGCCTCGCCGTCCGGTCCTTTTGCCCTCGTTTCCTCACCCGGCTACCATCCACGATTCGCGAACGGAAGGCTTAAGAGATCCCGCCAAAATAGTCTCGAACCATGGCAAAGCTTGATCACATCATCCTCAAGGTAAACGATCTCCACGATAGCATTGCCTTCTATCGCGATGTCCTGGGATTTGCATTGGAAGGAGCCGACGGTCCGTTTACCGTCTTAAGAGCCGGTCCTGATTTCCTCCTGCAACTTGCCCCGTGGGGAACGCCCGGTTTCGAACACTATGCCTTCGCAGTATCGAAAGCAGAATTTCGCGAAATCTTCGAGCGCATCAAGGCAGCCGGCATCGCCTTCGGGCCGGCATTCGATTCGGTCGGCGCCAATACCGAGCCAGGCGAGGAGAGCGGTGCGCGGGGCCTCGCGCCGACGCTCTATTTCAACGACCCGAACCAGCATTTGCTCGAAATCAGAACCTACGGCGAGTAACTCCAAATGCCCTTAGTGAAATTGCGCAGGCGTCGTTTTCTCGTAATTTCCTCCGTCCTGGTCGGCACCGCGCTGGCGGGCGCCGCACCGCCACCCACACCCGCAGGAATAAAATGGTCCGCCGGCGCGAGCGCAGATGTGGACTTGGCGGCGCTGCAGGCTCTTTACGCCGACATGGAGCGGGACTCGCACGCAGATCTTAAGGGAATCGTGGTTGTGCGCGATGGCCGATTGGTGAGTGAACACTACTTCAACGGCGATGATGCCGGCACCCTTCACGATATTCGCTCAGCGACCAAGAGCATTACGTCTTTGTTGATGGGCATTGCAATCGACAAAGGCGTGGTTCGCGGCGTTGAGGAGCCGATCTCCAAATACTTGCCGGACCTGCCGAAGGATGGCAAGGAAAAGATCACCGTACGGGATCTCTTGAACATGCGCTCCGGCCTCGATGCCGATGATGTAGAACCCGCGAGCCCCGGCAATGAGGATACGTTGAATCGATCGAGCGATTGGATTCGAACCGTTTACGCCGTGCCCATGAAACGCGCGCCGGGCGAAAAATACGTTTATGCCTCGATCAATGCGTTCTTGGCGGGGGCGATCATCGAAAATGCGAGTCATATGCGCCTCGACGAGTTCGCCGAAAAGAATCTCTTTGCTCCCCTGGCAATCCGGAAATTCAAGTGGGAAAGCGTGCCGGTCAACCGCATCACCGGACAGGGTAATTTCTCGATCACGACGCGGGATGCAGCGGCCCTCGGTCAAATGGTGCTCGATGGCGGAGCGGTCGACGGTCACCGAATCGTTGCGCGCAAGTGGATCGATGCAAGCCTATCCCGACAGGTAGGGATTTCCGATAGCGACCCGTACGCCGACTTTTACGGATTCATGTGGTACACGAAGGACGAACCGCTGGAAACCGGAACGGTTGAAGTTCACTTCGCCTCGGGAAACGGCGGCAACAAGATCTACGTCGTTCCCTCGCTGCACTTGGTGGTGGCGATCACCTCGAGCGCTTACGGTCACGGTTACGGCCAGCGCCGCTCGCAGCAAATATTGTTCAAGATTCTGGCGGCCGCACGTTGAGCTCCCGTCAGACCGATGCGAGTGCTTCATCAAGGCCCGTGATTCGCGAGGCGGGCACCGCAGCCGATATCGCGATCGTTCGCGAGCTATTTACCGAGTACCAACGTACCCTCGGAGTGGACCTATGCTTTCAGGGATTCAACGAGGAGCTGGCGTCGCTGCCGGGCGATTACGCACGCCCAACGGGCCGCCTATTCCTCGCGTGGAGGCACGTCGAGCCCGTCGGCGTCGTGGGTTTGCGGTCGCTCGGCGCAGATTGCGAAATGAAGCGCCTATACGTGCGCCAGTCGGGACGCGGTCTAGGCCTTGGCCGTTTGCTCGCGACCCGCTTGATCGATGAAGCGCGGCTCGCGGGTTATCGCAGATTGCTGCTCGATACCCTTCCGATGATGACGCAGGCGCAAGCGCTATATCGCTCCATGGGCTTTACAGAGATTGCTGCGTACTGCAACAATCCGATTGCAGGGACTTTGTACATGGCGCTCCAGCTGTAATTCCCGGACATTCCCGATGCATCATTCCCGCCTTTGCGCCATCCTGATCGATTGCAACACACCCAATGTGGATGAAGCGGCACGTTTCTGGGATCAGGCGCTGGGTCGTGCCGTGGATGCCGCCCATCCGGGCACCCGCGGCAATTACCGGATGCTGGAGACGCCGCCCGACGAACCCATCGTCCAGATCCAGCGCGTGGACCATGAGAGCCGTGTCCACCTAGACATCGAGACCGACGACATCCCCGCGGAAGTTGAGCGTCTGGAGAGATTGGGTGCCAAAGTCGTGAACCGGCTGGAACGCTGGGTCGTGATGCAGGCGCCGACGGGCCAACGGTTTTGCGTCGTGCGGATACAACGTCCCGGATTCCCGAAGAACGCCAATCGCTGGGACTGAAGCTCGGAACGCCCATGCCGCTGCTTTTTTCCTACGGCACTTTGCAGCAAGAAGAGGTTCAGCTTGCCATCTTCGATCGGAAGTTGCGCGGCGACCAAGATGAGCTCGTCGGATACGAACAGGCGCAATTGCTCATTGAGGATCCCGCCGTGATCGCAACCAGCGGCAAGACGCATCACTCGATCGTCAGGCCCAGCCGGGATCCTTTAAGCCGGATCAAGGGGACGGTGTACGAAATCAGCCCCGCGGAACTTCAGCGTGCCGACCTGTATGAAGTTGCCGCGTATAAACGCGCCGCGGCAAAGCTCGCCTCGGGGCGAGAAGCTTGGGTGTACGTGGACGCCCGCGTCTTAGGCGAACGTCCAGGCTAGGGCTTTTTATAAAATAGCGGATGCTCTGGCAAGCTGGCCAAGTCAACCTGTCGGCCTTGAGCAATGACGGCGCTGACCTTCTCTATATTGTGAATGTCCGCCATAGGATCTGCCTCGAGCAGAACGACGTCCGCGAGCTTGCCCTTCTCGATGGTGCCAAGATCCCGCGAGCGGAAGGCGGCGCCTGCGCCATTGGCGGTCGCCGCAACGATCGCCTGCATCGGGGTCATGCCTAATTCGACGAATCCTTCGATGGCGAGAATGGTGCCGCTGCCGGGCTCGAGCTCCGGAGTCTTCACCGTGCGCCGAAATTCGGGAGCATCCCCTAAGTAGCTGTCGGTCGCCGGTGTTGCCTTGCAGCCGGCCGCAATCAAGCGGACCGCGTTGCGGCGCTGGATATCCTGGGTTTCCTGCAGCATGTCCTGGCGGCGCCAATGTTCTGCCGTCGTTGCGGCGGGAGGCATCTTTGCGATCCTCGCTTCGGCGTCCGCGCGTTCCGATAAGTGCCGCGCGCGTGCTGCGCCGGTAATCAAGTTGGCCCTCATCCCGCAGTACACGCCCTTGGACACGATCAAGTGAATCAAGTCGTCCGGCAGGTCCCGGCTCATCATCTCCGGATGCTGAATGAGGTCGAGCCCTGCCTCTACCGCCAACCGCAATCCTTCCGAGCTCGTCGCATGCGTTTGCACCGGCTTGCCGCGCTTGTGCGCTTCGGCAACGATCACGGCCTGCTGGCGGGGCGAGAAACCGATGAGCGAGGGCCGCATGAAGTGGCTGGTGCCGCCGTACTTGATCACATCGACGCCCTTATCAAGATAAGTGTTCATCGCGGTACGCAGCTCGTCCGGGGTCATATCCGCCAAATCTTCGCCGGCTCCTTGCGCCAGCAGATCGTTCCATTTTTCTTCAAACAGCGATAAATCCGCGTCCTTGGTCAATGAGAACGTGATGGAAAATGGGCCTCCCCAGCCCAGAATGTTTCCGGCGAGAAGCAGCCGCGAGCCCACGGCATCGCCATGGTTGATTCTGTCGCGCACGATGATGGACGGCGGCAAGACGCCATAACTGTCGACCAGCGTGGTCACGCCTGCCTTGAGCGTGCGCTGCGCGAATTCCAGCGCCAGTTCCTCGTTCCGATCGCCGTACTTCGCCGACGTATCGCGCCGCGCCGGCTGGCCATAGACCGTCAGGTGCGCGTTGCTGTCGAAGAAGCCGGGCACCAGAAACCGTCCGGAGCCGTCGATCTTCGTATCAGCGCCTAGCGCTCGCGTGGAGGCCGCTGCGACATCGACGATGCGGCCGTTTTCAATCCGCACCGTCATATGGGCTTTGGGGGCAGCGCCCGTCCCGTCGATGACGGTGACGTTGGTGATGGCGAGGTGCGGCGCCCCAGAATCTGCTTCGGCGAGTGCACCGCTGAAGGCGCAGGCCATGAAGAAAATTCCGAATATCATTTTTTGCATCAGTGGCGCTCCCCTTGTTGACCGATGAGCCCGACAAGGTAACGTATACTGAAGCGGCAGGACAGCAAGCCGCAAATGCTGGGGTGAATGACGAATGATCATCTTGATCAATATCGGACGGATCGCCATGATCGCCTGGGTTGTTTACAGCTTGCTGCTCATATTCGCGCCCAGCATCATTCACCGGCAGCCAGACCAGGTGGGTGGCATTCTTCAATTCCTCATCGCCTATGCAGCGGGATACTTGATGGATCGGGCGCTGTCGGCCGTAAAGCGGCGCAAGGCGGCACTCGCCCCTGAAGTGCCGCCGGCGGGAGATGCAGGGAATACTGGATGACTCTTTTAGGTATGGACGCAATAACCCTGGCTGCACTCGCAGCCTTTCCCGGCCAGCTCGAGGCGCATTACGGGCTGATTCCCGACGAATACAAGAATTGGCGCCCGTCGTCGTGGGACGGCGTTCCCAGTGAACCCTTCACGCCTCTCGAGCAGGTCTGGCATGTGAGGGACATCGAAATCGACGGCTACCACGAACGCCTGCGGCGCACCTTGCAGGAGTCCAATCCATTGCTGGCCTCGCTCGACGGGGAAGTGCTCGCCCGCGAGCGCACCTATGCGACGCGCGATTCCGCTGAGGCCTTTGCTGAATTCCGGCTTGCCCGCAGCAAAACAATTGACCTTGTGTCCCATCTGAATCCGCAGCAATTCGTGCGAACCGCTGTATTTGAGGGACGTCCTGTCACGCTGCGCGGTCTCGTGCATAACCTGTGCAGCCACGATCAGCAGCATTTGGCGGGGATGCAATGGTTGCTGGCCAGGCTATCGGCGCCGCATTGACTTACCACCGCAAGGGACGGCGAGGCTCAACCCAGTGAGCAACGTTCAGACATTTCAACCCGCGGGATGGCATACGGTAACGCCCCGGATCATGGTTCGCGGCGCCGAAGATTTGGTTAAATTCGTGAAGCAGGTTTTTGGTGCAACCGGCGATTATCATCCGGCGGCACCTGCGGAGCTGCGGATCGGCGATTCCATCATCATGATCAGCGAGACGGGAGTGCGCAATTCCATGGCCGCGTGCCTCTACGTGTATGTCGAAAGCGCGGACGCCACCTGGCAGCGCGCGGTCGACGCCGGCGCTCGCTCGATCGAAGCGCCATTGGACACGCCTTACGGCGATCGTCGTGGAATGGTCGAGGACCGCTGGGGCAATACCTGGCAAATCGCCACACGGAGGCCCCGATGAAAGCATCGGTGTTCGTCGGCACGAGTCTTGATGGCTTTATCGCGCGCGCCGACGGCAAATTCGACTTTCTGCCTGCGGGCGGCGGTGAGCCTCATGGTTATGAGGAATTCATGCAGTCGGTCGATGTATTGGTTATCGGCCGCAAAACCTACGAAACCGTGTTGGCCTTTGACGAGTGGCCGTATGGAGAAAAATTCGTCGTCGTGTTGAGCACCCGCATCCTGCCGCCGGCACCCAAAGGCGCCCGAGTCGAGCACATGTCCGGTCCGCCGGCACAAATCCATGCGCAACTGGCCGCGCGCGGCCTGCGGCACGCCTATATCGACGGCGGCGTCACCATCCAAGAGTTTCTGCGCGCCGGCCTCATACAAACCTTGATCGTGACGCGCGTACCCGTGCTGATCGGCAGCGGAATTCCGCTGTTCGGAACCATCGCACGCGATATTCCGCTCAGGCACATTGCAACCCGGCAGTACGCCAGCGGTCTGGTGCAGAGCGAGTACGAGGTCGGAGCGTAGCGCGAACGGATGCTATTATCGGCCGCGTCTATGTTACAGCAGCGAAGCGCCATGATTGCGAGCATCATGCGAACACTGGCGGCGTCCTTAGCAGCCTTGGTCTTCAGCTCGAATGCCGCTTGGGCTGATCTATACACCGCGACGCAGGCTTACGAGAAAGGCGATTTCGCCGGCGCATTTACACAATTTAAAGAACTCGCCGAGCTGGGGCAGCCGGGCGCTCAACTGAATCTCGCCATCATGTACGGGCGCGGCCAGGGCGTCACCGCCAGCGCGACATACGCGCATGCGTGGGCTTCTCTGGCGGCACAGAACGGAGAAGAGCGCGGCAAGGCGGTTGCAGAGGAACTCGCGCCGGCGCTGACGCCGACTTCATTGAGAATATCGGCTGAGATTCAGGCCCAATATAGTCAGGCGAAACTCAATGAGCGCCTGTTGCCGCACGTCTTGAGCGGCAGAGAATACGCAGACCGCGATCCGCCCAAGCTGCTGAAGCCCGGCCCGCTGCACTATCCGAAGGAAGCAGAGTTCCGCGGAGTCGAAGGCAAAGCATACGTCGAGTTCGTCGTCGCGCCCGACGGCCATCCGCGGATGCCACGCGTTCTTTTTTCCGTGCCTCCTAAATACTTCGATGACTCTGTGCGCGAGAGCATCATGGGCGCCACTTACTTGCCTGCGAGAATCAACGGCGAGCCGGTCGCGGCATCGACGGGCATGTACTACAACTTCGTGTTCCAATCCGCGACAATTCATGACTACGGAAAACTCGAGCATCAAGTCGAGGAAATAAAGACAAAGGCAGAAGGAGGCGATCCGTCGGCGCAGATGCTTTACGGCATGATGATTGCCGGCCTGCCGCAGCTCAAGCAAACCTACGACAAGGCGGTGCCGTGGTTTCTCAAAGCCGCTCAAGCGGGAGCCCCTTACGCGCAGTTTCAAATCGGCACCGGCTTGCTGCGGGGCAGGGGTTGCCTGTGCGAGGAGACCAAGGGCGAAATCTGGCTGGAAAAGGCCGCTCAAGCGGATCAGCCGGACGCGCAGGTCTCTCTGGCTCAGTACCTGCTAAAGGGCAAGCCCACCGCGGAAGCCCTGCAGGGAGCCATGACGTGGCTGGAGCGTGCGGCCAAGCAGGACAACGTCCCCGGCAAGCTGTTGTTGGCGTCCATTCTCGCCGCCAATCCGTTCCAAGACATTCGCGATCCCGCGCGCGCTCTGTCGCTGACCGACGCTTTGCAACGCACTTATAAGCAAGATCCCAGCTTTTGGGAAATTCGCGCCGCGGCCTTCGCATCGCGCGCGGACTACGGCGCCGCAATCAAGGCTCAGACCCAAGCATTGAGTGAAGCGACCCGGCTTGGCTGGGATTTGCAGCCGATGCAGGAACGCGCGTCGCTGTATGCATCACATCAGCCCTGGCACGGCAACCTGTTGAATTTCTAGCGGGCTCACATGATGGTCGCCCGCTTGCGAAACATCCTTTATGCTGCCGTTTCGCTCGAGTCGCCGCAGCCTCATGGTTCGCGACCGCGAGCTCAACAGGATCGTTGATTTAACAATAGGCCGGGGGATTCATGTCGACACCACGTTTAGCCGCTCGAGCCACAGCGCTCGTCTTTGTCCTTGCGGGCACCGCAGCTTTCAGCCAGGCACAGAAGGCCGGCGATACGGCTGCCTCATCCCCGGCGCTCAACGGGCCTGTCGTCAAAGTCAAGCAGGGAGAGGTGCAGGGCACCGCTGCGGATGGCGTCGCGGTTTTCAAAGGTTTGCCGTTTGCTGCGCCTCCTGTGGGCGACCTGCGGTGGCGCGCGCCGAACCCACCCGCGAAATGGTCGGGTGTGCGCGCCGCAAGTGCATTCTCGTCCAGCTGTGCGCAATCCGAGGACTGCCTGTATCTCAATGTGTATGAGCCCGCCGACGTCAAGAAGGGCGCGCACCTGCCCGTGATGGTTTGGATCCACGGCGGGGCATTCCTATTCGGTTCCGGTTCCGCCTATGACGGCAGCCAGTTCGCACGCCAAGGCGTGGTCATCGTTACGCTGAACTATCGGCTGGGCCGCGCCGGATGGTTCGCGCACCCCGCGCTTACCGCCGAGAATCCCAGGGGCCCCCTCGGCAACTACGGGCTGATGGATCAGATCGCAGCGCTCCACTGGGTGCAGGACAACATCAAGGCGTTCGGCGGCGATCCTAAAAATGTCACGATTTTCGGCGAGTCCGCAGGCGCTATCTCCGTCAACTACCTGATGCTCGCTCCGCAGGCGAAGGGCCTGTTCGAAAAAGCTTTGTCCGAGTCCGGTTTCGGCCGTCTCGCCGCAAGACCGATCTCCTCCGTAGAACAGAACGGCACGAGTTTCGCCGAGAAGGCCGGCGTTCAGGGTGCCGATGCCGCTGCGGCGAAAGCACTGCGGGCGCTGCCCTGGTCCACGCTGACCGCCAATGTGGCCGGCATTGGTGCAGCTGAGCAGATACTGCCCATGGCCGACGGCAAGATGATCACAGGCAGCGCCGCCGATGGCTTCGCCAAGGGCAGCGAGGCGCATGTTCCCTACCTGCTCGGGGGTAACAGCGACGAAGCCAGTCTCACGCGGCGCGGACTGAACGCGGCCGAGCGTTTGGCTGCCATCCAAGCGCGGCGCGACGCTTTCTTGGCCGCCTACGATCCCGACGGCACTGGTGATGCCGATCGCATCATTGCGCGGTTGGTCACCGACTCCCAGATCAGCGAGCCCGACCGCGATCTCGCGCGGCTGCATGCGCAGCACGGCAATGCAACTTACGTGTACCACTTCTCCTATACCCCTGCTGCCCAACGCGCGAGCCTATTCGGGTTAGCACACGGCGGAGAGCTGGCTTACGTGTTCGATGTCCCGCGCGCAACGCCGTTCGATGATGAAGGCAAGGCGATCGCGATCGCAGCCAACAAGTACTGGGCGCAGTTCGCCAAGACCGGCGACCCCGATTCGGCCGGCGGCCCGACATGGCCAAAATTCGACTCGGCGGATGAGTACGTGATGGAATTTCCGGCCTCCGGCATACCGGTTACCGCGAAGCATTTCCATAAGGACAGGCTCGACTGGGTCGAGTCGGGTCTGGGCAAATAGGGCGGCCTGGCAATCAGAGCCTGCTCCGGGAGGTGCGATCCATGGCCGATGAAAAGCGCTATCGCAGCTTTTCGGAGTTTTATCCGTTCTATTTGAGCGAGCACGCCAATCGCACCTCGCGACGCCTGCACTTCGCCGGCACCAGCGTGGCTCTCGGGCTGCTCATTGCCGCCGTCGCCACGCAGATATACTGGCTCGCCTTGGCGGCGCTCATCCAAGGCTACGCCTTTGCCTGGGTGGGGCATTTTTTCTTCGAGCACAACAGGCCCGCGACCTTCAAGTATCCCGGTTTTAGCTTGATGGGCGACTGGCGGCTGTGGTGGGATATTTTGACGGGCAGACAGAAGTTCTGAAACTTAAAGGACGCGAAATGATCAGAGGAGATCTCTAGCGGGAGTCATCATGCGAGCCGTTCCCAGAGTCGTTGTCGTGATGCTGACGTTAAGTTCCTGCGTGGGTTGCGATCAGGTATCGAAATCTGCCGCCCGCTCCTGGCTGCATGCGGGCGTAACGGAATCGTTGTTCGCCGACTCACTGCGGCTGCAGCTCATGGAAAACCCCGGCTCATTCTTGAGCCTCGGTGCGTCGCTACCGGAACATCTGCGCTTCACATTGTTTACCGCGGCGGTTGCCGTGCTTCTGGCCGGCCTGGTATGCGCATCTCTGTTTGCGCGGCGTCTCAGTACCGCCCGCTTCATCGCACTCGCGCTCGTGGCCGGAGGCGGCATCAGCAATTTGATCGATCGGCTGTTGTATGACGGCCGCGTCACGGATTTCCTCAATGTCGGCATCGGCTCGCTGCGGACCGGCATATTCAATCCGGCGGATATGGCCATCATGGCCGGCCTATTGCTGCTCATCCTAAGACGCAGCGCGCCGGCGCCGTCCTCAACCGAAGCGCCTACGGCGCCTCCTCGCTGACGCTCATGTCCGCGCTTCGAAACATCCGAATGCTGACGCGTTACTCGGCGTGGGCGAATTCGCTGTTGTACTTGAGCGTCGGCGAGCTTCCCGATGAGGAGCTGACGAAGCCGCGGCAGAGCGTGTTCGGCAATTTGATCCGCGTCTTGAATCATGTCTACACCATCGACCTTGTGTGGCAAGCGCATCTCGAGGGCCGCCCCCATGGCTTCACGACCCGCACGCCCGATGTGCAGGTCTCGTTTGCCGACTTGCGCATGGCACAGGCAACGCTCGACAGTTGGTACGTTCGTTATGCCGAGGAAATGTCCGATCGTTTAGGCGAGGAGATCGTCGCTTTCACCTTCATCGGCGGCGGGGACGGCTCCATGACCCGCGGCGATATTCTGCTGCATGTGGTCAATCATACGACCTACCACCGCGGACACATCTCCGCCATGCTGCACCAAATTCCCGCCCACCCGCCGACGACCGATCTTCCGGTTTTCCTGCGCAACGCTGCGCTACAAACCGAACGCGGACCGCGCGGCCCGATCTAGGTTCCGCGATGGAGCACTTCTACTATGCGCGGCACTTCGGCGTGCTCGGGGCGGCGACCATCGTGTTGTTCCTGCTGGGGCACTGGAACCTTCTCGCCGACTCGCTCGTCGTGTCCTTCGCGATCAACGGTGCTTTGCACGCGTCTGCTTTGATCCTCACCCTGCGCTCGCCGCAAAGCCTGCCGCGCAAGGCTTGTTTCGTCGCGCTGGCCGCCGTGTTGAGCATCTTCACCATGTACGTTGGTATCGTCGGACTCGTGCTGTTTGCTGCCATCCCAGGCAACGAACGGCTCTATTTGGTGCTTGGACTCTGTTCTCTGTCAGGCGCCATCACCTACGGATCGCTCGTCCGCATGTTTTGGATCCGGCGCTTCTCTCCACGACTGATCTTGGCGATGGCCTTTCTATGCCTGCTGGCGACGTCGCTGGGATTTTTCGCCAGAACCTACTCCGATTTTTTGGGCGGATGGTGGCTCGCCGCGGTATGGTGGTTCGCTTTTTCGGGCGCCCTGTATTTTTTTGACACCCACCCCGATGCGCTCAATCGACCGAAGTACAATAGAGCCTAAGGAGGGCCAATCCATGACGCGACGCCTAATCAGCTCGGGATCCAAATTCGAACAAGAAGTCGGCTACTCGCGCGCGGTGATCGACGGCGAATGGGTATTCGTGTCCGGTACCACGGGGTTCGATTACGCCACCATGACCATTTCCGACAACCTGTTGGACCAGACGGAACAATGCCTGAAGAACATCCAGTCCGCGCTGCGCCAGGCGGGCGCGGATTTTCCGGACGTGGTGCGCGTGAACTACATAGTTCCGAAGGGCGAGCGTTTCCCGGATTGCTGGCCGGTGCTGCGCAAATATTTTGGCGCGAGCCGGCCGGCGATGACCATGATCTCAGCAGGGCTGCTTGATCCCCGCATGCAAATCGAGATTGAGGTAACGGCGCGCGTGGCGGCATCGTGAATGCCGAAACAGTGAACGACGGCGCGGCGCGAAGCTACGAAGGCGGCTGCACCTGCCGTCACGTGCGCTACCGCATGACCGGCGATCCGCTTTTTGTGCACTGTTGTCATTGCAGCTGGTGCCAACGAGAGACCGGCACGGCGTTCGCGCTCAACGCCATGATCGAAGCCGATCGGGTCCAGCTCCTCGCGGGCGAGCTGCGCATAGTCGATACGCCCTCCAACAGCGGCAAAGGTCAGCGGATCGCACGCTGCCCGACGTGTTCCGTGGCGCTGTGGAGCAACTACGGCGGAGCCGGCGACGTCGTGCGCTTCGTGCGCGTGGGCACGCTCGACAATCCGCGTGTGCTGTCGCCCGATGTGCACATTTTTACCTCGTCAAGGCAGCCCTGGGTGCAATTGCCCGCCGGCGCACGGGTATTTGCCGAGTACTACAAGCCCTCCGAGGAATGGCCCAAGGAGAGCCAGGCGCGCTACGCCGCATTGCGGGCGAAAGCCGCACCGCGCGGATAACACATTGCAGCGCGCGCCGCATGACATGAGGTGATTCTTGTTGGGTACGCATGATTTGTGGCTATTCGTGCTCTCCGGCCTGCTCTTGAGCGTCACTCCCGGCCCGGACACCTTGTACATCGTCGGCCGCAGTGGGGCTCAAGGCTGGCGCGCCGGTGCGGTTGCCGCATTGGGGATCGGCGCGGGCACCCTGGTGCACATCTCCGCGGCGGCGTTGGGCTTGTCGGCCATCCTCGCTGCCTCCGCCGCTGCATTCACCGCGGTAAAAATCATCGGTGCGGTGTACCTGCTGTACGTCGGCACGACGCTCATCTTGTCCGCGAGATCAGCCGGACCTTCGGCAGGCACCGTTGCCGTTCGGCAGGCCTCGATGCGGGGCATTTTCGTCCAAGGCTTTCTCACCAATGTCTTGAATCCCAAGGTTGCGCTGTTCTTTCTGGCGTTCCTGCCCCAATTTGTTGCCGCGGATGCGAGCTCGAAGCCGCTGGCATTTCTGTTTCTGGGCGCGGTATTCGATTTCAATGGCACGCTCTGGAATCTGTTGGTTGCCCGCTCGAGTGCGCATCTCAGCAGGAAGCTGTCGCCGGACGGCGCGTTCAAGCAATGCTTCAATCGATGCGTCGGCGCCGCGTTCATTTTGCTCGGCGTCCGGCTGGCCTTAACTTACGAACATTAATTGCCGGTGACTCATGACGGACGCTGAACTGACGCCGCTATTCAAAAAGCTCAATCTTGGCGCGCATCGGGAAATCGTGGTGCTCAATGCACCGGATTCCTTTGAAGCGGAACTCAAGCAACTCAAGGGCGTCAAGGTTGCGCGCGATCCAAGCAAGCCCAAGGCCGTCAAATTTGCGTTGGCTTTTGCCACGACGCAGGCACAACTGGATCGAGCCTCGAAGGTTCTCGCGGCGGCGGCGGAGGGTGATGCTCTTTTATGGTTCGTTTACCCTAAGGGAACCTCCAAACGCTACCGCTGCGAATTCAATCGCGACTCGGGCTGGAGCGTAATTCGAGATGCCGGCTTTGAGTCGGTGCGTATGGTGGCCGTGGACGAGGATTGGTCGGCGCTGCGCTTCCGGCGCTTGGAGTTCGTCAAGAAATGAGCATCGAAGTTTCGACGGATCGCAGCCGCCTCGACGTAGCGATGATTCACGAGTTTCTGGCCGCTACTTATTGGGTTCCCGGCATCGCACGCGCCGACGTCGAGAAATGCATCGAAAATTCGCTGTGTTTTGGCGCCTACTCAGATGACCGTCAGGTCGGATTTGCGCGAATCGTGACCGACTATGTTCGATTCGCGCATTTGCTCGATGTCTTCGTTCTCTCCGAGTTCCGAGGCCGCGGCATCTCTAAGTTGTTGATGGACAACATTCTCTCGCACCCGAAACTGCGCACGATCGCGCGCTACACCTTAAATACGCGGGATGCACATGGCCTGTACGCGCAATACGGATTTACGGCGGTTGCATTCCCGGAAAGGCAAATGGAACGGCTTCGGCCTTGAGGCACTCAGGCGCGGCCCTGCGCCGCACCGGCCTTGAGGGTATGATAAGGTTACGCGTAAGAATTGAGGGGGATCCGACGTGAAAACCTTGCTCTTATGGTGTGTCTTGCTGGTTCTGTGTTGGCCCGTGGCGATCCTCGCCATCGTGCTTTGGCCGCTGATCTGGTTGCTATCCATTCCATTTCGCCTCATCGGCATTTCGTTTGATGCCATTTTTGCGTTGCTGCGGGCGATTTTGTTCCTGCCGGCGCGCGTTCTTGGACACCGCGATAATCCCGTTCGGCGCCCGCTGTAGCCGACACGTTCACGCTGCGAAGTATTCGGTGCATTACCGATGATCTCGGCTCGAGATTCGCTCGCTCTGCTGCGAGAGGGCAATCGCCGTTTCGTGTCCGAAGCACCCAGCCGCGATACCGTCGAAAGCAGGGCGCGCCGCTTGGAGCTGGCGACAGGCCAAGAACCGTTCGCGACCATTCTGGGTTGCTCCGATTCGCGCGTGCCCGTTGAGATCGTCTTCGATCAAGGCCTCGGCGATCTGTTCGTGATTCGAGTGGCCGGCAACATCGTCGCACCGTCATTGATCGGGAGCGTTGAATTTGCCGCCGTGCAATTTCACACGCGCCTGGTTGTCGTGCTCGGACATACGCGTTGCGGAGCGATCGAGACCACGCTCGCGCAATTGCAGCGGCCGGTGGAGAATCAGTCCCGCAATCTGCATTCCATCGTCGAGTTCATCAGGCCCGGCGTGGAAGGCCTGCTGAAGACCGATCTCAAGAACAATCACGACGCGCTGGTGCATGAAGCCTGCCGCGCCAATGTTCGCGCCTCGGTAAATCATTTGCGGCATGGTTCCGAGATCATCGAGACCTTGATTCAAAATGATGGATTGATGGTGGTCGGCGCGGAATACTCGCTGGAAACCGGTGTGGTCGATTTTTTCGACAATCTGCCGCCCGCCAATTAGCGCGCAGTCTTGAATTGAGCATGAAGGGGGAAATCCAAAAACGCCGAAGTCTGGTCATGGCGCTGGCGGCGCTGGCTTGGTTCAGCGTGTTATTGCAATTTTTTGTGACCTTGCACTCCACGCTGCAGAACGGCACGAGTGTGTTCGGTGGAATCGTCGGCTATTTCGGTTATTTCACCATCTTGACCAATTTGCTGGTCTGTCTCTCGCTGACACTGCCGCTCGCCGCACCGTCGAGCGGGGCGGGGCGATTCCTCGCGCGCTCGGATGTCACCGCAGGTGTTGCAACCAGCATTGTGTTCGTGAGCCTTGCGTATCATTTCCTGTTGCGAAACACCTGGAATCCGCAAGGCCTGCAGCTCCTCGCCGATATCTTGTTGCACTACATCATGCCCGTGCTCTTTTTGATCCATTGGTGGTTCAGCTTTCCCAAGGACGCGCTGCGTTGGACTTACCCCTTGATCTGGGGTGTCTATCCCACCGTGTATCTGGTCTATGTGCTCATCCGTGGACTGATCATCGGCAAGTATCCCTACGCTTTCATCGATCCCATTGCCATCGGGTATCAACGAACCATGGTCAATGCCGTCGGCCTCCTGGGCGTATTCATCGTGCTCGGGTTGCTTCTCGTAGCGCTGGGCCGCGCTCAGAGGCGGGCGGCCGCTTGAGTAACGATTTTATTACCACCCGCACGCCGGAGAGCTTCAACCGGGCCGGCGCCCGAAAGTTGCCCGGTTACCTTGGCATCGTCATTACTGAAGTGGGGGAGTCACGCGTCTGCGGCGAATTGCCGGTGATCGAATCCGTCATCGCTCCCAATGGTTACCTGCATGCCGGGACCATCGTTACACTTGCCGATACGCTGTCCGGATATGGCTGTGTCGCCAATCTGCCGGAGGGCGCCACCGGCTTTACCACCATTGAATTGAAATCCAATCATCTTGGCACCGCGCTGGATGGCACGATAGCCGGCGTCGCAACTCCCGTGCATCGCGGCAGGACGACACAAGTGTGGGATGCGGTTGTCACCCACAAGGAGACTGGCCGTACCCTTGCGGTGTTTCGCTGCACGCAGTTGATTCTCTACGCCAAGGGGAGCCCTAACAGCGCATCGCGTTCCCCATGAGCGCGTCCAAAAGCCGCGATGTGTACGTTGACCGCATGCTCAAGGTCACCGAGTACATCGACTCACATCTTGATCAGTACCTGGATCTCGAGGCGCTTGCCGAGGTCGCGCATTTTTCGCAGTTTCATTTTCATCGACTGTTCTCGGCATGGATGGGAGAAACGCTCGGGGCATATCTGCGCCGGCGGAGATGCGAGGTCGCCGCCACCCGCCTGCTGGCGCAGCCGCGGCTCGCCGTGCTGCAAATCGCATTGGGCGTGGGTTTCGGTTCCGCAGAAGCGTTGACTCATGCCTTTAGCGCGCGTTTCGGCTGTTCGCCCACCTCTTGGCGCTTGCAATCGGCCTCGCGTTCCGCAAATAGCAGTCCCGATCAGATAGTCAGCAAGGCCGATCAGACTCGCCGGGAAGAATCCGGAAAGAATGGTGTCCAGAACAACTCACCACCGGAGACGTCCATGCAAGTCGAAGTCGTTGAACGCAAGCCCACCCCGATCGCCTATCTGCACTACGTGGGTCCCTATGGCGAGCCGATCGGCGCATTCTGGCAGGCGCAGGTTTATCCCTGGATGGTCACGAACGGTTTACTCGGACAGGCCAGGTACGGGATCAGCCACGATGATCCGAAGGTAACCGCTCCCGAGCAATGCCGGTACGACGCGGGATGCGAAATACCCGCCAACTTTGTCGCCGCGGGCAATGCACACCGCACGGTCGTCCCGGGAGGCAAATACGCCGCACTCAGCTTCAGGGGTGTGGTTGCCGACTTTGAAGCGGCGTGGGATGCGCTTTTGCGAGATTGGCTTCCCTCCAGCGGCCTGCAGCTCGATAGCCGGCCGATGTTTGAATACTATCCGGTCGATTCCCGCTACGATCCCGCGACCGGAGTGCTCGACTGCAAGCTGTGTGTTCCGGTGATGCCGTTGTGAGACGCGTTCGACCATGAGCACTTGCATCGCGCTGATTCGCGGCATCAATGTCGGGCTCAGCAAGCGCGTCAGCATGGCGGATCTGCGCGATCTCATTGCCGATCTCGGCCACGCCGATGTGCGCACGCTGTTGAACAGCGGCAATGTATTGTTTAGCAGCAAGCGCTCCAGCGTTTCCAAGATTTCGTCGAGCATCGAAGCGGCGATCACGGCCAATTGCGGATTTTCCGCCTCCGTGATGGTGATCACCGCTCAAGAGCTTGACTGCATCATCGAGGAGAATCCCTTGTTGCGGGTCGCGAAGGAGCCCGCCAGACACCTGGTTGCATTTGTTGCACATCCCCGGCATCTCGAGCCCCTGCGACCGATGCTCAAAGAGCTCTGGAAACCCGACGCCCTGGCCATCACTCAGCGCGCCGCATACCTCTGGTGTGCGACGGGACTACTTGAAAGCAAAATGAGCCAGGCATTTAGCCGCAAAGCCGGCTCGACGGTCACAACCCGCAATTGGGCCACCGTGCTCAAGCTACAGGCGGCCGCGAAGCACGAGACATAACAGCAGGTTCCGTGAGCTTACAGCGGTGCTGCTGGACGGCGCTTGCCAACGGCGGGTAGTATCGCCACCCCTGCGCAGCGCCCGTAGCTCAGCTGGATAGAGTATCGGCCTCCGAAGCCGAGGGTCGTGGGTTCGAATCCCGCCGGGCGCGCCAATTTTCAAAAAAATACTTACTCGCGATCGGCCTGCCACCGTGGGCATGTTCGAACCCACGACAATAAAACAAGGGTTCGACGACGCCGCGCAGCGGCGGCGATCGCCCTTTAGGGCGACCCGAAGGGCGAGGCGCGTAGCGCCGAGTAATCCCGCCGGGCGCGCCAATACTTGAACTCGCCAGTTTTGCTACGCTATCGCCGTGAAGCTTATCGGCATAGCACTGCTGGCGATTCTGGTGTTGGCGGCGGCGGTGATCGGACTCGCTAGGATGCGCGCTGCGAAGGCGCTGGATGCGGATCTGGCCTATCACTCGACGATTCCCAAGACAGTGATCCTGCATAGCATCAGCTTCAGCACGGGCGGCGAGATTTCCGCGTCGTACACTTGCAAGGGCGAGGGCGTATCGCCGGAGATTTCTTGGGAGGGGGTGCCGGACAATGCGCGCTCCTTCGTTCTGATCGTGACGGATTGGGACGGTCCTTCGCCGCGCTTTCGGCTCGGCAATTTTACTCATTGGCTGCTTTACAACATTCCCCACGGGGTGCACCAGATCAAGAGTGCGGTCACCGCCGCCGATTTGAATCGAGACAAGATCGACCTCGGCAATAATTCATCCGATGCCGGCGCATACAAGCCGCCGTGTCCGCCGTTGGGCAAGCATCGGTACGTATTTCGGCTCTATGCGATCGACGTTGCGCAAATCCATCCCGCGTCTCGGGATCGAGACGGGGTGATGCAAGCCATGAAAGGCCGTGTGCTGGCGTATGGCGAGATCGTAGGATTTTTCGGCGGCTGAGTGACACCGCCGGCTCCCGACCTGGTTGCGCGCGCCGAACGGATACTGCGCCGAAAGACCACGGCTTGGACACGCGTCAGTCGCGGCTACACGCCGGCCGAACGCTGGTTGATCACGACCTCGACATCCAGCGCTTTTGTCAAATGCGGCGTGACGCCGCTCACCGCGAAGTGGCTGCGGCGCGAGTTCCACGCGTATGGTCAAATCAAGGAGTGCTTCATTCCCGAACTCATCGGCTGGGAAGATGACGAGCGATCGCCGATGCTCATTCTCGAGGACCTGTCGCAGAATTTCTGGCCTCCGCCGTGGACGCGCGAGCGCGTCGATCAGGTTCGGGAATGCCTCGACGCAATGCACGGCATCGAACCGCCGATGCCCTCGTTCGACGCCATTCACGGCAGGGTGTCAGGATGGAACGACGTCGCCGCGGATCCGTCCGAATTCTTGTCGCTGAATGCGGCATCCCCAGCGTGGCTCGACAAGGCGTTGCCGGTGCTGCTGCAAGCTCAAAACGCCTGCTCAACGGCGGGCACGGCGCTCACGCATTGGGATATCCGCAGCGACAATATTTGCATCACTGCGCGCGGTGCGAAGCTGATCGATTGGCCGGCATCGTGCCTGTCGAATCCGAAACTTGATTTGGGGATTTGGCTCCCAAGCCTCGTATCGGAAGGCGGACCCTTGCCCGAAGAGATTTTGCCGGGAGAGCCGGAAGTCGCCGCTTGGATCTGCGGTTTCTTCGCCGCGCGGGCGGGCAAGCCTGAAATCGCCGATGCGCCCCTGGTTCGCGGCGTGCAACGACGTCAGCTCTCGGCCGCTCTTCCGTGGGCGATCCGTGCGCTGCAGTTGCCGGATACACTAGGCTAATTCCCGGTAGAACAACCTGTTTGCGCGGTATAAGCTACAAAACTCTCACAAGAAAACCCTAGGAACCTCCCGTATGACGCGCAGATTACCGGCACTGTTGTTGCTCATCGTTGCTTGCACCGCGCAGGCTGCCGAGCATTTCGATGGCAAATCTTGGTGGGCTACGGTGAAGGAGATCTCGGACGATAAATACGAGGGCCGTGATACCGGCAGCAAGGGCGAGCATCAGGCACAGGAATACATCGTCGGCAAGCTCAAGGCGCTGGGCGTCGAGCCGGCCGGCAACAACGGTTATTTCCAGAGCGTGAAGCTGCGCACGGTGGAGATCGATGAAGCTCACTGCCAACTGGCGCTGGTTCGGGACGGCCACGCGCAAAAGCTGACTCTTGGCGAAGAGGCATATTTCTCGACACGCTATCCGCTGGCGCCGAAACTCGACGCGGAGCTGGTGTTTGTCGGCTATGGCCTCAACATTCCGGAAAAGAACTACAACGATTTTGCCGGTCTGGACTTGAAGAACAAGGTGGCCGTGATTCTCACCGGCTCCCCGGCAGATGTGCCCTCCGCGTTGAGCGCGCACTATCAATCGCGCGCCGAACGCTGGAAGGCGCTCAAGGCGGCGGGTGCCATCGGCATCATTCAAATTCCCAATCCCGCCTCCATGGACTTGCCGTGGGCGAGATCGTCGCTGAACCGCAATCATCCCAGCATGGATTTGGTCGGGCCGGAGTTCGACGAGACCGCCGGGTCAAAGCTCGCGGTTGCTTTCAATCCCGCGCACGCCGATCTGCTGCTGCAAGGAACGGGACATTCGTTCCAAGAAATCGCCGCCTTAGGCAAGGACCGCAAGCCGCTGCCGCACTTTCCCTTGAAGGTGTCCGTGAGCGCCATCACGGCGACGCATTCGCGGGAAGTTGATTCGACCAACATCGTCGCGCGCATCCCCGGAACGGATCCGGCGCTCAAGAGTGAAAACGTCGTGCTCTCGGCGCACATCGATCACGTCGGCATGGGTGAGCCGATCAACGGCGATCGCATCTACAACGGCGCGATGGACAATGGTTCAGGTAGCGCGCTGCTCTTGGACATGGCGCGATCGCTCAAGCAGTCGCATGTGCAGCTCAAGCGCTCGGTGCTGCTGGTTTGGGTGACCGGCGAGGAGAAAGGACTGTTGGGATCGAAGTATTTTGCGGAGCATCCGACGGTGCCGGCGAAATCCATGATTGCCGACATCAATACCGACATGTTTCTGCCCATCATTCCGCTCAAGGTCCTGACCGTTTACGGTCTTGCGGAGTCCGATTTGGGCGATCGCGCCGCGCAGGTCGGACAACAATTGAAAGTGGGGATCCAGCCCGACCCGCTGCCGCTGCACAACGTCTTTATTCGCAGCGACCAATACAATTTTGTTCGCCATGGCGTGCCGTCCGTCATGATCGACGTGGGCGCCGCGCCCGGCTCGACGGAGGCCGCAGCTTTGGCGTCGTGGCGCACCGAGCGGTATCACGCGCCCTCGGACGATGCCAATCAGCCGGTCGACCTGGCCACGGCTGCGGGCTACGAAGAAGTGGTACGGTCGCTGACCATCGAAGTGGCGAATGATGCCAAACGCCCTCAATGGAAGCAGGACAGTTTTTTCCGCCGCTACGCCGGAGGAGCCACCGGATAAGGGTCGGCCGCGCTTATTTCGAATTGAACGAGGAACGAGTCTCCGCGGACTGGCTCGATGCAAGCGTGGCGGATTGCCGCGGAACACTGGTGCGGACGCCGCCACCGGCCCGCGGCGTCAGGAAGCGGTCGAAGAGACCCCGTGAGACGGCATCGCGATGCATCCACGGGGTGCTCCATTGCAGCGACGGCATGCCGCGCTTGCCTGCCTGCAGGGACAAGGAGCTCGCGCTGCTGCGCCACAGGGTCAGCAAGCGCACCCGATCCTGGGTCTTGAATTCCGCCAATTGCCGTCCGATCGAGGTGTCTTTAGGCATCGGCGCATCGATGATGGACGGCGGGCGCGTGGCCGAGTCAGCGCCGATCAGGGCAGGTTTTCGCGGCCGAAACTCCGTCGCCGAAAACACCCGCGGTTCGTACGCCGCTGCCGGCAAGGCAAAAAGGGGCGAAGGTGCCGCACTCAGTTTGAGCGCGGAGTCGGCGCCCAAGCGCTGATCTTTCCCCAGCGCCTCGCCGCTGCAAGTCCAGCTGAAAATCGCCAACGCCATGAGCGCATGCACACGCGACATGCTGCATAGTCTTGCGTCTGCCGGACCGGCGTGTGGCGGTTCACAACATAACGCGGCGAGATTTCTTCGTTATGTCGCGAAGGCGCTGCGATGTGTAAAAAATTATTCGCCGTCTGGCGGACGGTACTGGGCGCGGCCCGTTTCCCATTCGCGTCCGTTGAAAGGTCTCACGGACATGGATTCGATGCTGCCCTCGTCGAGGCAGCGTGCGTTGACGCTGATGCCGTCAGGATGCGATCGAGGCACGTAAAACGATTTCACTCCGCAGGTCGCGCAAAAATAGTGTTTCGCCACACCCGTATTGAATGTATAAGTCGTCAGCGCGTCGCTGCCGCTCAATAATTTGAAGCGCTCCGCGGGCACTATCAAATGCAAAAATCCAACTTTGCCGCACATCGAGCAATTGCATTCATCCACGACCAGCGCAGCAGGGGCGGCGACCTCGAAGCGTACGCGCCCGCAATGGCAGCCGCCGGTGTAAGTGCGCATCATTTTTCGATCCTCCGATCGGGAACAATCCACATGATCGCCACCAGCACGTAAACGGTCACGGCAAGCCAGGAGCGCCACAGGGACAGGGCGATGCCGGCCACATATAACACAATGGAAACTTTGCCCTTGAAGTCGTTGCCGAAAGCTTGGGCTAGTTTGGAATCCGGCCCGTTATCCCTGATCAGCACGCGCGCCAGAATGAAATACGCGACGCCGGCCATCAACAGCACCATGCCGTAAAGCGCGACCGGGGCCGCCACCCAGTGATTTTCGTCCATCCAGGCGGTGACGAACGGAATCAGCGACAGCCAGAACAGCAAGTGCAGATTCGCCCAAAGTCCGGCGCCGCTGACCCGCTCCGCGGCATGCAGCATATGGTGGTGATTGTTCCAGTAAATCCCCACATAGACGAAGCTCAGCACATAGCTCAAAAAAACCGGAATGGTGGGCAGCAGCGCGTCGAATCCCGAACCATGCGGTGCCTTGAGCTCCAGCACCATGATGGTGATGATGATGGCGATGACGCCGTCGCTGAATGCCTCGAGGCGTCCGGTGCCCATGGGGCCGGCTAGTGTTTGTGCTCTTGCGCGGTCAGATCGTTGATCATGGATATCAGCCGATCCGGACTGCCCGCCATGGTCACGTCGGTGACGTACTTGCCGTTGACGACGAAGGTGGGTACCGCGGATACGCGATAGCGCTGCACCAGTTGGTCGGCGCGCTGCATCGCGGTTTCTACGTTCATGTCGTGATAGGCCTTGCCGAAATCCGTCTCGGAGAGGCCCAGCTTCTTGATGAACGCCACTTGCACGCGCTCCGCGGCGGCCGCGTTGTTGGGATCAGGTCCAATCAACGGATCGTTGTTGACCTGGATTTCCTTGAATATTTCGCTATGCACGTCATTCAGCTTGCCCATGGCGTCGAGAGCGTAAAAAAGGTGCGCCAGCGAGCGGTGGCCTTCATTCCATTCCACGGGAACGCGCGTGAAGGTCACATACGCCGGCTTGGATTTGAGCCACGAGGTCACGGTGGGCTCGAGTGCGTAGCAATGCGGGCATGCATACCAGAAAAATTCCAGCACCTCGACCTGTCCGGCCGGCACATTGGTGGGCTGCGCCGGAACCACGCGCGTGTAATGCACGCCATCCTGCCATTGAGTCCCCGCGGCGGCGGCCGATGTGCTGGATGTTGCGGCGGCAACGGTCGAAGCCACCGCCGCGAGCAATTTATTCTGCGCTTTGGTGTCGCCGGGTGTTTCCTCCACCGTCTCCGAGCCGTCTTCGTTGAGACGCGTGATGGTCTGGGGTTTCGACGAGGCTTCCGTCGCCGCCTTGCCGGGAACCGGCGTCGCAGTGGTGTTCACGGCGGGGGCCGCGGGAGGGCCAGGGGCTTTCGCCGGTGCAAGTCCCGAGGGCTCCTGGCGGCCGCAGGCCGTCAATGCCAACAGCATGCCAAGCCCCACCAGCAGCGGCAGTGCGCGAATTCGCATCAACGTATTCCCTGCAGGTACGACGCGAGATTGCGAATGTCATCGGGAGACAGGCGCTTGGCGATGGTTTGCATGATGCCGTTCGGCCCGGTGGTCCGGGTGCCCGACGCATAATCATTCAATTGCTTCACGACGTAGCCGGATTGCTGGCCGCGCAGCGCCGGAAATTTTGCCGGCTCGTTGCCCTTGCCGGTCGCACCATGGCAGGCCATGCAAGCGGGGATGCCGCGCGCTTGATCGCCGCCCCGATACAGCTTCTCACCTGCTGCCCAATAGGAAGGGTCGGCCTCCAAACCGGTATTGGTGAGGCTGTCGAAATACATTCCCAAATCCGCCATGTCGTTCGCGGTCAGGTTCGTTGTCATGGGCATCATCACCGGGCTCGCTCGCTTGCCCGTCTTGAAGTTATTCAGCTGATCGGCGATGTAGTCGGCACCCAATCCGGCGAGGCTGGGCCATTCGGGATTGGTGCTGTTGCCGTTGGCGCCGTGGCAGGCCTGGCAAGTTGCCGCCTTGGTGGCACCGGCTTCGACGCTGGGTGCAGGGAGTGCTGCAGTCGAGATCAAAACGCCGGAAATTGTCGCCGCGAGAATCCAAAGCCGCTTCATGACGCCCTAGTACCCCATTTTATTGTGACCTGCTGTCAACCCTAAATTGTACACTAGAGTCAATAATTTGCGTCCCGCCGGCGGCCATGACGACCTATTCGAACGTGAAATTCATGACCAGCGCGGCTGAAGCACATCAGCTTGCCGTGGATTCGGGCCGGGAAATCGCCTTCGCGGGACGTTCCAACTCGGGCAAGTCAACGGCCATCAACGCCATCACTAAGCGCAGCGGACTTGCCCGCGTCAGCCGTACGCCCGGCCGCACCCAGTTGATCAATTTCTTCGAGCTGACGCCCGAGAGGCGGCTGGTGGACCTGCCCGGATACGGATTCGCCAAGGTGCCCGAGCGCGTTCGCCAACACTGGCTGGCGTTAATGGAACATTACTTCAACGTACGCGAATCGCTGGTGGGCCTGATGCTGATCGTCGACAGCCGGCGGGGCTTGGGCGCGCAGGATGTCGCGATGCTCGAGTGGATACTCGCGAGAAACCGCTTCGCGCATGTCTTGTTGACAAAAGCAGACAAACTGAACAGGCGAGATTCACAGCGTGTATTGCGTGAAACCGAGGCTGCAGGTGCGGACGCTGCGGTATCCGCGCAACTTTTCTCGGCACATAACACCGAAGGCATCGAAGAGGCGCGCGAGGTGATGGATCGCTGGTTCAACGGCGCATAAAAAAGCCCCGATGGGCGCTTGTGGCAACCATCGGGGCAGACCAACCCGGCATGGGGATGACAAACCGGGTCATGCTCGCTCAGGGAGAAGAGCGAGGAGCGTCTTAAACGCTCATTTGGTTAGATGGGGATGGTTTGCGAAAGTTCCAGTCCTTCGAAAGTCATTTTTTTTGCGGCTGCATGACAGCGGAATAGCGCTTGTTTCTAGCACGAATATTGCGCCAATTTTGGCGCTAGCGCACGCGATTAATGCGCCTCGTCCCAGTTGCGGCCAACCCCTACATCCACCTTGAGAGGAATGGATAAATCCGCGGCGCGGATCATGTGTGTCCGTATTTGTCCTACAAGCGGTTCGATCGCGTCGTCGGCAACCTCCAGCACCAGCTCATCGTGCACCTGCATGATCAAGCGTGCAGCAACGCGAGAGCTTTGCAGCCAAGAGTCCACCTCGATCATGGCGCGCTTGATGATGTCGGCAGCCGTTCCCTGCATGGGTGCATTGATGGCGCTGCGCTCCGCGTATTGGCGCAGTGCAGCGTTTCGCGATTGGATCTCCGGCAAATAAAGCCTGCGCCCAAACACAGTTTCCACATAGCCTTTTTCGCGCGCTTGGCTGCGCGTCTCTTCCATGTAGCGCCGCACGCCGGGATAGCGTTCGAAATAAAGGTCCATGTATTTTTGGGCGTCGCCGCGGGCTATGCCCAGTTGACGCGCCAACCCGAATGCGGACATGCCGTACATGAGGCCGAAGTTAATGGCTTTCGCGGAACGCCGCTGGTCGGCGCTCACTTGATCCAACGGCGTGCTGAACACTTCCGCCGCCGTCGCCTGGTGCACATCGCGATCTTCGGCAAAGGCTCGCAGCAGCGTCGCATCCCTGGACAGATGCGCCATGATGCGCAGCTCGATCTGCGAGTAGTCCGCCGCGAGCAGCGAGTGTCCCGGAGGCGCGATGAACGCCTGCCGAATCCGCCGTCCTTCCTGGGTGCGGATCGGAATATTTTGCAGATTGGGATCTTGCGACGAGAGTCTGCCGGTGGCCGCCACCGCTTGGTGATACGACGTGTGAATGCGCCCTGTGGAAGAATTGATCTGCAGAGGAAGATTGTCGGTGTATGTCGACTTCAGCTTCGCCATCCCGCGATATTCCAAAATAAGCTTCGGCAGCGCATAGGTCTCGGCAAGCTCCTCGAGCACGTCCTCCGCGGTCGAAGGCTGGCCGGTCGGCGTCTTGCGCATCACCGGAATGCCGAGCTTACCGAACAAGATTTCCTGCAGCTGTCTGGGCGAATCCACGTTGAAAACGCCGCCGGCTTCCTTGTGTGCCTGCGCTTGCAGCTCCAGCATGCGCGTCGCCAGTTCCGTGCTCTGTGCCTTGAGCAAGCCGCGGTCGACGAGCACGCCGGTGCGCTCCATGCGAAACAGCACCGGCACCAGTGGCTGCTCGATGTTCTCGTAGACGAATTTCAGCGCAGGGACGGCGTCAATTTGCGGCCAAATGGCCTGATGCAGCTGCAGCGTGATGTCGGCGTCCTCGGCGGAATATTCCGCGGCACGATCGACGTCCACCTGATTGAAGCCGATTTTTTTCGCGCCCTTGCCGGTCAAGTCCTCGAACTGAATGGTCCTCACGCCGAGATATCTCATCGCGCTCGCGTCCATGTCGTGGCGAGTGGCAACGCTGTTGAGCACATAGGATTCGAGCATGGAATCGAAGCGCTGCCCGTTGAGCGCGACGCCATAGTTCGCCAGCACATGCGCATCGAACTTCAAATGGTGGCCTAGCTTGGCCTTGGTCATATCCTCGAGCACGGGCTTCAACGCGGACAGCACCTTGGCACGATCGAGCTGGTGCGGCGCGCCCGCATAGTCGTGGCCCACCGGCACATACGCTGCTTCCCCCGGCGCGACCGCGAACGATACGCCCACGATCTGTGCCCGCATATAGTCCAGGCTGTCGGTCTCGGTATCGAATGAGATGAGCGGCGCGACCTTGAGCTTATCGAGCCATATATGAAGCTCTTCTTCGGACATGACGCGGTGATAGTCGCGCGGTGCCGGTGCGCTGACCACGGCAACTGCCGCGATCTCGGTCCCGCTCGGGGTTCTTGTTTCGGCAACGACTAAGTCGATTTCCGCATTGCCCGGGGCGGGCGCGGCCTCCGGACCCAAGGCTTTCAGCAGCGCGCGCAGTTCCAGCCGCGTGTAAAGCTCGCGCAGCCGCGGCACGTCGGGCGCGCCGGGACTCAACTGCTCCGGGGTTACCTCGAGGCCCAATCCGGTATCGATGGTCGCGAGCTTGCGCGACAGCTCCAGCATCTTCAGTTCGTTGCGCAGGTTTTCGCCTACCTTGCCGCTGATATCTGCGGCGTGTGCGATCAAGGCATCGAGCGTTTGGTACTGATTCAGCCACTTCGCCGCGGTCTTCGGGCCGACACTGGTGATGCCGGGAATATTGTCCGAGGTGTCGCCGACCAGCGCCAGATAGTCGACGATCTGTTCCGGAAACACATCGAACTTCGCCTTGACGCCGATGCGATCGAGGCGCGTGTTGCTCATGGTATTGAGCAACTCGACATTCGGTCCCACCAATTGCGCCATGTCCTTGTCGCCGGTGGAGATCAGCACCTTGAAGCCGGCGTCCGCCGCTTGGCGGGCGAGTGTGCCGATCACATCATCGGCTTCGACGCCGGCCACGCGCAGCAGCGGTACACCCATCGCGCTGACCACATCGTATAAAGGCTGAACTTGTGCGCTCAGGTGATCGGGCATCGGTTCGCGATGCGCTTTGTACTGATCGAATAGATCGTCGCGAAAGGTTCGGCCCGGCGCATCGAACACCACGGCGATGCGATCGGGCGCTTCTTCCTTGATCATTTTGTTGAGCATGTTGAGCACGCCCAGTACCGCGCCAGTCGGTTCTCCGCGCGAATTGGTGAGAGGCGGCAGCGCGTGGAAGGCGCGGTACAGATAGCCTGAGCCGTCGACCAAAATTAGTTTGCGGGCGCTCATGATCGCAGCACCCGATCAGGGATGCGTGGGGTCTGCGGGCGGCGTAGGAGAATCAGGTGCTGGTGCCGGGGCGGGCGGCGCAGGCGCGACGGGCGGAGCCGCAGGACCTGCAGCAGGCGCAGTGTTTCCGCTCGCGGGCTTGGCGGGTGCGCCCGGCAGCGTGGGCACGGTGCGCTTGTGCTTTTGCGCATCCGGCATCACCAACGGTCCTTTTTGGCCGCAGCCAAAGATTCCCCCCGCGAGAAATAACAGCGCCAAAAGTTGCACAAACTTCATTATTGCAAGTATACGCGCGCCGGCGCCCGGCGTTTAAGCCGGAACTTCTGTCAACGGCGTCCGGTCGAATGCGTTATCGAAAGCGGAGGTCTTTTATGCGGATATCAAGAACCCTTGCGGCGCTTCTGGCGGTCGCGGCATGCAGCGCTTCGGGCGCGGCACTTGCGGATAATCCCGTCGGATTTTACGTGGGCGCGGGCGCCGGAACGTCACAGAACCGGAGCGATGATTCCCGCTATGGCTACCCCGGCTACTACAACGATTATCAATTCGCCTGGCAGGGAATCGTCGGCATAAGGCCCATCAGCATGATCGGACTCGAGGCCGAATACATCGATTTCGGCCAGCCCTATCGGCACAACCACTACGATTTCAATGTCTCGGGCAGCGATTCCCACCCGACAGCGCCGGCGTTGTTCGCCGTGGGTTATCTGCCGATCCCCATACCCTTTCTCGACATATTCGCCAAAGCCGGTGCGGCGCGCCTCTCGACCAATGTTACCGACTTTGTTCAACAACCCTGCGTGTCCGGCGGACCGTGTCCTTATTTCGTGCCCACCGATCGGCATCAGGTGATCAACACGCGATTTGCCTATGGTGCGGGAGTGCAATCCAAGTTTCCGTTTGGCTTGACCTTGCGCGGCGAATACGAACGCATCAGCTCTCAGTTCGGAGATCCCGATGCGCTGATGGTCAGCGCGATTTGGCAGTTCTAGCGCGGGGCGATTCCCAAGTTCAAGCCTCGCTGCTTTAAGTCCGATTCGATTCCGAACCGGTGCGGTCGCCCTTCGAGGGCACCGCACCTTATACTGCGCGCATGACATACCCCACGGCATTGCGTGCGTGCGCGCATTTATTTCCAGTAGTGTGCGCGGCGGCGATCGCAAGCTGCCAGACGAATTCTTCGACGGTGCCCGAAGGCGCAGGCAAAGCGTCGATCGCCATCAGCCGCGCCCTGCACAGCAGCGTCGACAACATCGTGGTGATTTACGCCGAGAATCGCGCATTCGACAATTTGTATGGCAATTTCCCAGGAGCGCGCGGCTTGAATGAAGTTGTGGCGAGCGACGGCCGCCCGCTGCCCGGCTATCAACCGCAACGGGACCGCGACGGCAGTGTGATGTCCGCGCTCCCGCCCACCTGGGGCGGAGTCACTTCGCCGGGTGTTACGCCGGTCGTCACGCAACAGCAGAGCGTCGGTTTGCCGAACGCGCCGTATTCCATCGAGCATGGGTTCAGCGCGCAGTCGCAAGTGACGCTGTCGACCGCAACGGTGACTCGCGATCTGTGGCACCGCTTCTTCGAGCATCAAATGCAAATCGACGGCGGAAAAAACGACGGCTACGCGGCGTGGTCGGATGCGGGCGGTCTTGCGCTCGGACACTATGACTACAGCCGCTCATCGCTGTACGCGTTGGCCAAGCAATTCGTGCTCGCCGATAACTTTTTTCAGGGTGCGTTTGGCGGGTCGTTCCTGAATCATCAATACCTGATCTGCGCCTGCGCGCCCGAATATCCGCAAGCCGACACCTCGCCGGCCAAGCCCGCCATCGCGATTCTCGAGCAGGATGCGAATGGCCGCTACTTGCCGCGCTTAAAAACCGCAACCGCGCCGCCGGCCTCGGCGCTCGATGAACCGCCCACGTTCGCCAAGAGCGGCGACATCACGCCGCTCAATTATTTCGGCGACGGCAAGTACTACGCGGTGAATACCATGCAGCCGCCTTACCAGCCGAGCCGCAACAAGCCCGCGGCAAACGACGCCAGCTTCGCTTATGCGGACCCCAACAATCCGACCACGCTGCCGCCGCAAACGAGGCAGAACATCGGCGATGAACTGGATGCGAAGCACATCGCTTGGGCCTGGTATGCCGGTTCATGGAATGCCGCAGTCAAGGACGGCACTCGGCCGCCGTCCAAGATGCGCGAAGTGATCTATGCGCCGGAGATTGCCCGAGGCAACCCGGATTTCCAGGCGCATCACCAACCGTTCAACTACTACGAGCGCTTCGATCCCGTGGCCCATCCCGAACATCGCGCGGCGCACTTGAAGGATTACGATGATTTACTGGCGGACATCGCCGCGGGGCATTTGCCGCCGGTGGCGTTCTACAAGCCGCAAGGGAATTTGAACCAGCACGCCGGCTATGCCTCGGTAGCCGACGGCGATGCGCACATTGCCGAACTGGTTGCGAAATTGCGCGCCAGTCCGCAGTGGTCCCACATGATTATCGTGATCACATACGATGAATTCGGCGGCGCATGGGACCATGTCGCGCCGCCTCAGGGCGATTTATTGGGACCCGGAGCGCGGATCCCAGCCCTGATCATTTCACCTTTCGCCAGGCGAGGCAGCGTCGATCACACGCAATACGACACGGAGTCCATTCTGCGGCTGATCGCGCGCCGCTTCGATCTTCCGATGCTGCCCGGGATGGTCCAGCGCGATGCGGGCCTAGCCGCTCATGGAGCACCTCCCATGGGCGACCTGACCAACGCGCTCGAGTTGCGCTAGCCCGCTGCGCTCACATCAGCTTATTTGCGCTGCACCGGCGCCTTGGGCGGCGGTGTGCCCGGCGGAGCCTTGGGCGGCGCGTTCGCAGGCTCGACGCTCTCCAAGTTCACATCGAAGATCAGCAGCGAGTTGGGTGGAATTTTCGCTTGTGATCTCGGACCGTAAGCGAGCTCAGGCGGCACGAACAACTGCCACTTGGCGCCCGGCTTCATCAGCACCAGCGCTTCCTGCCAGCCTTTGATGACGCCGTTCACCGGAAACGTCGCGGGCATTCCGCGCGAATACGAGCTGTCGAATTCCGTGCCGTTCATCAGCTTGCCGCGATAGTCCACGGTCACGTTGTCGGTGGGAAGAATCGGCGGCGCCTTTTTGTCGCCGGCGGCGAGGATTTTGTACTGCAAGCCTGAGGCGGTGGTCACGACGCCTTTTTCCTTGCCGTTGCGCGCCAAGAAATCCTTCGCAGCGGAAGTATTGCGGGCGGCCATCGCTTCAGTCATTGCACGGGCATAAGCCTGAAGCTGCTGCTGGTCGGCCGGCGTCGGCTGCTTGCCCTGCAGGCCATCCTTGATGCCGCGGTTGAACGGTTCGGATATCACGCTTTCGCTGGTGACCCCAGTGTTATGCATTTGCGCGCCGAAGATCAGGCCCATCAAATAGCTCAGTTGCTCAGGCGTGGGCCCCGGTCCCGGATCCGCGCCCGGCGCCGTGGTCGGCGGCGGCTTCACGGCCGGCGGAGGCGTTTGTGCCTGCCCGAGCGCGCTGAGCGTCATCAATGCCGCAAGGCAGAATGCCCGGCGTCCAAATCTCACGGTGGAATTTTTCATGGCGGAAAAGATACGCCTCTTGAGGTGGCAAATGCCAGCGCAAATTACGGCGTGAGGGCGCCGCGCTTGATCACGGCCATCGTAATGCGCGAAATGCAAACGAGTTTTTGCGCATCATTGACGATGTCGATCGACCAGACATGCGTTCGGCCGCCCAAGTGCACGGCGCGCGCAGTTCCGGTGACGAGCCCGCTGCGTGCAGCGCGGACGTGATTGGCATTGATCTCTTGGCCGACCACTTGATACTCGTCCGCATCCACGCACATGGATGCACCCATGCTTCCCAATGTTTCGGCGAGCGCCACGGACGCTCCGCCATGGAGCAGCCCATAGGGTTGCACCGTGCGCGTATCCACCGGCATGGTGCCGCGGACGAAGTCCGCACCGATCTCGGTGAAGAGAATACCGAGGGTGGCGATGAGCGTTCCTTGCCGGTTGCCGTTCAAATCCTCGATCGTTCGCGGGCTGCGCCAGATACTCATTCGTTGTCCTTAAGTTTTGCGGCAACCCGCCGGTAAGCCTCGCGAAAGGGGATGCCTTCCTTCGCCACCAGCGCGTTCGCGGCGGCGGCGGCATGAATTCCCGGATCGAGCCGGATATTTTCGGCGCGAAACCGCACGCCATCGAGCGCGCCCGGCAAGATTCCCAAGGTCTGCAAGCAGGAGTCGATGGCGCGAAACAGCGGCGGCTTGATGAGTTGCAAGTCGCGATGATACCCGGACGTCAGTTTCTGCGTGATGGCCAGAACTTCGTTGAGCGCCGCCTGCGCCACGCCGCTGCGGCCGCGGATCAATTCGAAGACATCGGGATTGCGCTTCTGCGGCATGATGGATGATCCGGTGGTAAAGGCCTCCGGCAGGCTTACGAAGCCGAATTCCTGCGAATAGAACAGCAGCAGATCGGCGGCGAGCCGGCCTAAGTCCTGTGTGAGCAGGGTGATCTCGAACAGCAGCTGTGCCTCCGCCTTGCCGCGCGACAACTGCACGGCTGTGACCGGCTCCTGGTTCACGGCAAAGTCGAGACGGCGGCGCGTGGCCTCGCGGTTGATGTCGAGATTCGGCGTGCCGAACCCGGCAGCTGACCCTAAAGGGTTTTTGCCGATGCGCCGCTGCGTCTGCTCCAGTCCCGCGGCATCGTCGCGCAGCTCCGCGGCAAATCCCGATGCCCAGAGGGCGACGCTGCTCGGCATGGCCTGCTGCATATGGGTGTATCCCGGAAGTTCCTGATCCGGGTGGCGAGCGGCCAGCTTCTCGAGCGCATCGGCCACTGAGGTCGCGCCGAGGCGCAATGCTTGCGCGGCGTCGCGCAGGTAGAGGCGCAATGCGGCCAGCACCTGATCGTTTCTCGACCGGCCGGCGTGCAGACGTCCGCCCGCGGCGCCGACGCGCGCGGTAAGTAAATTCTCAATGGCGGTTTGGCAATCTTCTTGCTCGAGCGAGATGTGCCAGCTGCCTTGTGCATGCTCTGCGCCGATTGCCGTCAAGGCGTCGCGGATCGCTGCGACATCCTTGGGCGACAGCAGCTTTTGCTCGCCCAGCATTTCCGCATGGGCGATGGAGGCCCGGACATCGTAGGCGACCAGGCGGTTGTCCAGGGAATGGTCATCGCCGGCCGTGTAGCTCAGAACCTGCGCATCGAGCGAGCCACCCTTGTCCCAGAGCCGGGTCATGTTTCGCACCTCATGACTGCGACAGCTGTTCCGCCGGGCTCAAGGCCTTCAAGTCCGCGACCACCAGCGTACCGGTGCCTTCGTTCGTAAATACTTCAGCGAGCAGGCTGTCGGGAGCTTTGTAGCTGATCACATGCACGCGGCGCACGCCGCCGCGAATTGCGGTTTCAATGGCTGTGGCCTTCGGCAGCATGCCGTCTTTCAAGCTGCCTTGATCGCGCATGCGTTTCAGTCCCTGTATGTCCGTGTACGAAATCACCGAGCCGGGTTCCTCGACGCGCTCCAGAATGCCGGGCGCGCCGGTGCACAGCACCAGCTTTTCCGCCGACAATGCGCCGCCGATGGCCGCCGCCACCGTATCGGCATTGATGTTGAGCAGCGTGCCGTTGGAATCCGCCGATAGCGGGCTGACGACCGGCATGAGGCCGCTCTCGAGCAGCTTTTCGAGCACCGCCGAATTGACCGAATCGATGTCGCCGACAAATCCGTAGTCCACGATTTCGGTCGAGCCCGCCAGCGCGACCGGCGGGCGCTTGTGCGCCCGGATCAATCCCGCATCGACGCCGCTCAAGCCGATCGCCTCGATATCGAGCGCGCGGCAAATCGCCAGAATTCGCGTATTGATCAGGCCGTTGAGCGCCATCGCGGTCACGTCGATCGACTTCTGATCCGTGACTCGCCGGCCCTGCACCATGCGAGTGTCCAGACCCAAGCTCGCCTGCAAATTGTCGAGCTGCGGACCACCGCCGTGCACCAGCACCGTTTTGATGCCGACCTGGTGCAGGATGGCGACTTGCTCTATCAAGCCGCGGGTCGAGGCCTCGTCGCTGAAGACCGCGCCGCCCGCCTTGATCACGAAAATCTTGTTCTTGTACATGCGAATGTACGGCGCCGCGCTTTTCAACGCTCGCACAGCGACGGACGGATCGGGTCGGCTCAGAATCATTTAGAATTACTCCGCAACGGCAAATCGGTCGGATACTTTAGGCCAACATTCGATGCAGTACAGCCATTTGCACCGGCAAGCGGTTGAAGGCCTCGCGCTTGACCACCGCGCGCGGTCCGTCGAGCACTTCGTCGGCGACCGCGACATTGCGCCGCACGGGCAGACAATGCATCAGCTTCGCATCCGCCAGCGCGCCATCGAACCAGCGCTCGCGCACGCACCAGTCCGAAAGCTCCGCGCGCAAGCGCGAATCGGCCTCGACGTCGCCGTAATGCGTGGTTGTTCCCCATTCCTTGGCATATAGCACGCTTGCGCCGGACAGTGCGGCCGCGCGATCGGAGGTTTCGGTCAGCGAACCGCCGGCATCGCGCGCCGCCCGGCGCGCCTTCTCCATGACTTGCTGCGGCAGAGCGAATCCGTCCGGGCGCAGCACCACGACCTCCATGCCGCGCATGGCCGCCATGTGCACCGTTGCCGCAGGAACGGCCAGCGGCAGCGGCTTCGGATGATAGGCCCAGCTTAGAACGAATTTGCCGTGCTTCGGAATTTTCAGCTCATCCAGGGTGCGCCAATCCGCCAAGGCTTGGCAGGGATGATTCATAGCGGATTCCATGTTGATGAGCGGCTTGTCGCAGAGCGCATCGATCATGCCGAACAGGGTTTCGTTCAAATCGCTGTTCAAGTGTTTACCGTCGGCAAAAGCGCGCACGCCGAGCACGTCGCAGTACGATGCCAACACCGGGATGCCCTCGCGGATGTGTTCCGCGGCAGCCCCCTTCATGATGGCGTTCGTCTTGGTTTCCAGCTGCCAGGTTCCTTGTCCGGGAGTGATCACGAAGGAGCTGCCGCCCATGCGCGCCATGCCGGCCTGAAACGAGGCCAGGGTGCGCAAGGAAGGATTGAAGAACACCAAGCCTAAGACTTTGGCGGCGAGTGCGCGCGGCTGCGGCTTCTCCTGCAGCGCCTGCGCCAGAGCCAGCAAATCCAGAATCTGCTCCCGGCTGAAGCTGGCTAAGTCAATGAAGCGTTTCATGCGGATATTTGCGCGAGCGCGTCGCTCAAGGCATCCACATGGCCTTCGTTCAAGATATACGCGGGCAGCAGGCGCAGCACATGCGGATCGCCGCTCGTGCCGGTGAGGATATTCTTTGCCATGAGCGCAGCCTGAACATCCTTGGCGGGGCGCGAAGTCTTCAAGCCGAGTAAAAAGCCCGCACCTTGCACGCCGGTGACGGGTCCGATGATGCAGCTCGATCGAATGTAGGCCGACACCTGCCGTACATTGGCCAGTAACGCTTCGGACTCGATGGTATCGATCACCGCTTCGGCCACGGCGCAGGCCATCGGGCCGCCGCCGAAAGTCGTGCCCATGTCATCGTACTTCAGCTGGCCGGCGATTCTGCGCGACAGCAGCAGGGCAGACACCGGGAACCCGTTGCCCAAGGCTTTGGCCGCGGTGATCATGTCCGGCGCCACGCTGTAATAATTGGCGGCGAAGGGCGCACCGGTGCGTCCCATGCCGCATTGAACCTCATCGAATATCAAGAGCGCGCCGGCTTCGTCGCAACGGCGGCGCAGCGCTTCGAGCATGGGCTTGCCGACATCGTAGGCGCCGCCGACTCCTTGAATGGGTTCGACGATGACCGCAGCCGTTTCCCGGTCGATGTTGCGTGCAGCGGCGTCGGGACTATCGCGCGGCGTGAAGGTCACATCGAAGGGTGTGCGCGGAAAGCCGTACCATTTCTCGATCGCACCCCAAGTCACGGCTCCTGCAGCCGCGGTCCGGCCGTGAAAACTCTGTGTAAGCGCGACGACCTTGCTGCGGCCGGTGAGCTTGAACGCCAGTTTCAAGGCATTCTCATTGGCTTCGGCGCCGCTGTTGATCCAGAACACCGTATCCAAGCCCAATCCCGCGAACTTGCTCAGCCGCGCGGCGGCACGCTCGCGAATGACCATCGGCAGCGCGTTGGTCTGAAAGGCCATCTGGCGTGCCTGGCGCTCGAGCGCAGCGAGCCAGCGCGGATGTCCGTAGCCGAGCCCGGCCACCGCGTGGCCGCCGTAGAAGTCCAAAATTTTGCGGCCGTCGCGCGCGTACAGCCAGACGCCCTCGCCATGCGCCACCTCGATCGGATATTGCGCAAAGACTTGCGCCAGGTGGCTGGCGTGCGCCGCAGTTACGGGATTTGTCGCTGCCATATTTTCAAGTCCATCCGGGTGCGGGTGTCGTAAGACCGGTGGTTTCCGCAAACCCCAGCAACCGGTTCATCCACTGGATGGCGCCGCCGGCGGCGCCTTTGTTCAAGTTGTCGAGCACCGACATGACCGCGATCGAATTGCCATTGGTCACGGCGCTCAAGTTGGCGTAGTTGCTGGTCGCCACGTCCTTGACGCGCGGCGCCGCAGCCGCGACCCGTACGAAGGGGCAGCCTTTGTAGTACGACTGCAGCGCATCGAGTGCCTGCGCGGTCGAGATCGTATTCTTCAAGCTGGCCTGCACGGTGACGTGAATGCCGCGCGCGAATGGCCCGGAATGCGGAACGAAATTGAATTGCGCCTCGATACCGGTGGCCAGTTTCGCGCAAGCCGCGATCTCGGGGACATGGCGATGGCTGAGCGCGCCGTAACTGTAGAGATCGCTGTGCCGATGCGGATGATGCGTGCCGTCGACCGGCTTGCGTCCTGAACCGGTGCTGCCCGTGATGCCGGTGACGAACAGGCGCGTGTCGGTCAAGCCCAGGGCCAGCAAAGGCACGCTGGCAAGCAGCGTCGCGGTCGCGAAGCAGCCCGGATGGGCCACATGCGGTGTGGGCGATTTCGAAAGATGTTCGGGGATCGCGCAGGTGAACTCGCGGATTCTGGCCGGCGCGCCGTGCGCATGCTTGTACACGGCTTCATAGGCGGCCTGGCTGGCATAGCGAAAGTCCGCGGAAATGTCGACGCAATGCACGCGCGTGCCCGCTTCGGCGGCGCTGCTCAAGAGACGGTCGACGATGGCGGCGGAGACGCCGTGCGGCGCGGCGGAAAACAAGGCCGACACGGGCGCGCGGCGAATCACGTCGTGCAGCTCGTCGGGCGCCGCAAATTTAAGATCCGGGTAGGCGCTGCGCAAATGCGCGAACGCATCGGCGACCGGCGCGCCGGGTTGACTGTCGGACAAGACCGCTGCGACTTCCAATTGGGGGTGAGCCGCGATGAGACGCAGCAGTTCCCCGGCCACGTAGCCGGTGCCGCCCAGCACCAACGCCGGCGTCGGAGTCGTCATTCGCCCACAACCTTGGATTCGCGCACGTTTCGCAGTCCCAGCGAGGCGATGATGTGATCGCCGAGGTCGGCGGGATTGCTGATGGCGTTGAAGGCTTCGACGTGCATTTGCTCGCGGATGATCTCGATGCCTACCTGATTGTCGGTCGAGGGCCCCGTCACCGCGCAGGGTTCGACGCCGAAGCGCTCGCGCAGCAGCTTGACGCCGCCCCAGGCCGCCACCGGATCGTTCGCCGACAGAACCACGGCGGTGAGCGCGGCTTTGATGTCGGGCTGACGCAGAATGGATTCCACGCCGTAGGTCCCAAGCAAGCCATCGCCCAGCTCGAACACGATCGCGTCAGGCGATCCCGACGCCATTTCCGTCAGCATGGTTCGCGTGAGGGCGGGTCCGCACTTCGCCGTGGTGGTGACGATCCCCAAGTCGGTGAACAGCATCGTGCGGCGCGCGCCCGAATCCTCGAAGGCCATGATGTCGCGGCGCAGGGAAACGCCGGTGGCCTTGAAGGCGTCCACCACCAAACCGCGATGGCGCATGCGCGCGATGATCGCCGCCGCCGCCGCGGTCTTGCCGGCCTCCATGCAAGTGCCGGCGAGCGCCACCACCGGCACACCGCGCGCATCGAGCACCGCGTCGTAATCGAGTGCCTTGTAGCCGACCTTGGCCGGAACGCCGATGCGCTCGCCGAGATAGGGAAACGTGAGGACCGTGCCCAGCACCTTGCAGTCGAAGGGCTTGCCCTTGTCCTGGGTCGCGGAGTCGCATATTCCCAGCACGCCGCCGATGTTCAGCATCTGAATGATGTCGCCGGGCTTGAGCGCCGCGGGAATATGGCCGGAATAGCCGAACAAGGCCTTGCGATGTCCCAGCGCGCCGACCACGATGTCGCCGCGAACCACCTTCGCCATGCGGCCGCTGGTGAGTTCCAAGGTGTTGTAGTTCGCCTTGTTGTTCATGATCTCGACCACCAGCACCAAGCCTTCCTCGCAGGGAATTTCGGGCGCGATGCGCAACTCGTGCGATAGCGCGCAGGCCTGCGTCACCGAGGCGATCTTGTCGACGACCATCGATCGCATGCTGTTCATGATTTAGCCGCTCCCGTGCCGGCGCGCTGATAGAACACGCCCGTCAGCGCCAACATTTTTGAATAGCCCAACGCGTCGGCAGGCGTCCATTCACCCGCCGACTCGCCATAGACACCTTTGGATGCGGACATCAAGGAGTAGGGTGAGTTCACGCCTTCCACGAATACCGCACCCGGCCGCAACAGCAGGTCGACTTCACCGCTGACCCGGGTTTGCGAGGACTCGAGCAGTGCTTCAATATCCCGGCACACCGGATCCAAATGCTGGCCCTCGTGCACCAGATCGCCGTAGGGCTGCGCCACCGCTTCCTTGATGCGCGATTGCTTGCCGGTGAGAACCAATTTCTCCAGTTCCCGATGCGCCGTCAGCAGCACCTCGGCGGCGGGCGCTTCAAATGCCACCCGGCCCTTGGTCCCGATCACGGTATCGCCCAAGTGGATGCCGCGGCCGATGCCGAAAGGGCCGGCGAGAGTCTCCAGCGCTTCGATGACCGCGACGGGCGACAAGCGCTTGCCGTCGAGACTGTCGGGTACTCCCCGGGCAAATCCGATGCGGTGGCGCTCCGCCGCGCGCGGGTGGGTAAAGGCATACTTCGAGAGCACCCAGGCATCATCGGGAATGCTGCCTTGCGAGGTGAGGGTTTCCTTGCCGCCGATGGTGACGCCCCACAACCCGCGATTCACCGAATAGGCAGCGCCGAACGGCGGCACGGGCAGCTTGTGTTCCTTGAGGTACTTGAGTTGCTCGGGCCGCTGGAAGGCGCGATCCCGTACCGGCGCGATGATCTCGAGGTCGGGAGCCAGCGTGCGCAACGCGACTTCGAACCGCACTTGATCGTTGCCTGCGGCCGTGCAGCCGTGCGCAACCATCTTCGTCCCCAGCGACAAGGCCATTTGCGCGATCGTCTGGGCTTGCAGCACGCGCTCGGCGCCGACGCACAAGGGATAGACATTGCCGCGGCGGACATTGCCCATGATCAAAAATTTGAGCACCTGCTCAAAATACGCCGTCTTTGCGTCAATCAAGTGATGCTCGATTGCGCCCAGCTGCACCGAACGCTCGGCCAAGGATTTCGCCGCCGCCGCGTCGATGCCGCCGGTATCGACGGTCACCGTGATGACCGGTCGCCGGTACGTGTCTATCAGCCACGGGACACAGAACGAGGTGTCGAGGCCACCGGAAAAAGCCAAGAGAATGGGCTCGGCGCCCGGCCGTGAATTGGATGTCATGGGTTTTAGCGTCCGAAGAGGGCGAGCAGGCGATCGCTCAGCTTGCGCTGCGCGGCGGCGCCCGCGGTGGCGATAAAAATCGTGTCATCGCCGGAAATCGTGCCGACCACCTCGGGCCATTGCGCGGTATCGATGGCGACAGCGACGCTTTGCGCCGAGCCGACCGTGGTTTTCAGCACCGTGAGATTGTTGCCCGCGGTCAGCCGGGCGCTGACGAATTGCCTCAAAGCCGAAAAATCGTTCTTGGGCTGCAATGCCGTCTCCGGCAACACATAGCGATCGCCCATTTTGGCCACGCCCAGCTCGCGCAGGTCGCGGCTCACGCTGGACTGCGTCGCGATGTGCCCCAGTTTGCGCAGCAGATCCACGAGTTCGGTCTGCCGCCCGACACTCTGCTCGCGGATGATTTTCGCGAGCATGGTGCGGCGCGCGGGCGCGCTGGGGTGGTCAGGTTCCGCTCTCAGCATTTCAGTCCTTGCATAAAATTGCACGCAGCATGCATAAAAATGCAGTTTCTGTCAATAGTTGCTCGATTCGAGCTGCGTCACACTTTTCTCAATGCGGCTTGCTTGCATAACTCTATATATGTAGAGTTATCACATGAAACGCGATCGCAAGCCCTCCGCGCAAACTTTAGCCCTCCTCGGGGTGCTGATTCAGGAGCCGCGGAGCTGGTGCCACGGCTATGACATCAGCATCGCCACGCGCATAAAGTCCGGTACGCTCTATCCCATTCTGATGCGCTTGAGCGACCGCGGCTTCCTCGAACATAAGTGGCAGGAATCGGAATCGGGCCGGCCACCAAGGCACGTGTACCGGTTGACGGCCCTCGGAAGCGGATACGCGCGGGCGCAAATCGCCGCCAACGACTGGGCTAGGATTTCCAGTCCCGCGCAGAGCCGCGGATGAATCGCAAGACGACGTCGCGGCGCATTGCGTCGGTTCTGATGAACTGGTCCGCACGGCTGTTGCCGCCCGCTCGAACGGGTTGGGCGAAAGCGATGCGTGCCGAGTTCGACCACATCGACGAAGACGCGCGCGCGATGTCCTGGGCCGTCGGCTGCCTGCTCACCGGCGTCAAACAAAGGATGATTTCCATGATCCATGGCGACCTGAAGATTTCACGCTGGCTCTTGGCCCCCGAAATGCTGCTCTGTTTTGCGCCCCTCAGCTTGTTCTGGCTGGATGGAATCGACGGCACGTCCGGGTTGCTGCGGCTCAACAGCGCCGTGATACACAAATATTTTATTGGCGTCCCCGGCGGTACGGCCTTTCTCATCGCGATGTATGCAAGCGTCCTGCTGGCGACCATCGGGCCGATCGCGCTCGTCGCCGCATTTCGCATGATCGTGCTGCGCAGGCCGATCGCGAACCCCGGGTTGCGCGTTGCGCTCATTGCCGCGCCGATTCTCTATGGCCTGATGAGCATCACGCTTCGCGCCATCGAATCGGGTGTGACGACGCTTGACCTCGCGTCCGCGGATGCGTTCGACTTCTGGAGCGGGATTTTCCTGCTGGCGGTGCTGCCGGTTCTCGGGGCAGCTCATTTGCTCAAACTCTCAGCCATGCCTTCCGCGGAACGAATCGCTGCGTAGGCCGTGGCGATCAATCAATGCGGCGGTGCCCATCCGGCTTGACGAGCTGCGACCTCGCCGGCGTGGTCCAAGGGCTCGCCCTCGATCGCTCCGTCGATCGCCGCGCGGATCGCGGGCGAAAGTTCGGATGCCGCGGTACGAAAATTCGTGCCGCTCCCTTCGGGGGCGGATTGCACCAGCACTTTAATCTTCCAGCCATTGCCCTCATGGCAGGCCAGCCCTGAACTCGCATCGGCGCCTGCCAAGGTAAATGTTCGGCAATACTCTCCGGTTTTCGCGCGAAAGCTTACGCCCGTGGTCGCGACGCGCGCCGGCGAGCGATCATCGGACAGTTGCGAGGACAGGGTGTCGGCGAGGCCTGCGGCGGCCACGAGCCCGCCGCCGGAACCGGTCCGGATCAGGGCGCCCGATCCATGCCAGCCAAGGTAACCCACACCTAGGCCCAGCAGCAGACTCGCCGCCATGGCGGCCGGCTGCCAGCCGCGCCAGCGCGCGGCTGCATTACGAGCCGCTCTACCGCCTTTAGCTCGAGACAGATCGACCACGCCGGCATTCAATGTCCGGCCGCGGGCCGCGGCGATCAAACGCTCCGGCACGGGCTCGTCCAGCACCGACGACCCAGCGCCCCGCATCAGCTCGTGCAACGCCCGGTGCTGCTCGACTCGCGCGGCGATCTTTGGGTCTTCGCGCATCGCCGCTTCAACTTGGGAGCGCGATTCTGCGTCGGCTTCGCCGTCGGCATAGGCCATCAGCGTCTCGTCCGAAATCATGACGGATCTCCTTGCGGCAGCCGCAGCATGCCTTGCAGCGCCTCGCGTCCTCGAGCGAGCCGGCTGGTCAATGTTCCGATCGGCACCTCGAGCACATCGGCCGCATCCTTGTAGGACAGGCCTTCCACCAGCACCAGTCCGACCGCGAGGCGCTGATCCTCCGGCAATCGCGCCAGCGCCGCTTCGGTCGAGAGACGGTCTATTTCCCGCTCCATCAGTGCCTCTCCGACTTGCTCGCCTGCCTCCTCGGGCATGAATATCTTGGCCCGCCGGCCACGTGCTCTTACCTCATCGATCCAGGCGTTGCGCAAAATCTTGAACAGCCAACTGTCCAAGCGCGCATCGCTGCGCCACTGATCCAAGCGCAACAGCGCCCGCTCCACCGCAATTTGCACCACGTCATCGGCATCGTGCGGATTGCGGACCAGATTGCGCGCAAAACGCCTCAGGCGGGGCAGCAAAGCCACGATCTGTTCCTGGATGTTTTCCACGCTTTCGTTCGTACTCATGAGGTAGACGTTCGGCGATTGAGGTTTAATCCAATCATGATGCGCGTTTTGTGGTGTTTGCTGGCCGTGAGTGTAGCGGCGAATTCGGCGCAGGCGCAGCTGCGCTTGCCGGTCGCACCGCTGCCGCCCTTGCCCCTGCAGAGATTGACCCAAACAGTCGGTCAGACCGGTGCCAATGCGCTGGATCAATTGAGCGAGGTACGCCACTTGCAGATTGCCGGCCTGATCCGCGCCAATCCGCGCAGCATCGCGGCGGATCCACACGGCAATCCGGTCGTGCGCGATGAGTTGTTGGCTTTTTCAGCGACGGCGCAGGCCATCGACGCGGCGCAGGCACGGGGCTTTCGGCTCATGCGCGAACAAACCGTGGGCGAACTCGATTTTCATTTGGCCGTTCTGCAGCCGCCGCCCCACATGAGCATCGCCAAAGCACTGCGATGGCTGCGCGAGGCCGATCCGGCCGGCGCCTACGACTACAACCATATCTATATGGGCGTGGGGGCCGTGGCCGAAAAGCTCGCGCCTCAGCCGATACAAAATAGGACGGCCGCAAGCGAGGAAGCGGGCGGCACGCTTCGACCGCTGCCCCGCGTGGGTCTGGTCGATGCCGGCGTCGAGGTGTCGCACCCGGTGTTTCACGACGCAATCATCCATACCTGGGGATGCAACGAGCACCTCATTGCCAGCACCCACGGCACCGCGGTGGCGTCCTTGCTGGTCGGTCAGGCGCCGCCGTTTCACGGCGTATTGGTCAAGGCAGAGCTGTACGCCGCGGATGTGTATTGCAATGCGCCGACAGGAGGTGCCGTCGATGCGTTGGCTGCCGCCTTTGCATGGCTGGCACAACAGCGGGTCGCGGTCATCAACGTGAGTTTGGTGGGTCCCGACAACGCCGCATTGGCCCAAATCGTGCGCGCTTTGACTGCGCACGGATTTTTGTTGGTCGCTGCGGTGGGCAACGATGGACCGGCCGCGCCGCCGTTGTATCCCGCTTCTTATCCGAACGTGGTCGGCGTGACCGCCGTGGACGCGCATCGGCGCGTGCTCATCGAAGCGGCGCACGGCAAGCAAGTGATGTTTGCCGCACCGGGCGCGGACATGGCGGCTGCGGACATGGGCGGAAAATATGTTTCGGTGCGCGGTACCTCGTTTGCCGCCCCCATCGTCGCCGCGCTGCTCGCGCAGACGCTCCACAAGCCCGATCCCGGCAGCAGCGGCGCCGCCATCGACTCACTGTCCCGAAGCGCCATCGATCTGGGCCCGCCGGGACATGATTTGACATATGGCTTCGGGCTCGTGGGGGCCGATTACCGCACCGATCCTGCTGAATTGCGCCGCTGAAACCTGAGATTCAAAAAACAAATCATCGAATGGAAGAAACACGCAGGTCCGCTCGTATCCCCTAGTGAAGGCCGCGCGATGTGCAGCGGTCAACAGGAGATCGACGATGAACACGAAATCCATAATCGCTGCTGTCAGCGTCGCAACCGCGTTGGCAGTGATCACTCCCGCATACGCCGGCGGCTTGGGCGGGGGCTTGGGAGGCCACTTGGGCGGCTCGCTGTCCGGTGCGGGCGGCATGAATCGCTTCGGCAGCCTGTCGGGCCAGGGCGCATTGCAGGGCCAAGGTGCGGCGCACGGATCGCTCGCCAAACCGAAACTGCCTGCGACACCCAATGCCGTGAAGGCGGGATCGGCGACCGGCGAGGCGGCCGCGCAAACCGCGGGCGGCGTCTCCAAGAATGGTGCAAATGGCGCCGCTTCATTGACCGGTTCGGCTGAATCGACCGCCGCCAATTCGGCGGGCCAGGTGCAGACTCCGACTCAGGCGCCGACCAAGGCGACGACGCCCAAGCCGAGTGTCAGTTCGAGCACGGCACCGACCGCCGCGGCGACCAAGCCGAAGCCGTCTCCTGCCGCGAGCCTCTCGGGTGGCGGCGGCATCAATGCGACGACCAATAAAGGCGCGGTCGCGGCGAACGGCGCTGGTGCGCTCGATGCCCAGCATTCGGGCAACGGAACCTCAGTCGATGTAGCGGGCGCCGGTTCTGCAACGGCGTCGCGCAATCCGCAATAAGCGAATCGCGCGGTCTTCATGACCCGCAGCGCCCTCGCACCCCGCGAGGGCGTTTGCGTTACGCGACCAGCCGCTGCAGTGCGTACGAAAAATGGATGAAGGGCGGCCAGGAGACCGCGAACGTTTGTCCGAGCTGATCCAGGCCCATCAGCGGCAAGGCGTAAAGATATGCGGGATGAATCTTGCGCAGGGTGAACAGATCGTAGGCCAAGCACGGCAGCAAAAATGCATCCAGCAGCAAGTTGGGAAGTATCCCGACTTTTTCAATATCGCCGCCGGCGATAGAGTTCAGCACGAGGCGAAACAGCGGCGCGCCCAGCAACAGGATCGTCGCCGACAACATGAAGCGTTTGTGCCAATCCGGCCGTCTTCGATGATAGATGGCGGCTCCCACCAAGATTGCGAACACGACGATGTCGAAGGCGCTTAGCGCCAGAGCGAGCGGCGGCGGAGGAAATCCATTCACGCGGCGCAACTGCTCGATGACCGCGGCGATGACGAGTACGATCATCGTTGCGGCAATCCCGGTCGCGATCCATCCCAGGCGCTGATGCAAGCGCCGCGATCCGCGCGCAATCAACAGCGACTGGACCAGGAAAACGGTGATCCAGGCGCTGAACACGATCCCGTGGATATGCAGCAGAACCGACATGGGCCGGTCCTGAGGAAACGAGCTCCTGAGATAGAAGGTCGGTGCGAATCCGGCAAAGACCGTGATGATCACGGCCGAGGCCATGGCAACAAAGAAAAATCGTCCCTTCCGGCCGCGTTGCTCCAATGCGATGCCATTCGCAGGCGGTGCCGTGCTATTCATGCGGCGACCTTGATTTCGACACGCAGCAACGGAAGGTCCCCGCCGAAAGCAGCCAAACCGAAGGCAATGAAACCGATGATTCTCTTTCTGTGTCCACGCATTGTAGCTCGCGCTATTCCACCTTGTGGCCATCCTGCTGTTGGATGTGGCCGTGCGTGTCATCAAAGCGGGCGTGGATGGTCCGTCCATCGGACGCCAGCGTCCAACGCGAAATCTTCACGACCTTGCCGTCATGCAGATCGGATTCCTCGATCGTCTTATCGTCGATCAATTTCAACGAGACGCCGTTGAACTCTTCGCTGCCTTTGTAGGGCGCGCGAGTTCCGTCGAACTTGGCCGAAAACGATCGGCCCATCTGGTCCGACATCGACAATCCGCCGTCGCTCACTTTGAACGTGGTGTCTTCGGCGTGATTGGATACCTCGTACTCGAGCATCTGCCATTCGCCCGACACCTGATGCGAACCGGGCGCGGCGGGGCTGACGCGCTTGTATTTCGCGGTCAATTCGATCGGACGGGGGGCAACGTCGAACAGCGTTTGCACCTCGGTTTTGCCGGCGCCATCGGCGGCGACCGTCACTTTGGTCTCCATGGTCATTTTGCCATTCTTCTTGGCGGTCTTGGTGATGGTGCGGTCATCGATGAGCGCAATTTTGAGCGTGTCGTAATAGGGATTCCCCGCGATGGCTTGGTCTTGGCCGTCTGCCTTGACCTTGTAGGGCGGCATGCAGGAGGGGCATTCGTACAAGCCGTTTGCCAACAACGCGCTTTCCGGCTTCTGATGAGTGGGCCTTTCTGGGTCGGGCCTCCAAGTACCGTCGAATTTGCTTTGTGCGAAGCCGATCGCCGGCAACAGCATCGCAAAAGCCAGAAAGTATTCTCTTCGCATGACCACTCCCTTATGTCGTCTGATATGTCGTCTGATCTTCTTATAACCAAACCGGCCGTGCGCTCCCGCCATCGCTCACGCCGCGAGGCTCATTTGCGCGGCCGGGTCTGCAGCGATGCGGCCCAGGCGCTGAAGCCGGGCGCGATTTTCTCAAGCCTCCGCAAGGTTTCGGTGTTTCCGAGGAGGCCTCTCGCGCCGACGGCTGGAAAGGACGTGCGCACTTGCTCGAGAAACTTGAGGCCCTGGTCCGCATAAAGGCGTTTGACCTGCTCCAGGAACTGGCCCTGGTACCAGCCGTAGTTCTCGCCGTCGTTCGCGAGAATTTCCATGTACTGCGATTCGAAATCATCCAGCGAGACATGATGCTGCGGATCATTCAGCCGATTGCCGTCTTGCACCACGTCAATCAGCCATGCCAGCTCGTGGCGCTCGCGCTGCAAATACGCATAAAGCACGTAGCTCGCCAGCAGCTCATTCAACCAACGCGTGCCCGCCTCGATTCCATAGGCATCAATGACTGCATGACCCAGCTCATGGCCCCCGATCAGATCGCCGGCCCGGTGCTCCGCTTCGCGCACGGAAAGACCGTGGGCTGTGATTTCTTTTTGCACCTTGGGCTCGACGGCGCTGTCCTTCGGGAAAAAGTCCTCGGCGTCCGACCAATTCGCCGGCATCAGTGCAACGGGCGGATCGCCGGTCACCGAGGGCATGGGATAGGGAAGTTGGCGCTCCGCGGCCTTCCATTGGGCCGCATCCAGCACGGCAAGCGATAACGGCACCCGCACACCCAGATCGCGTTGCGCGAATCCCCGCTCCGCGGTGACGAAGCGCTGCAAGTCAGCCGCCCGCTGACGATATTCCGGGGTGTAATAAGTGGGCACCGCGCCATCGAGGCGCGGGCCGTGAAGGGCCTTCACACGCTTCAGCCGGCCGCTGTCGAATTGATTCGGCGACACGGCTTGCGCCGCTGGGGAGTTATCAAACCCTGACGCGGCACCGGCCACCTGTAAAATACCTGCTGCCAGCAGCGCAGCGCCAGACGCCGAGCGAAATTTGCGCACGTCCTTCTCCCTTACGGTCCCCTACTCAAAAGGACAAACCGGTTCCTAGGCGACTTTCCGCCATTTAGGCGGACTTGAGGAACTCGCGCACCCGTTCCAACTCCCGTCCGAGCGCCGCACGAAATCCGGGATTACGCGGCGCCGCACCGTCCGTGTAGCCGAAAGCTGCGCTCAATCGTCCTTCCGACTGCGTTAAATTGCCCCAGCCGATGACTCTCTCGTGCCACAACAGCGGCAGAGCGTAGTAGCCCAGCTTGCGTTTGGGCTCGGGCGTATACGCTTCAAAACGATAGGCCCAGTCCCAGAAGATTTCGAAGCGGCGGCGGTCCCAGACTATCGGGTCAAACGGCGTCAGCAGGCGTACCTCGTCGTCGGGCCGCCAGCGATTCGATTCCGGCCTTTCCTCCGCCGGCCAATACCATTCGATGCCGTCCACGCGCTCGTGCGAAAGCCGCTGCTTGGCGCGCGCCAGCGCCGCTGAGCGTTCCTTGATCCATTGCGGTGCCCCGTGCTGCAGACGATTCACCAAGAATCCCAAGCTGTTGCCCGGCAGCGGGGCGTATTTGCGCACGATCACATCCACCAAGGCGTCCATCTTGGACGCGCTGGTGGCAGCCGCATTGATGACCGCCGCAGGGTCCGGCGTGGAATCGCGCGCGACATACACGCGCGTGCCGCCGTCGCGCCTCGCGACCCGCAACAGCCCGCGATAGTGCATGAGATCGAGCAGTTGCGTGCTGGCATTCGAGGATCCGCCGAACCAATTGGTCACTCTGCCATGCGAGAAGTGGGCGTCCACCTCGCGCGGATGGACTGCGCCGCGTTCGCGCACGAAAGCGAGGATGGCTTCCGCTTGCTTGGCGCGCTTGGGCGAGAATTTAAGTTTCACCGTGCGCGGATGCATCAGGGCGTGGTGAACGCGCGGCAAGAAGCCGTAGTTGACGAAAAAGTCTTCGTCAATCTCGAGCCTCGGGTATCTACGCTCCAAGTCGCCGGCACGATAGCCCTTCACACGATGTCTCAGCGTCAGATCCTGTGCCCGTGCGGGAGCGCGGATCGGATCCGCCTGGACAAAGCCGAGTTTGTCGATTGCACGCTTGAGCGTGGTCGGCTTGAACAGCGAGCGCGCAATCGCATAACGGCGCAGATGACTCAGAGAAATAGGCATGCAGGCAATATACCGAATCCGTAGCCGGCGGTTTCCGCTTGCGTGCATTGACCGTCAACGGCGCCTGGGTTTCTAGTACATTAGTAAATAATGCTGGAAACAATCGAAGTAGAGACGGCGCCGCGGCCGAACGCCGCGATCATTTGGCTGCACGGCTTGGGCGCCGACGGCCATGATTTCGAGCCCATCGTGCCCGAGCTGGTGCATCGAGGATCGCGCGCCTGGCGCTTCATTTTCCCCAATGCGCCGGTCCGGCCGGTGACCATCAATGGGGGCATGCGCATGCGTGCTTGGTACGACATCATGGGGCTGGATCGAAAGGCCGCGGAAGACGTTGCCGGCTTCAAGGACAGCGACACGAAGGTGCGCGAGATCATCGCCCGCGAAGTCGGCCGCGGCATACCCTCGCATCGCATCGTGCTGGCGGGGTTCTCCCAAGGCGGCGCCGTCTCGCTCTACACCGCGCCGCGCCTTCCGGAAAGGCTCGCCGGCGTTATGGCTCTGTCCTGCTACCTGCCGCGGGAAAGCACGCTCCAGGCCGAGCGAGCTGCGGCGAACGATGCCACGCCAATATTCATGGCCCACGGACAATTCGATGGCACGGTGCCCATGATGCTGGGGGTAAAATCGCGCGATTACCTCAAGGCACATGGTTACTCGATCGAATGGCACGACTATCCGATGGCGCATGCCGTTTGTGCCGAGGAAGTGGTCGATATTCGTCAATTCCTTTTGCGGGTGCTGCCGTAAATGACCGCCAAAGCCTCCGGCTTGAAACGACTCAAGAGCGCAGCCGCCAAGGCTGCCGCAGGAGCCGCGGCGGCCAAGGTTCGAGTGCGCTTGGCCAAGGCGCAACTCAAGCAGGCGCGGAAAGTATTCAAGGCGGCAAAGAAGGCGGCCAAGCAAGCACGGCGAGAGCTCGATTCGGCGGGGAACGCCCGTCCGCGGCCTGCGCGCGCGCCCAAAGCCGCGGCGCCAAAGGCTATTGAATCCAAACGGCCTCTCAAGAAACCGCCTGCGCCGCGGGTCTCCAAAGCACGCGCCGCCAAGGAACCGCCGATGCGCTCTGCCGCGGAGATTGCGAAAACCGTCATCGAAAGGCTGCATGCGCCGCCGCCGATTTTGGCCCCCGCGCCGGTCATTGCCCCGAATACCAACTCAAGCCCCGGCGATTCGACGCCCTAAGCCCCGGCCGACTCTTAAAGTCACTACGGCGCGGGTACGATCCCCGGAAATACGATCGTGATGAGGATGCTCAGAAACAAAGCCGCGAGCAGCCATAGCAATTGACCGAGCACCCAAACCGCGAAAGCCCGGCGCGTGGTCAATCCCAGGGTCTCGCTGAAGCCCATGACTTGTAGGACGATGCTCCATAGGGCCAGCAACATGTAGGCCGTGAACTGCGCGCGCAGCACGAAGGCCACAAACGCGTCGACTTCGACGCCCGGGGTCTCGACGATCGCCGATTCGCCCACCAGCAAAGCCGTGAAAATCCACAGAATCAGCGACGCCGCGACGGGGATGCCGCCATACGCCAGCACATGAAATACCTGGTTGCGGGCCGATTGGCCTCCGACACGCCTTCCTATGCGCCCATATATGGCGGCGAACAAATACATGCTGACCACCCCGCCCAACGGGCCGAAGATCAGGGAGCTTGCGAGAATCTCGGCCGCGGTGGCTCCCGAGCCCGAAAGCTGGGTTCGATACACCATAACGGAGGTGGCCATGCCTTGGGCCGCGGCCAAAATGTAATCCGTGGCGCCGATGGGATGTGTCGCCAATTCCCGAAAAACGCGCCGGGGTCTTAACCAGACATCTTTTAGCGGGCGAATGGGTTCTGTGTCCGGCACCAAAGCAGCCTACGCAATCCGTGTGAGCGACTCCAGTGTTCACGCACAGATGACAGCAGACTTTTTCAGGGCTACTCTCACAGCGAGTTCGAACGATGTTTCAGGAGAAGGATGATCATGGCAAAAAAGAGCAAGTCGAAAAAGCGCAAGTCGAAGCGGCCGATGGCAAAGGCCAAACGAAGTTCGGCAAAACGCTCGGCCAAGAAGAGCGTCGCGAAAAGAAAGACGCGGCCGATGAAGGCCAAGAAGAAGGTAAAGGCAAAGGCAGCGAAGGCCGTGAAGAAGGCCGCGCCGAAAAAGGCTGCGCCGAAAAAGGCCGCGCCGAAGAAGGCGATGATGCCGGCGCCGAAGCCCGCCGCGATGAGCCCGCCGAGGCCGAAACCGGCACCGCCGCCGCCGCCGATGGCTGCGCCGCCCGCTATGCCGGCTGCTGAGCCAGCCATGCCGCCGGCGATGAATTCCGGGGTGGAATCATCGGGGATGTAAATTCCTTTGATGGCAGTTTAGGCGCGTATTAGCCCTTGAAGAGGGCGCGCGCCGCTGCTGTCGGGGAACACTCGTTTGGCCAGAGTATTTGCATCGACGTGCATATGCTCGTCGAGTACGCCCTTGAACACGCTGCGCAGATCGAGCGTGGGCAAAAGATCGCGGTTGTCCAACAGGGACCGGGGACTTAGGCCCGGCCAGTCCGCGATCACCTGTCCTCCGCGGACCGCACCGCCGACCAGAAAGGCGCAACCTCCGGTTCCGTGATCGGTACCTCGGGTGCCGTTGACGGCCACGGTCCTACCAAATTCGGTGACGACGAGAACCGCGGTTTGCGGCCACAACGGCCCCAGGCCGTCGGCCAGGGATTTCAGTGCATGGTCGAGCCCTGCCAGGCGCGTGGCGAGGGCCCCCTTGGCGCCGCCCTGGTTGGCATGGGTGTCCCAGCCGGTGGCCTCAATCACGGCGACCTCAGGGCCGCCATCGCTGCGCATCAGCTCTGCCGCCATGCGTGCCACGGCGCCGGCGCGATCCGGATTGGCCGCACGCATCGAAACCTTGTCCAGGGTCGCTGCGTCCGTGGCCCCATCCACCATTTTTTCGGTCTGGACCGCTTCGCTCAGTCGCGCGGAGAACCAATTGTCCTTGGAATACAGGTCAGCAAGACGCGCCAGCAAATCCTCATCGACATCAGGCGTTACCTGCGGTGATTTTGAAATCACCGCCGCATCACCGCGCAGGATCAAAGGCACATTCTGGCTGATGGCCACCGCGCGATCCCGAGCTCCACCGGATCCGCGCGGCAATGCCGCGAGAGCCCGGTTGAGCCAGCCGTCGGCGGTGCCGATGGGCTTGGTAAGCCCGTTCTCGAGCACGTTTTGACCGTCGAAGTGCGAGCGATCGCGGTAGGGCGAGCAGACCGCATTGAAGACGGCCAATTCGCCGGCGGCGAAGCGTTCGTGCAGAAAGGCGAGCGAAGGATGCAGGCCGAAGGTGTTGTTGAGTGCCAGGGCGCCATCAGGATTGCCCGGCGGGGCGATTGCCAGCTCGCGATGCAGTCCCGCGTACGCCGGATCTCCATACGGCGGCACGGCCGCCAGACCGTCCAGTGCGCCGCGCAAGATCACCACCACCAGGCGCGACGAACTTCCGGTGTGGGCGAACAGTGCTTCAGGTATCGCGGCACTCGCCGCCAGTGCGCCCGCACCGAGCAGAAAACGGCGCCGACTGGTGTTCTTAGGTACCGAACGCGGCATGGCTATCTCCGTTGGAACTCGGGGCTCATCAACAACAGCGCGACTGCCTGGCCGGAAGTGGTGGCGCGGCGCAGGGCCGTCAGAGTTTCGGGCCGCGCGTACGCGCCCAAGCTGGCGACGGCCAATTCCGCGGGTTCAATGCCGCGTTCGTACTTGGCTCCGACGCGGGATGCCCACAACACACGGTGCATGAGCGCATCGGATCCGTCCCAGCTCTTGGAGGTGTCCGGCCATCCGGCAGGCGACCCCGGGGTGTATTGGCGCTGTCCCAACAGGTCAAAGGTCCGGATCACCTCTTCGGGCTGCGCTGGAGAAACATTCAGCGCTCGAAGCGTCGAAAAAACGAAATCCTGCGGCGTCTTGAACTTGCGCGCATCCGGCTCCCAAGCCTCCGGAGACTCGACCAAGGCCGCGTACACGTCCGGCAAGTACCCGCCGGATTTCAAGAACGCGCGTGAGAGACGTTCCACGGCTGCCGACGGCGGATCGTCCGCGATGAAGTGCCGCACCAGCTTGGTGGCGATGAACTGGGCCGTTTCGGGCCGCCGTGCCAGATCGGCCAGCACCGCCTCACCCTGGCGCTGACCCTGTTCGGTATAGGTTTTGCCGAGAAAGACTTTAGGACCGGGCTCGTGCAGAAGCCCGCTGAAATAAAACCGGCCCGGTGTGCCGCCCGCGAAGCGGCCCTTGCCGCCGCCGATCGACCAACCGGTGATAATCTCGGCGAAGCTGGTGACGTCGGCTTGGCTGTAGCCCCCGTTCACTCCCAATGTGTGCAGCTCGAGTATCTCGCGGGCCAGATTCTCATTGATGCCGAACTGGCGCTTGGGCGCGTTGATGTCAGGGCGGCGGACCCGCGCCGCCAAGCGGGCAGCGTCCGAATCCTTGCCGACCGAATATTGATTATCGAGAAACGCAATCATGGCGGGGTGCTGTTCCACCGCCGTCAATAGATCGACGAATCGTCCTGCGACGTGCGGCCGGATGGCTTCGTTCTCCAGCGTTCCGGCGAGACCAAATACCACGCCTTTGTCGGCGGAGACCGCAAAATGGTTCGACCAAAAATGCACCAGGCGCTCGGCGAAGGGACGTGTGGTGAGAACGGCGCTTTGCGCCCGAGCCAGCACCTGCGCGCGGTAATGAGGTTGATAGGCTTCGCGCACCGCATTGAATGCGGCCTTGGCTTCCGCGCCTTGCGCTGCGGATTCTTGGCTCATTTTGCGGCGCTCCTCGCGCGCCGCCAGCAAGCCGGCGAAGATCTGATCGGATGGCGCCAGGGACGCATCGACCGCGAGGGGCGCGGGTCCGCGGACTTGAGACATGAGCCACGCGCGCGGTTCGGCGCCGACTACTGTTAAATCGCCGGGTTTGGCCCCCAATCCAAACCGCAGAACGGCGATTTCAGCTTGCATCATGCCCCTTTAACGGCACAGCGCGCAGCGGGTTGACCTAGGCGACGAGGCGGCAGTGCGCTGCAGCACCCAATCAACGACCGCCGCTCTGTGCCGCAAAGAGAAAGTGCAGCGCCAGCACCAACGCGATCGTCGCAATGATGACATTCAGCAAAACGCCGATTCGAGTCCAGTATCCCGGCGGCACCACGATAGGATCGAGGTTCTTCACGACCTGTTGAAACTGGCGCGCCGAGATCAGCGCGACCGCTGCGCCCAGCACCAACAGCAGCACGCCTGCACCCAGCGAAAAGCTGCGCTGCGCGCCGGATTCCGATTGGTGCGCGACCATCTGCAGGAACAATCCGAAGCGTTCGACGACGAAACCAAACCCCATCAACGCAATGGCGCTGCGCTGCCATGCGAGCAGTGTGCGCTCGGCGGCGAACAGCACCCGCGGATCTGCCGTGTAGGACATGCTGGCTCCTTGACCGAACTGTGAACCTCGTCGGTCAGTGAAATCTTACATATGCATCAGGTCGCACCCGATCCCTGCGAAGCGGAAAGCCCGCGAAAATGCGCGGGCGGTAATCGGGAATTCGGGAAAGTACTATGGCATATGCGCGCCCCCAAGTGGCTTCAAACGAAGACGCGGACCTCGCCGCACCGGCGGAACCTGCGCGTGATTTGCCGTTGCGCGATATGAATTCTCGCGGCCGCCGAATGACGACTGCGGAGCTGCGCGAGATCGAAACGCTGCGCGCGGTGAATGCCCACTTGCTGCGCGAGCTCGCTGCCATGAAAGCGCGCGAAGCTGAGGCGCAGAAGCTCGCGGAGCGCGACGGACTCACCGGGCTGTATAACCGCCGCCGCATGTTGGAGTTGCTCGAGGCCGCCATCAGCGATGCAGTGCTGCAGGACCTTCACGTCGGTTTGCTGTTCATCGACTTGAACGGCTTCAAGGCGATCAACGACAACTACGGTCACGCCGCCGGCGACAAAATTCTCACTACCGTGGCGACCCGCATTTCGGCACGCGTGCGCACCGGCGACATATGCTGCCGTTATGGCGGCGACGAGTTCGTCGTGGTGCTGCCCGGCGTGCCGGATCCGTTTCCCGTGAGCCGGGTCGCCGACGCAATTCGTGAGCGCGTGTCGCTGCCATATTGGATCGGCAACGACCAGCAGCAGCTCACCGCCTCGATCGGCGAATCCATGTACCCCTATCACGGCGAGAATGCGGCGCTGCTGGTGCATCGAGCCGACGAAGCGATGTATCGCCTCAAGTCGCGCATCGTCCGTCCCCCGCCGAGCGCGGCACAATCCGTGCCGGCGCAGCGGCTCGCCCGCCGCCGGAACGACAAGACCAAACCGCGCTCCGGTGGTGCTCCGTAAGCGGCGGCGGTATGCTTGATTCAGAATCCCGTCAACGACGGGGAACGAAGGACGTTAAGGTCTTTAAGTTCCTTGTTAAACCGGAAGAGATCATGAATCAACGCAAGTCGCCAATCGCAGCTTCTGCACTCGCCCTCATGCTCGGCACGGCTCTCGCCGGATGCGTGGTCGTCCCGGACCAAGGGCATTATGTCGGGGGCGTCGTCATGGTCGCGCCGCCTGCGCCGCGCGTGGAAGTCGTCGGGGTAGCGCCGACACCCGGCTACGTGTGGGTGGGCGGATACTGGAATTGGGTCGGCGGCCGGCATGAATGGGTTGCGGGCCGTTGGGTAGCGCCGAGGCGCGGATATCATTGGGTGGGTCACGCCTGGGTCCGAGCCGGCGATGGGTGGCGCATGCGGCCCGGCCACTGGGAGCGCGGCTGATCTCTAGCGAGCGGCCGGCCAGGACGCAATCTTTAGAATATCCCGGAGTTTCGGGCCGCCGCCGGCGTTGAACCAGTGTTCGATCAGGCGAAAAGAAATCGACACGCCCGGCGGCACCAGGGGCCGTCCTGCGCTTAAGTCCGCGCGCGTAAACCACTGCGCATCTTCCAGTTCATCGTCGCGCCGCTGTATCTGCGTCGTTCGCGCATGCGCCGTGAACCCGAGCATCAGAGATGCCGGAAACGGCCAGGGCTGCGAAGAGTGATATTCGATCTGGTCCACCTCGATGCCGGTTTCTTCGAATACCTCGCGCGCCACCGCGTCTTCGAGGGATTCGCCCGGTTCGACAAAGCCTGCAATCGTGGAATAGCGTCCGACCGGCCACGACGCTTGGCGTCCCAGCAGGGCGCGCTCGCCATCGCTGACTAGAACGATGATGGCGGGATCGGTGCGCGGAAACTGCTCGTGCCGGCATGCTGGATTCGTGCACACCAGAACGTGGCCGCCCCTGGCCGCAAGCGTCGTTGCCCCGCAGGTACCGCAGAAGCGGTGACGCGCGCGCCACGAAATCATGCCGCGCGCATAGCCCAACAGACCCGCGTCCTCTGCAGAGAGGACCGAGGCGACCATGCGCAAATCCTCGAAGCGCGTATCGGCGCGAAGCTGCGGCGGCTCGCTGGCTTCGATCTCGAACGCAAACACATCGACGCCGCCAAATCGTCCCAGCAGAATCAGATCGTTTTCGTTGCGCCGTGCGGCGGGCACCGCGGCCAGCTCGAGCAGGGCGGCACGCGGCGACTCGCCCTCCGTGATGAGATTGCGTGAATTCCAAACGGGGAGATATCGACTGCGCTCATCGGCCAGCGCACTTGCAAACCATGCCGGATCCTGGCGCAAGTGCGCGGCTCGGTCCAAATACGGGCCGGCTAAGATATTCCTTTGCTGCATCCACCTGATTCTAGCAGGGGGCCGTGCGTGCGGCGTTGTCCATGGCGCCGTCGCAATTGCCGCACGTAAGCTTGCGTCTGGCCAAAAGATCGCGCACGCGCACGCCGCCGCAAATCGTGCAGCGTGCAATGCCGACCTCGTCGTGGCGCGCCAGCGCGAGCAGCAGGAACCACGCGTGCTCGAACGAGATGCTCGCCGGTGCATGCATTTCTTGATAGGCCTCGTAGGCGCGGCACAGCAGCGCGCCCGATTCCAGCGATCCCAGATGATAGCGCGGCTCGACTCCACGCGAGCTGCCGTCCACCAGTCCGTACATCAAGAACAGGCTGGCGAGCTGTGCGGCGTGGAAATTCAACTCGGGATTGCGGAAGAAAAATGCCGCCTGACGCGGCGACTTGCCGCGGTGGCGCGTGACGTCGCACACCTCATTGGTCAAGACATAGCTGCGATACAGCTTGCGGATGCGATCGTCGCTCAAGCCCGTCCATTGCCGAATGGTGTAAGTGCGCGCCTCGTGACGAATCAGCCGCAGCGCAAGATCAAATTTCTGCCGGTCTCTCGTGTATCGATCGTCGGACACCCTCATGGCTGCTTCCCCCGTGCAATTCATGCGTTTTTGGGTCAAAAAGAATTTGACAGAAATTTGTCACAAAGTTAGCTTGCTTGCCAAGAGGATTTTCGACCTAAAAGGGGGCGATTTGTGCAGGACTCATTCGTAGGCAATTGGACCCGGCAGTCGCACGTCTCCGTCGAACATCTCAACTCGGTGCGCGGCTTGAACCGCAGATTCCTCGATCTGGCCGGAAAGGGCGTGCTCATGCCGTCATTTGGAGTCCAACTCGCGCCCTTGTCGCCGGCGCAGCGTGCCGCCGCGGCAAATTGTCCTTACGCTTTATTCGACCTGCGCTTCGCGGACGATGCCTATTGGCGCGGCCGGCTGCAGATGGCGGGAGGCTGGCGGATCGCCGATGAGCCTCACGCCGACCCGGACACCGTTGATTTCGTGAGACTTGCGCTCTTTTATACCTGGCACGTGGCCTCGAGCGCGGGACTCACCGCGCATCTGCTGCTCGGCATGCACAGCCACACCGCCGAAGCATTTCGCGGCGTTGCCGTCGACGCGCTGCCGGACTTGGCGCGCGCCGAGGCAGCGAATCTCTCGGCCCGATGGAGCGGTTGCAACGCTTACTGGACTGCCTTAATCAGCGCGGCGGCGCGGCCTGATGCCGCCGCATTGCGCCGGGTCCAGCTCTCCGGACTGCAGCTTGCGGCCGCGACTCAATTGCCAAGCGAGCCTCGCGAGGTTTAGTCTACGCGGCTCCTATGCATGCCTTAGTCCTCCGACAGCTCACCAAAGTCTACAAAAACGGCATCAAAGCGCTCAAGGCCATCGACCTCGCGGTGGACGAGGGCGATTTCTTCGCACTTCTCGGGCCGAACGGCGCCGGCAAGACCACCGCTATCGGCATCACCACCTCACTGGTCAACAAAACCAGCGGCGTGGTCGAGGTGTTCGGTCATGACATCGACAGAGAGCTGGAGGCCGCCAAGTCCTGCATCGGACTGGTGCCGCAGGAAATCAACTTCAACATGTTCGAAACGCCGTTCACCATCGTGGTGAATCAAGCGGGGTTTTACGGCATACCGCGGCCGCTTGCCAAGCAGCGCGCGGAAAAATATCTGAAGCAACTGCAGCTCTGGGACCGGCGCAATTCGATTGCGCGCGCCCTGTCGGGAGGCATGAAGCGGCGATTGATGATTGCGCGTGCGCTCATGCACGAGCCGCGCCTGCTGATCCTGGACGAGCCGACGGCGGGCGTGGACATCGAAATCCGCCGTTCGATGTGGGAATTCCTGCGCAATATCAACGCCCAGGGAACCACCATCATATTGACGACGCACTATCTCGAAGAGGCTGAGAATCTCTGCCGCAATGTTGCGATCATCGAAGGCGGCAACATCATCGAGCGCGACAGCATGGCGAACGTGCTGCGAAAGCTGCAGACCGAAGTATTCGTGTTCAATCTGCGCGAGCCGCGCGCCGCGCCGCCGCAGCTTTCCGGATTCACAGCGGTGTTGTCGGACGATCATACCTTGGAAATCGAAATGTCGAAGACGCAGAGCCTGAACGACATCTTCGCGCAGCTGTCGGCGCAGGGAATCGCCGTCAACAGCATGCGCAACAAGGTCAACCGGCTCGAGGAGCTGTTCATCCGCCTGGTCGACGGCAGCGTCAAGACCGCCGCAGCCAAGGCCTCGTGATGTCCGAATCGCGCGCGCTCACCGATTGGATCGGCTTCAAGACCATCATCATCCGCGAGTTCAGCCGCATCGTGCGGATTTGGGGCCAGACCATCGTGCCGCCCGCCGTCACCGCCACGCTGTACTTCGTGATTTTCGGGAGCTTGATCGGCAGGCGCGTCGGCCAGGTCGGCGGCTACGACTACATGCAGTTCATGGCGCCCGGCATCATCATGATGAACGTGATCCAGACTTCTTATGGCAATGTCGTTTCCTCGTTTTTCGGCGCGAAGTTCGGCAAGCACATCGAGGAGTTGCTGGTGTCGCCGCTGCCCAATTGGCTGATCGTGTCCGGCTATACCATGGGCGGCGTGCTGCGTGGCGTGCTCGTGGGGTCGGTGGTCACCGTGATTTCGCTGTTCTTCACGCATTTGTCGATCACGCATGTGGTGGCGATCATCACCGCCGCATTCCTGACCAGCGTCATTTTTGCCCTGGGCGGATTCATTAACGCCTTGTTCGCGAAGAATTTCGATCAGATCTCCTGGTTCCCGACTTTCGTGCTGACGCCGCTGACGTATCTCGGCGGCGTGTTTTACTCGGTCACCATGCTGCCGGGATGGGCGCACGTGGCGTCGAGCGCCAATCCCATTTTGTACATGGTGAGTGCATTCCGCTTCGGCTTTCTCGGCAGCTCGGATGTCGACCTGCGCCTGGCCTATGCCATCATGATTTCCGCCGCCGCCGTGATGTTTACCTTGGCGGTGACCCTGTTGAACCGCGGCACCGGTATCCGCGAATAGAGGAGAAGTAAGTGAAGGTAACGATTCCGCGCATTTCGACGGTGCTCATCGCCGCGGCCTTAGGTGCAGCTTGGGCGGCCACGGCCGCGGCCGATATCCCGGGCGGCAACGATCTTGAAGGCTTCTCCAGCGCCGCCGCCTCAGCCGAGACGCAGCTCGAACAGCGCTTCGATGCGGACCTGTCGGCGTCGGACTTGCGCGAATGGCTCAAGCAGATGAGCTCCGCGCCGAACCATGTGGGATCGCCGCACGACAAGGCCAATGCCGAATTTCAGCTCGCCAAATTCCGCGAATGGGGATGGGACGCTGCGATCGAAACTTTTTCGGTTTTGTACCCGACTCCCAAGGAGGTATCCGTGGAGCTCGTCGCGCCCACACACTTCAAGGCTCGCTTGAGCGAGCCGCCGATCGAAGGCGACGCCACCTCGACGCAAACCAAGGATGAGCTGCCGCCCTACAACGTCTATGGCGCCGACGGCGATGTGACCGCGGAACTGGTGTATGTCAATCACGGCATGCCCGACGATTACAAGGAACTCGGGCGCGAGGGAGTCAGCGTCAAAGGCAAGATAGCGATCACGCGCTACGGCGGCGGTTGGCGCGGACTTAAGCCCAAGCTGGCCTATGAGCACGGCGCCGTGGGCTGCCTGATCTATTCCGATCCCCGCGACGACGGCTACGGCGCGGGCGACGTCTATCCGAAAGGCGGCTACCGGCCCCGCGATGCCGTGCAACGCGGCTCGGTGCAGGATCTGACCTTGTATAGCGGCGATCCATTGACCCCCGGCGTCGGAGCGGTTCCATCCGCCAAGCGGCTGGCACTCAAGGACGCCAAGACCTTGCTTAAAATTCCGGTATTGCCGATTTCCTACGCGGATGCGGAACCCTTGCTGGCGGCACTCGGCGGCCGGGTTGCACCGCCATCGTGGCGCGGCGGCCTGCCGTTCGCTTACCACTTGGGTCCCGGGCCGGCTCGCGTTCACATGAAGGTGCTGTCGGATTGGAGCCAGAAACCGATCTACGATGTGGTGGCAAAAATTCGCGGCAGCGAAGAGCCTGATCAGTGGATCATTCGCGGCAACCATCATGACGGCTGGGTCTTCGGCGCCTTGGATCCGCTCTCCGGTCAGGTCGCGCTGATGGCGGAAGCCAAGGCGATCGGGAAGCTGGTGAAGGAAGGCTGGAAACCGCACCGTACTTTGGTCTACGACAGTTGGGATGGCGAGGAGCCGGGCTTGCTGGGTTCCACCGAATGGGCGGAGCAGCATGCCGCGGAGCTGAAATCAAAGGCCGTGCTCTACGTCAATTCCGATACCAACGGACGCGGTTTCCTGCAGGCGGAAGGCAGCCACGCCGTCCAGCACTTCTTGAGCGAAGTGGCGCGCGACGTGAAGGATCCCGAGACGGGCGGCAGCGTGCTGGCCCGATCACTGGCCGAGCGGCGAGTCTCGACTTTCGAACCGGCTCGCGGCGAACCCGCGACACGTTCCGGTGCCAACGGAGATTTGCAATTGGGTGCGCTGGGATCGGGTTCCGACTACACCCCCTTCTTGCAGCACTTGGGCATAAATTCCATCAACCTCGGCTTCGAGGGTGAGTCGGATTACGGCGTGTATCATTCCGCGTACGATTCATTCGATCACTTCCGGCGCTTCGTCGATCCCAAATTCGAGTATGGGGTGACGCTGGCGAAAGTCGCAGGCCGGATCATGCTGCGGGCTGCGCAAGCGGACCTGATCCCGGCGCGCGAAAGCGATTTCGCGGCCTCGATCGCCTCTTACGATGACGAGCTGCACAAGCTCGCGGACAGCATGCGCGCAAAGACGGGCGAGCTTGACAAGCTGCTGGACGATGAGTCCTACAGGTTGGCCGCGAATCCGGATACTCCGCGTGCTCCGCCGGCTCGCCTCAGCGATGTGCCCTATCTTAATTTTGCCGAGCTCGACAATGCCGTGGCGAAACTCGAGCAAAGCGCCAAGGCATTCGACAAGGAATATGCGCGGCTCGATGCCGGCACCGATCCGTCGAGCAAGGCGGCGCGCGACCGTGTAAATGCAACTCTTGGCTTGCTCGAGCAGAGCTTGATGGATCCGCATGGCTTGCCGGGCCGGGAGTGGTATCAGCACATGATATATGCGCCGGGCGCGCATACCGGCTATGGCGTCAAGACCTTGCCGGGAATTCGCGAGGCCATTGAAGAGCTCCGCTGGGAGGAGGCCAACCAATACATAGGGGTGGTCTCGCGCGTTCTCAACGCCTACAGTGCGCGGATGGACCGCGCCATCGCGGCACCGTAGACTGCACAGATAAATTTAAGGAGTGGGTAATGAACGAAGAGAAACAGCAAAAATTCACTGCCAAAGTGCGCCGCGGTTTGGTGTGGGTGCATTCCGTTGCAGCCGCGGAACTTGCCAAGAAAAAGGCCGAAGCCACCGGCGTCAGGATCGAGGGGTTTACCGCCAGTGAACTCGCCGATGTCGAATCCGCGTTGACCTGGATCTCCCAGAACAAGGAATCGCCGAGCGCCGATCAGGCCTAACGGGACGGGGTAACCCGCCCAGCGCCGCGCCGGCATGGCCAAAGCTTACGCGTGCTCGTCGCGAATTCGCGACGAGCACGACGGCGATCGCCCCGTGACCAACGCTTCAAGGGACTGCGCTACACTAATCTCATGGCTCGCAAAAGCGCCTTAGTCGTCGACGATTCCAAATCGGCTCGCGTCATATTGAGCCGCATGCTCGAGAAGTACGACATCGAAGTCGACATGGCCGAGTCCGCCGAGCAAGCAATCGAATATTTGAAAAGCAACCGGCCCGATGCCATTTTCATGGATCACCTCATGCCCGGCATGGATGGATTGCAGGCGGTGAAAGCGATCAAGGGCAATCCGCAGACTGCAATGATCCCGATCATGATGTACACCTCGCAGGAAGGCGAACTGTATGTCGGTCAAGCGCGCGCCCTCGGCGCCATGGGTGTGCTGCCGAAGCAGGTACGGCCCGTCGACGTGTCGAAGGTCTTGTACGAGCTGCATTTGCTGCCGGATCGGCGCGACACCGCTGAGGCGGCGCTGCATCCGGTGGAGGTCGATTCCGGCATCGCCTCCGAACGCACGCCGTCAAGGCCCGCAGGCAGCGGTCCCATCGACTGGGGACGCCGCCTCGAGACGGCCGTGAAGGACCAAGCCGTGGATATCCGCCGCTTCATCGTCGCGAGCCTCGACAGCTTTTCGACGCGCATCATCAGCGATGTGCGAAACAGCATGCCGATTCAAGGCGCCGATCCGATTGCGCCGCTCCCGCCGCCGCCGAAATCGCCGTGGCCTTGGATCGCCGGCATCTTGGCGGCATGCCTCGTCGCCGTTGCATTCGCCGCGAGCTGGGTTACCACGCGCAACGAATTGACCGGCGTGCGCGCCGAGCTCGCCGGCCTGAAATCCACCAATGCCGAATTGCAGCGCTCGAGACTCGACCTCGGCGCCACGGTCAAGGATCTGACGGCCGCGCTCGCCGCGAACACCACGTCGCAATCGGGGACGCCGGGCGCGGGCGCTGCTTCCGGACCCGGAACGCGGATTGAGCCCGTTCCGTACGGTGAAATTGCTTTCGACCGCAGCCGCCTGGATACGCTGCGCGACATGCTGACCAAGCTCGAGGCACAAGGATTTCACGGCACCGTCAAGGTCACGAGCTCGGCGGGACTGTTTTGCCTCGCCGGAAATGCCACCGATGGCTATGCGCCGGCTCCCCCGACGCTCCCCGTCAACCGCTGCGATCTGGTGGGCAATCCTCTCGATGAGGCGTTGTCCGGCCAGCAGCGCCAGTCGCTGGCATTTGCAAACCTGGTGGCCGCCGCGCGTCAACGCACCGCGGGGGCAATTACCGTGGCGCTTGAAAGCACAGGGACCGCGCACCCCAGCACGGCCTATCCCGCGCGCACTGATGCGGTCACAGCCGGCGACTGGAATAAGATCGCGGCCGCCAACAACCGGGTCGAGTTCTCGGTCGAGCCCAGCGCGGCCCCGAGCGCGCCTTCACAATAATTAGAACGCGATCCTGACGACGAACTCGGGACCCTTGGAATTGAAGCTGAAAAATCCCGCTTGCTTGGTCTGCGCCGAGATCAGATTTGCCTTGAAAAAGGTATAGCCGAGCGCAAACGAAATGTTGGGACGCAAGCGGTACAGTGCGTCAAATTCGTAGATGCCGAGCGTCCCGTCCAGGTCATCGACGCGCACCTTTAGATACTGCGCGCGGCCGTCGACATAGAATCTCTTGCTGATCACGTAGGTGGCATCCAAGCCGATCGTCGGCACGGGACCCGCTTGATCCTCGGTCTGATCCACGTGCCGCGTCGCCGTCTGCACGCGCGCCCGCGCCGAGATGTCGGTATCGGCGATGCCGATGGTGGCCGCCAGCTCGTATTTGTCGCCGTGCAGGAACGAATAGCCGTAGGTGATGCCGAAGGTGCGGATCGACAGGTCGGAAAGCAAGGGATCGCCGGGCTGCAGTGTCACGTCGCGAAACACGATGGGGTCGGTCACGGTGGTCGAGCCTGAGCGGTCCAAGGAGAAATAATCGAATCGCAAACGGTGGCGTTCGCCGGCACGCACCATGGCTTGGATCTTGGCTTCATAGTCGGACTTGTCCAGTCCGAACTGGTTCTCCGCGTTCACAGGAGTACCGAGCAAGCCCGCACTGCTGTCGAGCTGAAAATCGGTTTGGTTCGAGAGGCGAACGACGCCCAGCGACAAGCGCACCCGCTCTTCGGTGGGGCTGAGATAGTCCTCCGCGTGTGCCAGCGTCGCGAACAACGCCAGTGCACCCAGGCCTAAGCCTTTCTTGTTCATGTCGGTCTCCTCAAAATCAACAGATCCGTATCGGCTCGCTTCACGGCGGCCGGCAAGGAGGGGCTAATAAGCTGCATCACATGGGCCGCAGCCGCTCGCCACCCCGTCAGTTTGCCGCCATAGATGCATAACACGCGCGGGCATACGTCTCGATCCGTGGTGAATATGGTCTCGCGGGAGCGGTCGAAGGCCGCTTGCGTGGCGGCGGGCAGGACCCGCAGGCCGGCGAAGCGCTCGGTAATGTCGTCGCGGGTCAATCCCTTCAAGGCGGGGAAATAGTGCCGCACGACGGCGAGCAAATATTCCTCCTCCGCGGGCAAGGGATGCACCTCGCCGGGGTCGCCGCGGTAGGGTGTCTCGGTGGTGCCGACCAGGGTGGCGCCCGCCCAGGGCATGACGAACACCACGCGCCCGTCGGCCGGACTTTCGACGTAGTAAATCCCGGCGGTCAAAGGATGCGGAATGACGATGTGCGTGCCCTGCACCAGGTCCACGTCCGGTATAGCAATGGGGGGATCGACGGCGCGCGCAACCGCCGTAGCCCAGGGTCCCGCAGCATTGACCAGCACTCGAGCCTTGCATTGCAAGGTTGTGCCCGCAACCGCGTAGCTCACCGTCACGCCGTGATCGCTCAAGGCGGCGCTGGTAAAGGTTGCGGGCATCGCCAGCTCCGCGCCCAAACCCAATGCGGATTTCGCCACCGCGCGCGTCAGCAGCGCATCATTGGTTTGTGCATCGTGATAGCGAATCACGGCATCGAGATCTTCGGTCCTCAGGCCGTCGAGTGCCGGCCACTCCGATTTTGGCACGCTGCCGAAGCGCGTGGCTGCATCGAAGCCGCCGAGCAGCGCATAAATCCAAAGACCGATCTTCAACTGCCAGGGGCGGCGCCGGGTGTCGCGGTACACCGGTATATAAAACGGTTTCAGCTGCACGAGCTCGGAGGCGATGCGCAGATGAATCGCGCGTTCGCGCAAGCTCTCGCGCACCAACGCGAATTGTCCGGATTCCAAGTAGCGCAATCCGCCGTGTATCAGCTTGCTGGACCGGCTCGAGGTACCCGCGGCTAACCCTTGGCGCTCGATCAGCAATGCACTGTGACCGGCGGCCGCGGCGGCTTGCAGCACGCCGGCTCCATGAATGCCGCCGCCGATGATGATCACATCGAATTCTTTCATTTGCCTAAGGCTTAAATCGATGCCGCTAGAATGCGTGATTACGCGTGAACACACCAACTTTGAATCGCTGTCGCCAATCGCGAACAGTGACGGCGTGCTTTTTCTAACCGCTGTTGGCTTTTTTAGCCGGCATGGCTTCGGAATCGCGCTTCTCTTCGAAACGCATCACAGGGGTGTCCGATGTGACTTCGATCTCGCCATCGACGATGGCGCCCTTGGCGATCGCGACGGTGCGCGCGCTGACCTTGCCGCGAATGACCGCGGTGTAACCAATCTCCAGCTTATCCTTGACGATGAGACCGCCCAGGATGGTGCCTGCGACGATTGCCTGCTGTGCCCGGACATGTCCGTGCCAGCTGCCGGAGGCCGATAAATTCAGCGCGCCATCCAATTCGCCGTCGCCGTGAACTTCGCCGGACACGACGAATTGGCCGGTGCCGCGGATGTCGCCGACGAATACGGAATTTTCGCCGATGAAGGTGGGGGTGGACGAACTGCTGTCCAGAAAACGGCGTTTTTGTTGGGCCATGACCCCTTCTTATCCTATCGGGGTGCCCTGTGATGTGACGAGCTTGGCGTCGCCGCCAGCCGGTGAATCGAAGTAGAATGCCCTCATCCTTAAAACCCCCCGCAGAGTGTGAAAATGGTCATCAAACAAGTGTTTTGGGTCCTGTCCTTGACCGCGGCGCTTGCCCTGTCAGGGTGCAGCCGCCAGCAGAGCGACTGGGAAAAAACCCGGGCCGCGAACACCACGGACGCATACGAGCTGTTCTTGAAGAAATATCCCACCGGGGAATTCTCGGCTCAGGCCCAGGCTCGCGTGAAAGAGCTCTACGAGGAACGGGACTGGCAAAAGGCACGCGACACCGACACCCTCGATGCCTACCAGGCGTTTCTCAAGCAGTACCCCGAAGGTAAATGGGCTGAAGAGGCGCGCATTCGCGTCGAGAATTTCACGCTGGCTTCTGCGCCGCCGAACGGCGCGCCGGCCGCTGCCGACGCCACGCCGGGCGCCGCTCAATCTCCCTCGCAAGCGGTCGTGCCGCCGCCGCCAGCTCAAGCCCAGCCGCCAAAACCCGCCGCAGCCATGAAGCCCCTGCCGTCGAAAACGGCTGCGGCCGCGCACGCATCCAAAAAGTCTCAGGGCTCTTTCGCCGTGCAGCTGGGCGCATTCAAGTCGGGTGCAGACGCCGCGAATAAGCGCTGGACAAAACTCGACCATGAATATCCCAAGCTGCTGTCGGGATTGTCGCCCACCGTATCGCCGAAGAAAGGTGCGACCGGAACCCTGTACCGTTTGCAGGTTGCCAACTTGAGCGAAAAGCGCGCGAGCTCGATTTGCAAAGCGCTCAAGGCGCATTCGCAGGCCTGCGTGCTGCTCCGTCCCTAGGACCTGTTTCCAGGGGGCTTGGGCGGTGCGCGTCAGGCTTGGACAATTCGCGTCACGTCCGCCTAAGGGTCCATCTGGCTAACCATTTGATTTTACTTTGGATTCCGTCTGGCACGCGGCTTGCTTCGGTTAGGCCGTATGCAATCGAAAGTCATCGGATTGTTGGCTGCCGAGGGCAGCCGTGAAGCCACGCTGCTGGTGCGCCGTGGCGATGGCCAGTTCTCCCTGGCAAGAATCGACGCGCGCGTGGCCTCCGCCGCCCGTCTTGCCGCTCGCTATGCGCCGGCGTTCCGCGCATCACTGGAGACGGCCGCCAAGCGATAAACCCTCACGATTTTGGGTCAGCCCCAAGGCGCCGCGATAAGCTTCCCCCTCCCGCTCGCGGCGCCTTTTTTTTTACTCCGAGAGTTCGTCAAGCAGGAAGGAATATTCCATCGCGATCTCGCGGTAGCGTTGGAACCGCCCGGACCTGCCGCCGTGGCCCGCAGACATTTCCACGTGCAGCAGCAGACGGTTGCGATCCGTTTTCAGCGCGCGCAGCTTCGCCACCCACTTGGCCGGCTCAAAATATTGGACCTGACTGTCCCAGAGGCCGGTGGTGACGTACAGGGACGGATAATCCTTGCGCATGACATTGTCATACGGCGAATACGAGAGCATGCAGCGATAGTACGCAGGCTGCTTCGGGTCGCCCCATTCGTCGTATTCATTGGTGGTCAGCGGAATACTTTCATCCAGCATGGTGGTAACCACATCGACGAACGGCACCTGCGCCACGATGCCGCGATATTCGCCCGCGCTCATGTTGGCAACCCCTCCCATGAGCAATCCGCCCGCGCTGCCTCCCATTGCAAATACCTTGTCCTTGGCGGCATAGCCGCCTTCCACCAGCATGCGCGTGACATCGAGGAAGTCATTGAAGGAGTTTGTCTTATGCAGTTTCCGTCCAGCGTCGTACCACGCGCGGCCCATTTCTTGGCCGCCGCGCACATGGGCGATGGCATACACGAAGCCGCGATCGAGCAGGCTCAAGCGGGCAGACGAGAAGCTCGGGTCAATCGATAGGCCGTAGGCGCCGTAGCCATACTGCAGCAGCGGCGCCGCGCCATAGCGTACGAAATCCTTGCGGTATACCAGCGACACTGGAATCGATGCGCCGTCGCGCGCGGGCGCGAACAAAAATTCGGTGGCGTAGTCGGCGGGGTCAAAACCGCCGAGCACCGGATCGCGTTTCAGCAGCAGCTGCTCGCCTGAACGGACGTTGTAGTCGTACAGCGTCGCCGGCGTGGTGAGCGAAGAATAGGTGTAGCGCACGATCTCGGTATCCAACTCCGGGTTGACGGAGATCGAGGTCGTATACGCGGCTTCGCCGCTGGCGATGAAGAATTCCGTGCCGTCCTTTAAGCGGTGGATGCAAATCTTGCGCAGACCGCCGCTGCGCACGGATACCGCGAGAAATTCATTGAACACGTCGAAGTCATCGATATAGGCGGTTTCGCGATGCGCCATGACGTCGACCCAGGCGCTGCGCTCGCTGTTTTCAGCGATCGGCGCGCGCGCCAGCCTGAAATTGCGGGCCTGCCAATTGGATCTGACGATGAAGGCGTCGCCCAAATGCTCGATGTCATATTCATGGTCCGGCTCGTGCGGCAGGAAAATCTCGAAACGAAGCTGCGGATCGTCGGCTCGAGCGAAGCGCCACTCCGACGACAACGTGCTTTCCATGTGCAGGAAAATGAACGCATCGGATTTCGATTTCGTCACGCCGGTGTAAAAGCTCTTGTCGGTTTGCTCGAAGACCAGCACGTCGCGCTTCGGGTCCTCCCCGAGCACATGCTTCTTGACGTAAATGCCGAGCAGGGTTTCCGGTTCTTTCTCGACATAGAGCAGGGTCCGGTTGTCGTTCGCCCAGGCCAAATCGGGTTCGACGTCGGGTATGGCGACAGGCTGGATCTCTCCGTCCCGAAGGTCCTTGAATTTCAGGGTGAATTGCCGGCGGCCGGTAATGTCCTCGCAATAGGCCAGCCAATTCGAGTCGGGCGAGATCTCCATGGCGCCGATGCGGTAGTAGGCGTGGGCAGCCGCATGGACATTTGCATCCAGCAGGATCTCTTCCGCGGCATCGAGCGATCCCTTGCGCCGCACAAATATCGGATGCTCCTTGCCGGGCTCGAAGCGCGTGCTGTACCAATAGCCGTTCTTTCGGTAGGGGACAGTGGAGTCGTCCTGCTTTAGGCGGGCGACGATTTCCGCGTACAGGGCATCTTCCAGCGGCTTGGCGCGGCGCATGCTGCGTTCGCGGTAGGCATTTTCCGCGTTGAGATAGGCCAGCACCTCCGGGTTTTCGCGCGTGTCGTCCCGCAGCCAGTAATAGGGGTCATCACGCGTGCCGTTGGGTGAAACCACGGGGTGCGGCCGCAGCGCGGCGATGGGGGGATTCGGCTCGGATTCACGCATCTTTTTTTAAGTTGTCCTGGTTCGAGGCGCGAGTATAGTCAAGAGAACGGAAGGGCGTCCGATCGCGGCAATATCGGAGGTAAGTATGCAGACCGTAAGTCAATTGCTTCAGATCAAGGGCAATCAGATTTTCTCCGTCGCCCCCACGGATTCCGTGTTGCGGGCCATCGAAATCATGGCGACACGGCATGTGGGTGCCTTGCTCGTGATGCACGAAGGCGCATTGCTGGGAATCATCTCCGAGCGCGACTATGCCCGAAAGGTCATTTTGAAAAATCGTTCATCGCACGACACGCCGGTGAGCGACATCATGAGTTCGCCGGCGGTCAGCGTGACGCCCGACGACACCATTCATCATTGCATGAAACTCATGACCGATGGCCGATTCAGGCACTTGCCGGTGGTGAAGTCGGCGCGCGTGGTCGGAATGCTGTCCATCGGCGATTTGGTGAAAGCCGTCATCCAAGAGCAGAGCCAGCACATCGAGCAGCTGGAACGCTACATCGCAGGCTGACGGGGTACTTTCGCGCTTGCCAATCGGGGCGCCATCCATATAAGGTGAGTTCCATACACCGGCTCGCTTTGCGGCGATTGCCCCAACCTGAAGCGCCCAAGATTTTGAGCGCTTAGAACCGAATTTAAGTTCTTGTTTTAAAAGCTCCCTGCGGCTGCCGCAGGGTCTTGGCTTGGGATTTTCAGCGCGCGATATGACGATGAAAGATACTGCTGCGTTCAATACACACCTCCACGGCGCCGATCCTCGCCGGGGCGACTGGGGTCTGTGCCGAGCTGCGCATGAAAAGGACTCCTGCGGTTTTGGTTTGATCGCCAGCCTCGATGATCGCGCCAGCCACTGGGTCGTCGAGACCGCGATCAGCTCCTTGAATCGGCTGACGCACCGGGGCGCCATCGCAAACGACGGCAAGACGGGAGATGGCTGTGGATTATTGATCAAGCAGCCGACCGCATTCTTGAGGGCGGCCGGAGCGGACGCTGGATTCGACCTCGCGCCCGTGTTTGCCGCGGGTCTCGTATTCTTGAGCCGTGATGCCGCCAAGGCCGCTCAGGGACGCGAGACGCTCGAAGCCCAACTTCAGCTCGAAGGCCTGCAGGTCGCCGGCTTCCGCGCACTACCCACCGATCCTTCGGCATGCGGTTCCGAGGCACTGAAGAGCTTGCCTGTCATTGAGCAGGTTTTCGTGAACGCGCCCGTCGAGATCGATGAGGCCGCCTTCAATCGCAAATTATTCATGGCGCGCCGGCGCTGCGAAAAAAAGCTCGAGCTCGATGATCCGGTCTTTTACATTCCGTCGCTCTCGTCCAACACCATCGTCTACAAAGGCATGGTCATGCCGCAGTTTCTGGCGCAGTTCTATCCCGATCTTAAGGATCCGCGCATGGAAGCTTCGGTGGTGGTTTTCCACCAGCGCTTTTCCACCAACACGCTGCCGCAGTGGCGCCTTGCGCATCCTTATCGGTACCTGGCCCACAACGGCGAGATCAACACCGTGCAGGGCAATCGCAGCTGGGCGGTCGCGCGCGGACCGCTGTTCAATTCGCCGCTATTGCCGGAGTTGGCAGACATTTTGCCGTTGGTGTCCCTCACAGGATCGGATTCTCAGTCGCTCGACAACATGCTGGAGGTGCTGCTGGCTGGGGGCTTGGACCCCATGCATGCCATGCGGATGCTGGTGCCGCCGGCCTGGCAATCGGTGGACATGATCGATCCGGATTTAAAGGCCTTTTACGAATATTACGCCACGCATATGGAGCCCTGGGATGGTCCGGCCGGCATCGTGCTCACCGATGGCCGCTATGCCTGCTGCACGCTGGATCGAAACGGTTTACGCCCGGCGCGCTGGGTCATCACCCGCAATCGGCACATTACCATTGCCTCGGAAGCGGGCGTATGGGACTACGCGCCCGAGGACGTCATCGACAAAGGCAAGCTCGGACCCGGCGAAATGCTGGCGCTCGATCTTAAGACTTCGGAACTCCTGAATACCCGGCGCATCGATGATCTTCTCAAGAGCCGCCATCCTTACAAGGTGTGGCTCAAGAAAGGGGTGCGCTACCTACAGACCGATCTCATCGATCCGCGGCTCGCGGCCGAGCCCTTCGACCGCGAGGTCCTCGCGCAGTATCAAAAGATGTTCAACGTTTCGGCCGAAGAGCGCGACGAGATCATTCGCGTTCTAGCCGAAGACGAGAGCGAGGCGGTCGGCTCGATGGGCGACGATACGCCGATGCCGGTGCTGTCGCGCAAGGTGCGGTCCTTATACGATTATTTTCGCCAGCAATTCGCCCAGGTCACGAATCCGCCGATCGACAGCTTGCGCGAAAGCATCGTCATGTCGCTGCAAACGCAGATCGGCCCCGAGGCGAATATTTTTGTGCCTGCACCCAAGCACGCGGAACAAATCGTTTTGAGCTCGCCGATTCTTTCGCAGCGCAAGCTGCGGCAGATCGTGGCGCTCGCCGAGTCCGGCGTCCCCAACGAATTCATCGATCTGCAGTACGACGAGCATCTGGACCTGAAAACCGCCTTGTCGAGAATATGCGACCACGCAGAAACCGCGGTGCGCTTAGGGAAGCTGGTGCTGCTCTTGTCGGATCGATACCTGGTCAAAGGCAAACTACCCGTTCACGCACTTCTTGCCACGGGCGCCGTGCACCATCGGCTGGTTGCGACCGGGCTGCGCTGCAAGTGCAACATCCTGGTCGAAACCGGCACGGCCCGCGATGCGCATCATTTCGCCTGCCTGATCGGCTATGGCGCGACCGCCGTGTATCCGTATCTCGCCTACCAAACCCTTTTCGACATGATGCGCAAGGGCGTGCTCAAGATGGAAGCGATCGCCCGCCAGGAATTAGGCAGAAGCTATCGGCGCGGCATCCGCAAAGGCTTGTTCAAAATCATGTCCAAGATGGGCATTTGCACGGTGGCGAGCTATCGCAGCGCGCAACTGTTTGAGATCGTTGGATTGAGCGATGAAGTGGTGCAGCTATGCTTCGAAGGCACCGACAGCCGCATTCAAGGCGCCGACTTCACGGACCTCAAGGCCGATTCGGAATATTTAGCCAAGCGCGCCTGGGACAAGACCGAACCTGTGAGCCAAGGCGGCTTGCTCAAGTACATGCACGACGGCGAATACCACATGTACAACCCGGATGTGGTGGCCACGCTGCAATCAGCCGTCATGACGGGCAGCTACGAGCAATATCGGCAGTTCGCCGGGCTGGTGAATGAAAGGCCGGTATCTTGCGTCCGCGACCTGCTGCGCCTGAAAAGCGGCGCCGAGCCGATCCCGATCGAGCAGGTGGAACCGATTTCGGCGATCGTCGCGCGCTTCGACGGCGCGGGGATGTCGCTGGGCGCGCTCTCACCCGAAGCGCACGAGGCGCTCGCCATCGCCATGAACCGATTGGGTGCGCGCTCGAATTCCGGCGAGGGCGGCGAAGATCCCGTGCGCTACGGCACCGAGAAGAATTCCAAGATCAAGCAAGTGGCCTCCGGCCGCTTCGGCGTGACGCCGGAATACCTGATCAATGCGGAAGTTCTGCAGATCAAGATCGCGCAGGGTGCGAAGCCGGGCGAGGGCGGGCAGCTGCCCGGCCACAAGGTCAACGACATGATTGCGCGCCTGCGATTCGCGCGTCCGGGCGTGGGTTTGATCTCGCCGCCGCCGCATCACGACATCTATTCCATTGAAGACCTGGCGCAGCTGATTTTCGACTTGAAGCAGGTCAACCCCCAAGCCTTGGTATCGGTGAAGTTGGTGGCCGAGCCCGGAGTCGGTACCGTAGCGGCCGGCGTCGCAAAGGCCTATGCGGACCTCATCACCATCTCAGGCTACGATGGCGGGACCGGCGCCAGCCCGCTATCGTCCATCAAGTACGCGGGCACCCCGTGGGAATTGGGATTGGCGGAGACCCATCAGACGCTGCGTGCCAATGAGCTGCGCCATCGCGTGCGGCTGCAGACCGACGGCGGCCTGAAGACCGGGTTGGACGTGATCAAGGCGGCGCTGATCGGCGCCGAGAGCTTCGGATTCGGCACAGCGCCCATGGTCGCGTTGGGCTGCAAGTATTTGCGCATCTGTCATTTGAACAATTGCGCCACCGGCGTGGCGACGCAACACAACGTGCTGCGCAGCAAGTACTTCATCGGATTGCCCGAGATGGTGATCAACTATTTCAGGTTCGTCGCGCAAGAATGCCGCGAGATCATGGCCTCTTTGGGGGCACGCAGCCTGGCCGAGCTGATCGGACGGACTGAGCTGTTGGAAATCCTGCCCGGCGAAACCTCGAAGCAACGCAAGTTGGACCTGTCGCCGGTGTTGGCCAACGCCGCGCTGGTGTCGGACAAGCCTCAATACTGTCTCGATCCCCGCAATGCGCCGTTCGACAAGGGGACGCTCGCGGAAAAAATGCTGGGGGACATGCGCGCGGCGATCGATACCAAGACCGGCGGCAAATTCAGCTACGCCGTCAGCAATTTCAACAGGTCATTGGGCGCCCGAATTTCCGGCGAGATCGCGCGTCGCTGGGGCAATGCCGGCATGAGCGCGGCTCCCTTGGTCGTCGATTTGAAAGGCTCCGTCGGACAGAGTTTCGGCGTCTGGAATGCAGGCGGACTGCATCTGCGTCTCGAAGGCGAGGCCAATGACTATGTCGGCAAGGGAATGGCCGGCGGCAAGATCATTTTGAAGCACCCCTCTCAATCCGGTTTCGTGGCACGCGACACCGTGATCATGGGCAACACCTGTCTCTATGGCGCCACCGGCGGTGAACTTTACGCGGCGGGCCGGGCGGGCGAACGATTCGCGGTGCGCAACTCCGGCGCGCTCGCGGTGGTGGAGGGCACGGGCGATCATTGCTGCGAATACATGACCGGCGGCGTGGTGTGCGTACTGGGAACGACGGGCGTGAATTTCGGCGCCGGTTTCACCGGCGGCTTCGCCTATGTGCTCGACATGGAACGCGATTTCGTGGACCGCTACAACCACGACCTCATCGATATCCACCGCGTGTCGCCCGAGGGCATGGGCACCCATGTGCAGCACCTGCGCGGCCTCATCGAACAGCATGTCGAGGCCACGGGCAGCGAATGGGGCGCGCAGCTGCTCAACGATTTCCGCACCTACATCGGCAGATTCTGGGTGGTGAAGCCGAAGGCGTCCGCGATCGACTCATTGCTGGAAAATCTGCGCCGCGCCGCTTAGAGAGCGCGACGCCCCCGCCATGGCCGACAAGCATCTGCAATTTCTCGATATTCCGCGCAAGGATCCGGACAAGCTCAGCGTCGAGATGCGCACCACCCAGTTTCGCGAGATCTATGCGCAATACAGCGCCGAATCCGCCGCTCAGCAGGCGGGGCGCTGCATCTCCTGCGGCAATCCTTTTTGCGAATGGAAATGCCCGGTTCATAACTACATTCCAAATTGGCTGGCGCTGATCAACGACGGCAAGCTGTTCGAAGCCGCGGAGCTTTCGCATCAGACCAATTCGCTGCCGGAAATGTGCGGCCGCATTTGCCCGCAGGATCGGTTATGCGAGGGCGCCTGCACCTTGAACGACGGCTTGGGCGCGGTGAGCATCGGCGCCATTGAAAAATACATCACGGACGAAGCTTTCCGGCAAGGCTGGAAGCCCGACATGTCGAATGTGGCGCGCACGAACAAGCGCGTGGCGGTGGTGGGCGCAGGTCCTGCGGGCCTAGCATGTGCCGACATTCTGGTGCGCAACGGCGTCAAGCCGGTGGTGTTCGACCGCTATTCCAAGATCGGCGGCCTGCTGACCTTCGGCATACCGCCTTTCAAGCTGGAAAAAGAGGTGGTCGAGAAGCGCCGCGAAATCATGGAAACCATGGGCGTCGAATTTCGCCTGAACACGGAAGTCGGACGCGACATCGCTTTCGAGCAACTGGAAAGCGAGTTCGACGCGGTTTTTCTCGGCATGGGCACCTACACCTACGTCAAGGGAGGCTTCGACGGCGAGGAGCTGCCCGGCGTGCACGAAGCACTGCCCTATCTGATCTCCAACATCAACCGCGAGCTTGAGTTGGAGAACGGCTCCGAATTCATCGACATGAAGGAAAAGAATGTCGTGGTTCTCGGCGGCGGCGATACCGGCATGGACTGCAATCGAACCGCGATACGCCAAGGCGCCGCCAGCGTCACCTGCACCTATCGGCGCGATGAAGCCAACATGCCGGGTTCGCGCCGCGACTACAAGAACAGCAAAGAAGAAGGCGTAACTTTCCTTTTCAACCGCCAGCCCATCGAGATCGTCGGCGTCGAGCGCGTGCAAGGCGTGAAGCTGGTGGAGACTCGCTTGGGACCGCCCGGACCGCGCGGACGCCGCGTTCCCGAGGTCGTGCCGGGAACGGAAGAAACCATTGCCGCCGATGCGGTGATCATCGCCTTTGGTTTTTTGCCGAGCCCGCCCGATTGGTTTCGATCGCAGCGCATCGAGCTTCACGGCAACGGCCGCGTGCGGGTGTCCGGCGCGCCGCTTACGCGCTTTCAAACCACCAACCCGAAGATCTTCGCGGGCGGCGACATGGTGCGAGGATCGGACTTGGTGGTCACGGCCGTGTTCGAAGGGCGCGAAGCCGCGCAGGGCATATTGCGGCATCTGGGATTGCGCGCGTCGAATGCTTGACACGCGATTCGCACGGCGCTCAGAGTTTGGCGATAGGAGTCGCTAGAGATGCCCGTCCAAGCCGCCACCGACCTCGAAATTTTGCAAGGCCTCAATCGCGATTACATCGATTCGGTGCAAGCGGGCGATGTGCGCCGCTTCAATGAACTGCTGGCGGAAGATTTTTACTGCTCGAATCCCGACGGCTCGCTGGTGGATCGCAAGGGCTTCCTCGAGCAGACGGCAATACCGGTGAGCATTTCGAATCTGCGCGCAGAGAATGTGCTCATTCGCTTTTTCGGCGACATTGCCATCATCCATGGCCGCACGCATTACAGCCTGCCTGATGGAAGCCAAACTCATGGCCGCTACACGGATGTCTGGACCCGCCAAGGCAATTCCTGGAAAGCCATTTCAGCTCATGTAACCCGCGGTTGATCAAACGGAGAACACTATGTGTGAGAAGGACGATTTTGACGAGATGTATACGGTTTCCCGCGCTCGAGACCTGTCGCGAAGGCAATTCGGCGCGCTGACCTTGGGCGTGGGATTGACCGCAATCTTGCCTCGGTTGGCCGATGCGGCGGACACCACTGAATCCGAAGTCGAGATCAAGACACCGGACGGCACCTGCGATGCCTATGTCGTGCATCCTGCGAAAGGCCGTCATCCGGCCGTGCTGATCTGGCCGGACATCTTTGGATTGCGGCCTGCCTTCAGGCAGATGGGAAAACGGCTCGCCGAATCCGGCTATACCGTGCTGGTGATCAATCCCTTCTATCGAACCAAAAAAGCACCGACGGCACCCGAGCATCCGGATTTCGGCGATCCTGCGACGCGGCAAGCACTCATGTCGCTGGCGGGCACGCTCTCGCCCGCAACGGCACTCACCGATGCCACGACTTTTGTCGGCTACTTGGACGCGCATCCGTCGGTCGATAAAAAGAAAAAGATGGGAACTACCGGATATTGCATGGGCGGCCCGTTCGTATTCAGAACCGCGGCGGCATTTCCCGACCGGGTCGGCGCCGGTGCCACCTTTCATGGCGGCGGTCTTGCGACCGACAAGCCTGAAAGCCCTCATTTGCTCATCCCCAAGATGAAAGCGCATTTTCTCATTGCGATTGCCGAAAACGACGATCAACAGCAGCCCAAGGTGAAAGATGAATTGAAAGAAGCTTTCGCCAAAGCCAAGCTGCCTGCCGAAATCGAGGTGTATGCCGGCACTAAGCATGGCTGGTGTCCACCGGATTCGCAGGTGTACAACGCGGATCAAGCAGAAAAAGCCTGGGCGCGCATGATGGTGTTATTCAAGGCGACCTTGGCGTAGAGATCAATCTCGGCCCGAAATCCGGGACCGATATCGAGGTCCGAAAACGGCGAGTATTAGCCCCGAATAGGGGCTAATCTACCTGCATGGAACTCGATTCGAATGCTTGTTTTCGCGCGGCCAGAGCCCGCGATCGCCGCTTTGACGGCCAATTTTACGTAGCCATCACCTCGACGCATATTTATTGCCGGCCGATTTGCACGGCCAGGCCTGCGAATCGCAAAAATATGCGCTTTTATTCGAATCCTGCGGCCGCCGAAAGCGCAGGTTTTAGACCTTGTTTGCGCTGCCGACCGGAAAGAGCTCCCGGTTTGGCGCCTGTCGATGCAATCAGCCGATTGGTCGGCGCCGCCATGGCGGGCATCGAAGAACATGCGCTGTCGAGCGCGCGCGTCGGCGATCTTGCGGCATCATTGGGAGTGAGCGACCGGCATTTGCGCCGCGTCACCGAATCGGAGCTTGGCGTTTCACCGATCGAATTGGCGCAGACGCAGCGCCTGCTGTTGGCCAAGCGGTTGTTGCGCGAAACCTCGCTGACTCTGACTGACATTGCTTTTGCCAGCGGCTTCGGCAGCGTGCGGCGATTCAATGCTTTGTTCAAATCGAGATACGGCCTGAGTCCGCGCGCGATTCGCGGCAAAGCGATCGACGCCGACACATTGAGCGTTCAGCTGGAATTCAGGCCGCCGCTGGCATGGAAGAGCTTGTTGGCTTATCTGCGGTTGCGCGCGATTCCCGGCGTCGAGATGGCCGACGAGACGCACTATCGCCGCACCGTTGCCATCGGCGATGCGAAAGGCTGGATTGCAGTGTCCATGCATCCCGGCAACAGCGCTCTTAATTTGGAGATCTCGCCCGCGCTGACTCCCGTCATCGGCGCGGTCATCGGCCGGGTAAAGCAATTGTTTGATCTGGGCGCCGCTCCGGATTCGGTGCGGGCGGTGCTGCGCCAGGACGAGATTCTCGCCGCCACCGTGCGCCGCTTGCCGGGATTGCGCGTCGCCGGTGCATTTGACGGCTTCGAATTGGCGGTGCGCACGGTGCTGGGACAACAGGTATCTGTGAAGGGAGCGAGCACGCTAACCGGACGCTGGGCCCAAGCTTTCGGCGAACCCATTGCAACTCCCTATGCGCAGCTCAATCGCTTGGCTCCCACCGCGGACCGGATGACCGCCATCGCCGCGGAAGAAATCGCCGCGCTCGGAATGGTGGGATCACGCGCCCGATGTTTGGCGGGCCTTGCACACGCGGTCTCGGGCCGCAAGATCGTGCTGGCCTATGCATCCAATGTTGAAGAGCAAATCGAAAGCTTGATGAGTCTACCGGGCATCGGTCACTGGACCGCGAACTATATCGCCATGCGCGCGCTGCATTGGCCCGATGCATTTCCCACGGGTGACTTGGTATTGATGCGCGCGGCGGGCGCGAGCCAGAAGCAATTGCAACAGCGCTCCGAGGCCTGGCGCCCGTGGCGCGCCTACGCGGCCCATTATCTTTGGCAATCATCAGGAGTAGCGCCATGAACGCTTTTTGTTATGTCGACAGTCCCATCGGCCGATTGATGCTGACGTCCGACGGTACGGCGCTGACCGGCTTGTACATGAATCTGTACCGCAACAAGCCGACCAAGCTGCCCGACCTGAATGGCGACTGGGTGCAAAATGCCACGATCGATCCGCTGCCTGCTGCCGCGCGCCAGCTAAAAGAATATTTCGCGGGTTCTCGCCGCGAATTCAATCTGCCGCTTCGCATGCAAGGCACGGAATTTCAACAACGCGTCTGGCGGGAGCTGACCAAGATCCCTTTCGGCGAAACGCGCAGCTACGGTCAGCTCGCGAAGCGGCTGAACAATCCCAATGGGTCGAGGGCCGTGGGGCTTGCGAACGGGCGCAATCCCATCGCCATCATCGTTCCCTGCCATCGGGTGATTGGTGCCGACGGCTCATTGACGGGATTCGGCGGCGGCATCGATCGCAAGGAATGGCTGCTCACCCACGAAGGGCAACCCGTCACCGGCGAGCTGCCGTTGGGCGATGCGGTTAGCTCGGGGGTGGCCGCTTAGGAACGCGGTGTCCCCGGTTTTGGGATGACATTCAGCGTTGCCTCGAGATTCGCCTTCTCTTCCTTGTTCGGCAATTTGCCGATCAGAGCTATCGCAGCCAGATAGTGAGTTTCGTGGAGTGCCGAATTTCCTGCGCTGTGTGCGGCGGCCGCCATTACCGCATGCGAAAAGGCCACCTGCCCGGGTTCGCTCGGATTGGAGGTGAAATAGACGTGCGCGGCTTGTGCGTAGGGCAGCGCGTATTGAGCATTCGCAAGGAGCGCGTGCACCTGACCCAGCAGCAATTGTGCCGATGCGACATTCCGCGCAGTCCCAATGGTGCTCCACAGATGCATCGACGCGTGCGCGGCATCGAGCATTTCCCGGTCTTCCTGCGGCGTTCGCGATTTCTGCTCCGAAAGCGTCCATGCGCGATTGTTGGCGCGAGAGGCAAACCGCCGGCGCCAGGTGGCTTCTTCCTCGGATAGTGGTGATTCGCTCATGGCAATACCTTTGATCATTGACTTTAAATCAGCGGCAGCATGATGATAAAGACCACGCCGGTGCCGTCCTCCCGATTCACTGCAACGGCGGTGCCGCCGTGGAACTCGGCGATGAGCCGCACGATGTACAGCCCCAACCCGAAATGCGGCTTGTCGTCGCCACCCTCGCGCTGTTCGAATAATGATTCGAACAGTCGACCCATGAGCTCTTGGGGAATCAGCGGCCCGTCGTTGGCGACCTGCAACGAATAATTGGCCTGCACACGCTCGAGCCTGACCGTGATGGCGCCTTTCGCAGGACAAAAATCCACGGCATTCTCGACGAGCTTGTCGAGCAGCTGAACCATCAGGTCAGGTGCTCCTCTCGCAAAGCAAGGGCCGTCCGGCACTTCAACAACGAAATGAGCTTCGGGGAATCCATCTCGATAGGCGGCCACCGCGGAATTCACCAGCTCGCGCAGGTCGAAATTCACTCGTTCGGACTGCTTGATGCTCTCTTCGACCCGTGCCGCCGCACCCAGCGCACTCAATATGGATTGCAGCCGTTGAGTGCCTTCGCGGGCCCGGGTGATGTAGCGGCGCTGATCATCGCGCAGACCTTCCGACTCGAGATTGTCCAAGGAAGAACGTACGATGGTCAGGGGAGTGCGAAGCTCATGCGATAGCTTGCCGCCCAACGTGCGCAGATACTGGGTATGCTCGTTTAGGCGCGCCAACAGGCTTTCGAAGCCGCGAGACAAAGCGCCGATTTCATCTGCGCCGGCCGACCCGGGCATGTTCAATCGAATCCTGCCGTCGCTGCCCACCGCCGATTCCGCCGCATTGCGCAACCGGCCTATGCGCAGGCTGATCCAGGTGGCGAAGGCAAACATGATGATGACTGCGGCCGCCGTGGCGATAAAGGTGAGGTTGAACAACCGGCTGAGCGCCCGGTCGCGCAGCGCCAGCAGTTGATCGGCAGCCTGCTCCAAGACCACCGCGCCATGCAGTTGGCCATCGATGACGATCGGTGCCGCGGCCGTGAGCAACAATTCTCGCGACCGTCCGCTGATCACCCACTGAGCATGCGGCCGGCCTTTGAGCGCAGCCTCGACGCTATCGCCGCTCAGGCGATCCGGCGCGGAGGCGAGCGTAGGCATCTCGGAAGTATCGACACCCATGAAGTAGCGATACCAAATGGGTTCGGAATCCTCGATCTCATTGCGCTTCTTGGAGAAAATGTTTCCGGCAGTGCCGAGCTTGAGTGCATTGGCATCGATGACGGTGGCGCGGGTGCCGTCGCCGATGAAGGTCTGGAGCAGAGTATCGAGCCCGGGGGTCGAAAAAAATAGCCGGCCGCCTTGGGAATCGGGCGCCCCAAAACCTGCGCGGCCCTTGCCGCGGCCATCCACGGCCTCCACCCAGAGATGATGGCCGACGAAGCTCAGGGGTATGCGCGCTTCCAGACGGTAGCCGGCGGCCGTCTGCAGCCAGAAAGCTTGAATGCGAGGTTCCAAGGCCACCCGCTCCGAGCCATCATCGCCCTTGACGACGCTTTGCGCGCCTATCAGTCCTGGCGCGTCCGTGCCGAAAAAATACGACGCCGTTCCATTCGGACCATCCAGCGTCAGGTTCACCCGGTCGAAGCGATCCTTGTCGGGGCGGACATTGTAGGGTTGCGCATCAAAATGCGTGTCGTCGACTTCGATGAACAAGTACAAGAAGCGTTCACTGGAGCCCGCCTGCAGACGCGCGCGATAGCCGGTCTGTGTGGGCAGCGAGGTCGGTTCGGCCGGGACGTCCCAATCTTCGCGATAGCCGTCGAGCAGCGGCTGAGTTACCAGCGGATAGACATAAAGATCACCCGCGGCCGCCGAAAATGCCTGGTTATCGCCGGCGTCGTGAAATACCCGTTGCGGTTGCGCGGACAGCGCGTTGGCGATGGTGCCGGCGCTCGCCAGCAGCGATTGCTCCTGCGAGCTGCGCAGCGCGGTCTCGAGCTCCCGGGCATATTGGCAGCCTGCCCACGGCAACACCAGCGTGGTGAGCGCAACGATCAGCAATTGAAGTCGAATGCTCACTCGACCCAGCGATAGCCCATTCCGTATACGGTCTGGATGGCATCGAATGCCTCGTCGACCTGTTGAAACTTGCGGCGCATCCGCTTGATGTGCGAGGTGATGGTGTTATCGTCCAGCACGACGTTTGCCGCATCCATCAGCTGCTGGCGATTCTTGACGTGCCCGGGATTGCGAGCCAGCGCATGCACGATCCAAAACTCGGTCAATGAAAGCGTGACGGGCGAGCCGTTCCAGCTGGTCTGCATCTTTTCGCCGTCGATGGACAGGGCCCCGCGCCTGATGATCTCAGCCGCATTATCAGGCCGCCGCAGCGCATCGATGCGCCTGAACAAAGCCGCGACCCGCGCCGCCAAGTGCGGCAGGCTCACGTCCTTGGTCAAAAAATCGTCGGCGCCCAAGCGCAATCCCGACACCGCGTCGAGTTCGCTGTCCCTCGCGGTCAGAAAGATAATGGGCAGCTCCGCTGAGAGCGCCCGCAGATCGCGGCACAGATCAAAGCCGCCCTCGGCTTCGTCCTCGAGCGAGATGTCGATGATTGCCAGATCGGGCAGCCGGGCCGCAAAGCCCTGCATGGCGGTGCGCCGATTGCCGTAAGTCTTGATCGAATAGCCGTGTCGCGCCAGCGCGGCGGCGTAATTCTCGCGCAGCGCGGGCTCATCCTCGACGATGGCAATCTGCTTTTTCATGGCGGAATCATAGCCTAACAGCGTAGTTCGGCGGCGCAGCCGGGCCCCAGTGCCACGATTGGTCAGAATTGGCCTCTCGATTGCCCGCATTGCGTCTTCGAAGCGCACCGCTTTTCTACCGACACTGGCCTCGAACCAACCGACGAGGAGAACGCCATGTCGATCACTCCACAACCGAATTGCCGCCCCGGATCATTTTGGGCCATGCGGCGCGAGGCATCTCTTAACTGGCTGGCGCTCGGGCTGCTGCTCGCCGCATGGAACGCGTCAGGCAACAATGACGCAGCGGCAAATGCGCGGCGCAGACCGGATGCGCTGCGCGCCTATCCTTATGTCTCCGTGCGGGCCGCCAATCGCATTGCAGCGGTAGATCAATGAAGAGGCGCAGTCAAGAAATCGTCACAGTACTGTAATCCGCAACGCCTCTAATGTTGAGGCGCATGCAAGCCGTCGAGAGTCAAAAGCAGATCCTGATCGTCGATCGGGACGTTGCAACTGTCGAACCGCTGCGCGAGCAGCTGAATCAGGCCGGCTTCGTGGTTCTGGCCATCACTGACGGACCGGCCGCAGCCGGCGTGATCGCGGAACGCCCTCCCAACCTGGTCATCGTCGAGTGGAACATGCCCGGCCTCGCGGCCCTGCAGTTGATTGAACGCGTGCAGGCAGCACGTCACTTGCAATTGATGCGCTTGATCATCCTGTCGGATTTGGCAGGCGAGCAGGACGTCGTGTCCGGATTGAACATGGGAGCCGACGATTACATCACGAAGCCGTTTTCGGTTCACGAAGCGGTCGCGCGGATCCGCGCGGTATTGCGCACGCGTCCGCCCGGCAGCAATGCGGCCCTGAACCTCGAGCGCTTGATGCTCAACACGGCGTCGAATGGCGCGACGGCGCAAGGCCTGCCATTGAATGTGCGCCGCGCGGAATATCGGTTGCTGGAGTTTCTCATGTCGCATCCCGGCAAGGCATTCAATCGCACGCAGCTGCTGGCCCAGGTATGGGCAGGCGATCACGATATCGACGAGCGAACGGTTGATGTGAACGTGCAGCGACTGAGAAAAATTTTGGCGAAGCCCGGCTGTGAAACTTGCATACAAACCGTGCGCGGCTTCGGCTACCGGTTTATCGAGAGATAAGTCACATTTCTATTGTTTCACGCGACGTTCCACGGCTAACCCTCTTTTTTGTAAGCAAATCTTCTCTTTCGAGTCATTGATTCGTAACAACAAGCCGCGAAGGTGACGGGTAACGAGTCTCGGATACTTGGGAGGAAGACATGATGGACCGCAACCTACCAACGCTGCGATTGCGCACCGTCTTCATTTCGGACATTCACCTCGGCTTCAAGGGATGCAGCGCAGATCTTCTGCTCGACTTCTTGCACCACGTCGAAATGGAGACGCTGTTCTTGGTCGGCGACATCATCGATGTATGGAGCATGCAGCGATCAATGTTCTGGCCGCAGGCGCACAACAATGTGCTGCGCACGATCTTGGGCAAAGCCAAGCGGGGCACCAAGGTGATTTTCGTCCCCGGAAATCATGACGAGGTGTTTCGGGAGTTCGACGGAGCCGTCTTCGGCAATCTGGAAATACACCGCGAGTACGTGCATCGCGGCGCAGACGGAAGGCAGATGCTGGTGCTGCACGGCGACGAATTCGACAGCGTCGTGAAATGCAGTCCCTGGCTCGCGAAATTGGGCAGCAACATCTACGACGTGCTGCTGGCGGCAAATCCCTATATCAATTGGTTGCGGCGCAAATTCGATCTGCCGCACTGGTCGCTCTCCTCGTATCTCAAGAACAAGGCCAAAACCGCGGTTCAATACATCGGCAGCTTCGAAGATGCTGTGGCGCAGGCCGCCCGCAAGCGGGGGGTCGAGACGGTGGTTTGCGGGCATATACATCGAGCGGAAATGCGCGACATCAACGGCATTTTGTACTGCAATGACGGCGATTGGGTCGAAAGCTGCACTTCACTCGTCGAGGACATGAATGGCCAATTGCGGTTGATCGACTGGCCCAAGCTGCGGGCTCAAGTCCAGGCGTTGCCGGTGGCGCTGCCGCTCGGCCAGGCCGCGTAGGGGTAAGGGAATGAACGAGGTTTGCGACATCTGGAGTTCACCGTGGCGCGCGCTTCATCGGCGCAGTGCCGGCTCCATGCCGACTGCGGTGGTGCGGACAGCCGGGCCTGGAACCGGTTCGTGGCTTGGCCGCGCCCGCCTAGCCGCGGCCCTCAAGAAGGCGAGGCCTGCTTCCACACCCGCGTCCTAGAACAATCACGCCGGGTGTCCTTCAATCGTCACATTGGCGAGGCAGCATCGTGACTCTACCCATTGGGAGGAGGCCACCCATGAGCAGTCTCGACCTTGAACTCGATAACCGAATGGACGATCTGGAACTCGAATGGCGCGAGGCACGCGAGGCGAGCATCATCGCGCGTGCCGAGTATTTGGCGCTCGGGGCGAACCCCGAAGCCAACGCAGCGCTCATCAGCACCGCTCGCGACCGCTTACGCCGCGCAGAAGCGCGCGAGGCGCGGACCTACGCGAAAATCGAGCTGCTCGAAGACAGCATGCTCGGACTGAGTTAATCCATGGGGTTCGTCGCGGTAGATCGTGAATCTGGCGCTGATGAAGCCGGCGAAGTGATCGAGCGGCGCTGGTTTGCGCTGCTGTCGGCCATACGCAGCCTGCAAACCGAGTGTGTCGTCTTGCTGGAAGCGTCGACGTTAGCCGATGTCGCCTGGCGGCGAGCGTGCATGCAGCTCGCGCAATTCGAGGCGCTTCGCGAGGCGCTCGAAGAGCAGATGTCGGCGCGCTCAGCCTCTGCGCCAATGAGGCAAACCACGGCCGCCTAGGCGCGAGACGAAAAGCGGATACCGAAGCGGCGGTAGAGATTGGCGAGCAGCCACATCGGTCCGATGAGAAGAAATTGCAGATCCTTGAAAAAGGAGGGGCGCTTTTTCTCGATGGCATGGCCGATGAATTGGCCGATCCAAGCCAGAACGAACAAGCTCGCGCAAATCAGCCATAGCGGCGCCACACCGTTGCCGCTGAGCATATCGATCGACCACAGCATCAGCGCCAACAGAGGCAGAATGCCGAGCGCCAGCGGCACCGACAGAAACGCGTAGTAGACGACGGCCAGCAATGAAATGAGCGTGGCCCAGTTCGCCGCCGGGACCGCACCGCGAATACTGCCGGGAAACGGGGCAATCCACAGAAAGCCGAGCACGCACCACAGGATCACGGGAACGCAAATCCAGTGCAGCGCCTCATT
>DASXOY010000020.1:0-38566 GCA_036493935.1 Steroidobacteraceae bacterium | reverse complement strand
AATGGTGGGCCGTGTAGGGATCGAACCTACGACCAATTGATTAAGAGTCAACTGCTCTACCAGCTGAGCTAACGGCCCGAAAACCTTGTCCAACAACGCACTCGCTCGACTCGCACCCAACACCGAAGGTGGGGTGGACGACGGGACTCGAACCCGCGACGGCCGGAATCACAATCCGGGGCTCTACCAACTGAGCTACGTCCACCATCGTCGTACGTCCGACTTTCAGATGGCGCGCCCGGCAGGAATCGAACCTGCAACCGCCGGCTTAGAAGGCCGGTGCTCTATCCGGTTGAGCTACGGGCGCTTTATAAATCAACAAGTTACAGCGCCAATCGTAATCTTTTCAGGCCGATGCTCGGGTCCAAAGCAAACCGAATCGGAAGTGCGCGCGGATTATATAGGAGTTTGCCGTGTTTTGAAGCGCCCGTAGGCCCTCAGGAAGGATTGCCTTCCACGGCCAGCTTCAGTTTCGCAAGGGCATGATCCCATTGCTGACCGATCAGCTCCAATGTCCGGCGGGCCTCATCCAACTGTGCTGACTCGAATTCCCACAGCCGTTCTCGGCCGATCTTCACATCGCGGACCAGCCCTGCCGCTGCCAGCACACTTAAGTGCTTGGTGATGGCCTGACGCGAGATTTCGGTCCCCGAGGTTAGCTGCGTAATGGACATGGCACCGCCCACGCATAGGGCGGCGACCAGCCGCAGCCGCATTTCATCTCCCAAAGCCGCGAACAGCGGCGCGTAATTTTGCAGCGGCTTAGCCTTGGCAGCCGCTCTACGCCTTGGCGACATGATTTTTGATGTTCTTCATCTGTTCGTCCCAACCCGAGCTGTTCATGCGAAATACGTCAGCGCGCCGTGCCAACGGGATTTTATCCAATCCCGATTCGACTACGGTCAGCATCGTTCCGCCCTCGACCTCCTGGAGATCGAAAACCACCAGAGTCGTGGGCTCATTCGAATAGTCGACTTTGGGATCGATGGCAGCCGGGTGCCAGCGCCAGGACAAGCGCTGCGGCGGTACAATTTGTTCAATCAGCACGTCCATGGTCAGGTGTTCGTAACCGGGGTAAGTGATCTTGCCCTGGATGTGTTGTCCGGCGACAAAGGCCTTTCCTTTGAAGTTGACGCCGAACCAATCGCCAAGCTCGCCGGCATCCGATACGGCGCGCCATACGCGGGACCGAGGGGCGTTGATCATTACCTTTCGTTCAATCCGATCAGTCGATGTGGTCATATGCAACCTCCTGGATGCATATTAGCGCACGCCAATGCGTCGCGCAACCACTTAGTTGCACTTTAGCCGCCGCTCGCCTTGGTCCGTTCCGGTGTCTGCTTGACGGCTGCGCATTCGGCCGCGTAGGTTTGTCCTACATGAACAATCATCCGACGCAGAATGACCTCGTCACTCTGACTCATCTGCAGCGGCTAGAATCCGAAAGCATTCACATCATGCGTGAGGTCGTTTCGGATTGCGAAAGACCTGTGATGCTATATTCGATGGGCAAGGACAGTGCGGTCATGCTGCATCTGGCCCGCAAGGCATTCTTCCCTGCCGCCCCGCCCTTCCCGCTGCTGCACGTCGACACCACTTGGAAATTTCGCGCCATGTACGAGATGCGGGATCAAGTGGCGCGCAGCGGCATGCAATTGATAGTGCACCAAAATCCCGATGCCCTGGCGCGTGGCATCAACCCGTTCGATCACGGCGCGCTGCACACCGACCTTTGGAAAACCGAGGGCCTAAAGCAGGCGCTGTCGCATCATGGCTTCGACGCCGCTTTCGGGGGCGCCCGCCGCGATGAAGAGAAATCGCGCGCCAAGGAGCGCGTCTTTTCCTTCCGCTCCGCGAATCACCGTTGGGATCCTAAAAATCAGCGTCCGGAACTCTGGAATATCTACAACTCTCGGAAGAATAAGGGCGAGAGCATTCGAGTGTTTCCGCTTTCCAATTGGACCGAGCTCGACGTCTGGCAGTACGTACACCTCGAGCGAATTCCAATTGTGCCTTTGTATTTTGCCGCGCGGCGTCCAACTGTCGAGCGCGATGGATTGCTGCTCATGATCGACGATGAGCGCTTCCGGCTGCGCCCAGGCGAAACCATGGTCGAGCGTGCAATTCGGTTTCGAACCTTGGGCTGTTATCCCCTTACCGGCGCGGTCGAAAGCAGCGCGGCGAGCGTGCCCGAAATCATCCGGGAGATGCTCCTGGCCACCACTTCGGAGCGGCAGGGCCGCGCCATCGATCACGATCAAGCCGCTTCGATGGAACTGAAAAAGCAGGCCGGATACTTCTGATGACGCGCGCGCCCGCCGATTCGTCAGACATTGACGCCTATCTGCTCAAGCAGCAGAACAAGTCGCTGCTGCGGTTCATTACCTGCGGCTCGGTCGATGACGGAAAATCAACCCTGATCGGGCGCCTGCTCTACGACAGTAAAATGATCTTCGAGGATCAGCTTGCGGCTCTGGCATCCGATAGCAAGCGCATCGGCACGCAAGGACAAAATATGGATTTTGCGCTCCTTGTCGATGGGCTCGCTGCGGAGCGGGAACAGGGCATCACCATCGACGTCGCCTATCGATACTTCGCCACCGAGAAACGCAAGTTCATCGTCGCGGACACGCCCGGCCACGAGCAATACACCCGAAACATGGTCACCGGTGCATCGACGGCGGACCTCGCAGTCATCCTGGTCGACGCGCGCAAAGGAATCCTGACCCAAACGCGCCGGCACAGCTATCTGGTCCACCTGCTCGGAATCAGAACAGTCGTCTTGGCGGTCAATAAAATGGACTTGGTCGAGTACGCCCAAGCCTCATTCGATGCAATCGTCAGCGACTATCGCATGTTTGCCGACAGCATCGGCATCCAAAGCTTCGGCGCAATTCCGATTTCAAGCCTCCACGGCGACAATATCGTCTCTCGCTCGCGCTACACGTCCTGGTATTCGGGTCAGCCGCTCATGACCCTCTTGGAAAGCGTGGAAATCGACAGCCTCAGTGCACAGCGACGGCCGTTTCGTATGCCCGTCCAATGGGTCAACCGCCCGAATTTAGACTTCCGCGGATTCGCCGGATTGATTTCTCAAGGACGTCTTCGTACGGGCGATGCAGTTCGTGTGCTGCCGTCGGGGAGAACCTCTACGGTGTCGCGAATTGTGACGTTGGACTCGGATCTCGAACAGGCGGTCGCGGGCCAATCCGTCACCATTACGCTGGCCGATGCCGTGGATTGCAGCCGCGGCGACGTGCTCGCTGCGGCGGACGCTTCACCTGAAATTGCAGATCAATTCGAAGCGACATTGGTTTGGATGGCCGATGAGCCCTTGCTGCCGGGCCGCCCTTACTGGCTGAAGCTCGCATCGCAATTCGTGACCGCGACAATCCATAGTCCGAAATACCAAGTGAACGTCAATACGCTGGAACATCTTGCGGCCAAGACTTTAAGTCTCAATGCCATCGGCGTCGCGAATCTGTCAACGGACAAGCCGCTGATTTTCGAGCCCTATGAAGCGAGCCGCGAGCTCGGCGGCTTTATTCTCATCGACAAGATCAGCAACGCCACCGTCGCCGCAGGGATTTTGCATTTTGCATTGCGCCGCTCGAGCAACGTTCACTGGCAACCTCTCGACGTGGATCGCGATGCACACGCCAGGCTCAAGCATCAACGCCCTCGCCTGTTGTGGTTCACGGGACTGAGCGGTGCCGGCAAATCCAGCATCGCCAATCTGGTGCAAAAGAAACTCTATGCCCTGGGCAAGCATAGTTTTCTGCTCGATGGCGACAATATTCGCCACGGCTTGAACAAGGATTTGGGATTCACCGACGTGGATCGCGTCGAAAACATCCGCCGCATCGGCGAGGTTGCCAAGCTCATGACCGATGCGGGGCTCATCGTCTTGACGGCGTTCATCTCGCCCTTTCGCGCCGAACGGCGCATGGTTCGTGAAATGTCGCTGCCCGGAGAATTCATTGAGATCTACGTGGAGACACCAATCGAGGTCGCCGAGCAGCGCGACGTCAAGGGCCTTTACAAAAAGGCTCGCGCCGGCGAGTTGAAGCACTTTACCGGCATCGATTCCCCCTATGAGCCGCCCGAGGATCCCGAAATTCGCGTCAATACCGTGGAGGCTTCCGCTGAGCAGGCCGCGGATGAAATAGTCGCGTATGTCACGCGCAGCGAATCGCTGAGCTACCTGGCACATAGCTGACACTCCTTCCGAGCACATAGGTGACACTTTTAGGCTTTTGCGGGGGACGCAAAATGCCGTGGCGGGAGTGTTCCAAAGTGGACGAGCGACTGAGGTTTGTCAGGCGATTGCAGGAGGGGGAGAAGATGGCAGTGCTGTGCCGGGAGTTCGATATCTCGCGCAACACCGGCTATAAGCTGTTTAACCGGTATGTCAGCTGCGGGATAGAAGGTCTTACGGACCGCTCTCGCCGACCGTACCGGCATGCCAACCGGCTACCCTTTCAGATCGAGAACTTGATCCTGCAGCTGAAGGCTGAGCACTCAAGCTGGGGTGCGCACAAGATCCGCGACAAGATCAAGCTGCTCCATAGCAACATCCATCTTCCAGCCATTAGCACAGTGCATGCGGTGCTGCATCGGCATGGCCTGGTCGGGAATCCGGGCAGGCGGCGGTATCGGGCCGAAGGCACGCGCTTCAGCAGCGCCACTGCAGCGAACGATCTGTGGTGTGCCGATTACAAGGGCGAGTTCATGCTGGCGGATAAGCGCTATTGCTTTCCGCTCACCATTACCGACTTCACCAGTCGCTATTTGCTCTGCTGCGATGCTTTGGGAACCACCAAAGAGGTGCTCGCATTTAACGTGTTTGAAAGGGCTTTTAAGGACTTCGGGCTGCCTAAAGCGATCCGCACCGACAACGGCATTCCCTTTGCCAGCCGCTCTGCCTTCTTCGGCCTCTCAAAGCTCTCGGTCTGGTGGCTAAGACTTGGGATCGAGATCGAGCGCATCAAGCCAGGCAACCCGCAGCAAAACGGCCGACATGAGCGGATGCATCTGACCTTGAAGAAGGAGGCGACCAAACCGCCGGCGAAGAACTTCCTGCAGCAACAGGCCAAGTTCGATCAGTTTATCGAGTACTACAATGTTGAGCGGCCGCACCAGGCTTTAAACGGACGCTGTCCCGCGCAGCTCTACAAAACCTCGCCGCGGCCCTATCAGGGCTTATCCGAGCTCGAGTATCCAATGCACGATAGGACCATCACGGTCACCAACTGCGGACGGATCTGCATCGGCAGGCGGAAAATTAATTTAAGCACTGTGTTCGCCGGACAAAACGTCGGCATCACGGAAGTCGCGGAGAAAATCTGGCTCGTTACCTTTATGAAGTACGACTTAGGCTTCTTCGATCACGAGACTGGACGCATCGAATGCGCCGAAAATCCGTTCGGTGTTAGAGTGTCACCTATGTCTTCGGTATAAACCGTCATCGAAGTCCTCGGTTAGGACCCGCAGTGAGTGGTCGGGGTGACAGGATTCGAACCTGCGACATCTACGTCCCAAACGTAGCGCTCTACCAGTCTGAGCTACACCCCGAAAGCCATTGGATTTCGGCGGGGCCGCAATCCTAGCAGGTCAGCGGGGCCGATGCCTCATCGGCCTTGTGAACATCGACTTGAATTAATACTATAGCCCGGCAAAGACCGCTGGTTGCCTCAAAACGACCGCACATAACCGTAATTTTAACCACCGGGTGTTTGATCGCAGTGCGCTACGCAACCATAGATCGCGATCGAATCGCCGGCTTCTCGCCAGTGAGCTATTTAAGTTGGACCCGCTAATTCCGCCGCGCGGCCCCGAGCTCTCTGTCATCGTCCCGACCTTCAATGAACGTGAGAACGTCGTTGAATTGGTGGGACGCATAGGCGCATGCCTGCAGGATTGCGCCTGGGAGTTGCTGTATGTCGATGATGATTCGCCGGACGGCACGGCGGACCTGGTCAGGCAACTCGCTGCCAAGGACTCTCGAATTCGCTGCCTCCAAAGACTGGGGCGCCGGGGACTCTCGTCCGCATGCGTGGAGGGAATGCTGGCAAGTTCCGCGCCGTACTTGGCGGTCATAGACGGAGATCTGCAGCACGATGAGCGCCTGCTGCCGCAGATGCTCGCGACCCTGAAGCAGGGCGATACCGACATGGTGGTGGGCAGCCGCTATGTCGCCGGCGGCGGCACGGGTGATTGGGGTGCAGCGCGAATTCGCCTGAGCCAATTCGGCACGCGCCTCAGCCGCATGCTGGTGCCCGAGACTTTGACCGACCCCATGAGCGGCTTTTTCATGCTTCGCCGCCCGGTGTTCGAAGCGGCGGTACGCAAGCTTTCGAACATCGGCACGAAAATCCTCATGGACTTGTTTGCCTCGTCTCCCGAGCCGCTGCGCTTCAAGGAATTGCCGTACAACTTTCGCCTGCGCCAGGCAGGCGTGAGCAAGCTGGATTCTCTGACGGCGTGGGAATACGCCATGCTGCTGCTCGACAAGATGTTCGGGCACCTCGTGCCGGTGCGATTCGTCGCCTTTTGCATTGTGGGCGCGCTAGGCGTCCTGGTTCACTTCAGCATTCTGAGCCTGCTGCGCCATTTTGCCCACGCCGATTTCATCGTGGCGCAGGCGAGCGCAACGATTTGCACGATGACGTTTAATTTCGCCGTCAACAACGTGCTCACTTACCGGGACAAGCGCCTGCGCGGCCTGCGCTGGCTGCGCGGCTGGCTGTCGTTCAACATCGCATGCGGCTTGGGTGCCTGCATGAATGTGGGACTTGCCACGTACGTGAACCAAATCACCGGTACTTGGTATGTCGCCGCCCTCGCGGGCATCGCCGTGGGAGCCGTATGGAACTACGCGGTGACGAAGCGGTTGACTTGGGCCCGTTCGCAAGTTTGAAGCGCGCTTGGGCGCAGCTTGTTCATAGTCCGTACGCCAGCAGCACGTTTCCGGGCCGGCCGCCGAATGCACCGTAGCCGGATTCCACGTACAGCATGCCGCCCGCAATGACGGGTCCCGGTCCGAGCATGGAAGCGCCCTTGGCCTCGACCCCATTCAAGGTCGTGAACTCGCGATTGCTATCGGCCTCCCACAGAACCGTGCCATCGTGACTCGAGTAGGCGCGCAGCACGCCGTCATTCGAACCGGAAAACACCACTCCCGGAATGACGCTGATGGCCGCGGCTTGCGCGGCATTGCAACGGGGGCCCGCGCTGCACCGGGGCGGTTGCGGCGCTGCGTACCAAGCGCGCTCGCCGCTTCGCAGGTCCACGGCATGCAGCCCGCCGGGCGACGAACTGGAAATGTCCGAGACGGCAAAATAGGCATGTTGGCCATCCGCCGCCGATCCCCACTCGATGCCGCCGAGCGCGCCGCCTGCACCGGCGCGATACTGCCAAATGACATCCCCGCGTTTGTCCGGATCGAGCGCCCACCCGATGCCGGACTTCTGTCCGATCACAATGACCTGCTTGCCGCCGGCCGCTGTAGCTAGGATGGGCGAGTTGCCGAAATCATAATCGGGTCCGCTTTGATCCGCGCAATTCGGGTTCTCCTTCTTGGCGCGGCAACCGCTCACAAACACATCGTTCGGAAACAACTGCTTCACCCACACAATCCTTCCGGCCAGGCTCATTGCCACCACCGCATCGCTCGCAGCCACCGCAGCTCCGGTGTAGCCGTTCCCGGTGCCCACGTAGATACGCCCGCGCCGCACATCGACGGTCGGCGCCGACCAGATGGCCGCGCCCGCGGGACCGAACAAGGTCACACCGGCAGAACTCGAGCCGCGAGCCTGCGGCGCCTCGGGAATCATGTACGTGCGCCACACGACCTTGCCGGTCCTGGCGTCCAAGGACGACAGGCTGCCGCGAAAAGTGCAGCAACCGTACTCAGGCCGCGCGCCCTGTGATTCCTCGAAGGAGGACATCGGCACATACAGCCGGTCACGATACAGCGCTGGTGCTCCCGTGATTCGCGCGAGCGGATGCTCATCGACTCTGGTCTTCCACAGCAGCCTGCCGCTGGTCGCATCCAGAGCGTAAGCCTTAGCACTGGTGTCGCCGAAGTAGACCGCTGCGCCGCCGGTACCTGGGACGGCGCCTACACTGATCGCCGTCCGCACGCCGCCATCGGCGCTGAACACCCAGTGAATGCAACCGCTCTTGGCATCCAGTGCAAACACGCTGCCATTTTGGCTGCCGACGAACAACCAGCCGCCGACGACTGTGGGCTGCGCCCAGGCAGACGTCGCATCCGGAAATCCAAACGCCCATTTCAATGCGAGGCGTGGCGTCGTCGCCGCCGAAAGCCCCGCTGCGGCTGCCGACTGCTCGCGGGTATTGGCTGCAGTGACGCCCCAGCCATTCCACCCCGAGTCCGCGGAGAACCTGAAAACTGAGCTCGCGGCGCAGCGTCCACGGGATGTGCCGGTCGGGTCCCCCGCGAGGTTTGTACCGCCGAGATATTCTGCGATGGCGCGCCTCTCGGGACCGTTCAACGTGGCGCCCTGAACCCGCATGGAGCCGTTCGCCAGCACCTCGAGAATGGAGGCAGGCGACCGCTGACGCAGTGTATCGGGCGCCGGCGCCCGTGCGTCTACTCCGCCGTTGTGGCAGGCGGCACAGTGGCCTTGAAACAGCCTCTCACCGCTCGCACTCGGATCCTCAGAGCTTGCGAGCCGCGGCCATGCCGACGCGCTCAGCGCGAGGACGGCGATGATCGCGGTGCGGCTAGGCATTCGCGGCAATATCAGTAGCGATGCTTGCGATTTGGGAAATTGATCAGGCAACCGGGTGATGCAACGGAGCTTACGGCGATCGGCCGGTTCGCCAGCACGGCATCCAGGGCGTCGGTGAGGTACCGATGATGCACAGGCCGCTGCGACTCATAATTCAATCGATCATCGATGGGCCCGTGAAACTTAAGGGTCCAGGTTTTTGGATCGATGACGAAGACTTCGGCGGTCCTGTCCACGCCCCAGGCCTCGCCGACCTTTTGCGTGCGATCCAAAAGGACAGTCATGTTGAATCCAAATTCGGCCTCCTCCCTGAGCACGGCATCGGGGGTGTCTTGCACGGTGGGATTGAGCAGCAGGAATTCGATGTCCTTCGGCTCGTAGCTGTCGCGAATTTCGCGCAGCGCCGGAATGGCGAGCCGCACAATCGGGCAGCCATTGCTCTGGGTCATGATGACCACGGCCTTTTTGGACGCAAGCGCATAGAGCTGGTGGCTCTTGCCGGCCTGATCCAGGAGCGTGAAGTCCGCAACGTGAGCGCCGGGCGCCAGTACGGCCGCCGACGCCCCGCCACAAGCACTTAAGGCAAGAAATAATGCAATCTTGGCGCGCTTCATTATCGTCCTGGCTGTCACGGCGCCGCTTGGGCTGTGCGCGTCGGATTCGCATCCAGAGTCAAATAGCGGAAGCGAATCACTCCGAACAGCATCTCGTCCCAAGTTTGCTGTCCCCAAGGAACCACGCGATTCGGGTCCGGATTGGCCTTGTTCTGCGTGGAATTGTCATACGTCATGCTGTACTTCACGGCGGTGCCGGCCGGCAGCACGATCGGAGTCTTCAGTTCGTACGTCGTCTGCCAATTGAACTCATAACGCGGCACGTTGAGCAGCACTTCCTCATGGCCATCGGGATATTGCGCGACGAACTCCGCCGCGCTGCCACGGAAGTGCGCGTGCGGATGCAGACTGTATACCAGCACCTCGCGGTCGAACTTGTAGGTCGCATCGTTGGTGTACGCCTTGGTGTTGGCGGGAATCTTGATGCGCGGATTCGCGAAGATGGCTGCGCGATAGCGGTACTGCGGCGGCTTGTCCATGAAGTACAAACCCATCTGAGTCGTATCGGTGACCGGCTTGCCGTTCACCGTGTAGTGCGCCTGGAAACCGAATTTAGCGCCCTTCTTCAACAAAATGCCGCTCTCCGGCGGAATCTGCAGCGGTTCCGAACCCGGCACATAGTCCGCCAGGCTGCCGTCGGTATCGCGTTTTTCGCCGGGCGCCATCTCTCCGCCGATGGTCGCAATGATGTGATGCAGATTCGAGCGCGCGCCCGGCAGAAAGTCGACCGCGCGTACCCACACGTCGTGATCGAGCGGATTGTCGACCGTCCACATTTGATACGGGATCACGCCGGTTGCGGGTACATCGAACTTCGGCAGATTGACGATCAGGTCCGGCTTGCCGAGTGCCCAGACCGGCCAGTCTTTCTTCACCAACGTCAACGGATCAGTGCCGCCGCCACGCGGCGAGCCGGCTTCAATCCAGTGCACCAGAGTTTTGGTTTCCTCGGGGCTCAAGGATCGATCGTTGCTGAACACGCCGTAATGCGGGTCGGCGTGCCACGGCGGCATACGTTTGGTCCTCACGACTTCACGGATCATAGGCGAAAATCCGCGCACCATGTCGTAGCTCGACATTTGCCACGGCGCAATCCCGCCTTCCCGATGGCAAGCCACGCAATGCCGGCTCAGCATGGGTGCGATCGTTTTCTCGTACGAAATTTGCGCATGAGCACGGCGGCGGTCGCGCTCGGGCATCACCAGCTTGCAGCCATCGGCATCAGTTTGCGCGATCGTCACCGGCGTGCCGGCCAAAGCGGCATCGAGGGCCGCGGCCGCATAATGATTCGCGCCTTTCTCGGCAACGCCGTGGTAAATGACCTTCCAGTCCTGCGGATTGACGATAAGCACTTCACCGTTGCGGGTGAAGCCCAAGGACTCGCCGATCAATTGCAGCTCGTCGCTCAGAACCGCCATGCCGACTCCGTCGGCCTTCATTTCCTTGGCGATCGAATCGGGCGTGTCCTTGAGATTGGAATCGATCGCCAGAAACTCGACGCCCTGCGCCTGATACTTCGAGCGCAGCGTGTCCAATGATTTGGCGGCCGCACGGGAAGCGCCGCAGCCGGAGCCGGACGCCATCAGCACTACGGCTTTCATGTCCGACAAATAATAGAGTTCGTGCGATTGTCCGTTCTGATCGTTGAGTCGAAAATTCTCGACGACTTCGCCGGGGCTTAGCGCGCAAATCGGCCCCGAAACGCAGCACATCGCCGCAACGCCCAAGCCAAGACGCCGAAATTCGCTCATGTTTGAAACTCCCTGTACGCCGCGCAATTGTACTACTGGGTCAGAGCGCACCGCGATGGGAGCCTCGATTCCGCCAGACGGAATCAATCACGGTTGACAGCCTTGAGAATCGCATCCGTATCTGCGCCCAACAGGGGCGAGGCATTACCGATTCGCCCGGGTGTCTCGGACAGCTGGACCGGAACGCCGATGACTCGGATCGGGCCTGCCACGGGGTGAACCACCGTCGGCGTCATATTGCGCGCGGCGGTTTGCTCATCCTCGATGACCTCCTTGAGATTGCGCACCACGGTCGCAGGCACGCCGTGCTGCGCAAGCAGCGCGACCCAATGCTGGGCGGGGCGCGAACGAAACATCGACTCGAGCATCGGCTCGAGAACCCGGCGGTTCTTCACGCGCAGCGGATTGGTGTTGTAGTCCGCATGATTGGCAAGATCGGCTCGGCCAATCGCTTCGCAAAAGCTCTTCCACAGCTTATCGCTTGCCACCGCGAGGGTTATTTCGCGGTCCTCGCATACGAAGTTGCGGTAGGGAACGATGCCGTCGAATAGGGTTCCCATCGGCTTCGGCACGATGCCGGAAGCCAAGTACCGCGCAAAGCTCGGGAGCATGGTGGACATCACGGTATCCATCATCGAGACATCAACGAATTGCCCGCGCCCGGTGCGATGGCGTGCCTCCAATGCCATCATCGCGCCGATCAGCGAAAAAAGGCCTGCCGTGATGTCGGCGATCGAGTGGCCGGTCTTGACGGTTTCGCCCGCGGCGGTTCCGGTGATGCTCATCAGTCCCGACGCGGACTGGATGATCAAATCCATCGCGGGCTCCAAGCGTCGCGGACCGGTCTGTCCGTATCCGGAAATTGAGACATAGATCAACCGGGAATTTGCCGCCGACAGCGATGCGTAATCAAGACCGAGACGATTCATCGTTCCGGGACGGAAATTCTCGATCACGATGTCGGCTCTCGCCGCCAATTTTCGGCAGGCCTCGAGGCCCGCCGCGGTCTTCAAATCCACGGCGAGGCTTTGCTTGCCGCTGTTGAGGCCTACGAAATAAGAGGCATCGGCCCCATGGAACGGGGGTCCCCAGGTACGTCCGATGTCACCCTCGGGACCTTCGACTTTGATCACCTGGGCACCATAGGCTGCCATCAGCATGGTGCAATAAGGACCGGCGAGGGCATGAGAAAAATCGAGGACGGTGATGCCGTCCAATGGCGCGCTCGGATTTGTCATCTCAAGGAATCTTAATCTATCGAATTGGCCTTGTCCCGCGCCGCAACGTGTATCGTCGCTAAATCCCTTGGGGGAATTCATGAAACCATCGCTTTTCGCACATCCATTCGCTTCGTACTGCCAGAAAGTGCTGATTGCTCTGTACGAGAACGGCACCGATTTCATCTATCGCAAATTCGGGCCGGAAGACCCGACCGCAATGAGCGAGCTCGAAGTGCTGTGGCCCCTTAAAAAATTTCCCGTGCTGCGCGACGACGGCCGAACCTATCTGGAATCGAGCATCATCATCGAGCATCTGGCGCGCCGCTATCCGGGCCCGGTTCAACTTATTCCATCCGATCCCGCCGGCGCGCTCGAAGCACGCATGATGGATCGCTGCTTCGACAACTACGTGATGACGCCGATGCAAAAAATCGTCGCGGACTTCATGCGCGCGAACAGCGACCGCGACCCCCTGGGCGTACAAGAAGCACGCTCGATGCTCGATGCGGGCTACGGCTGGCTGAATGGAGTGATGGCCAATCGAACCTGGGCGGCGGGCGAGAGCTTTACTCTGGCTGACTGTGCCGCGGCGCCGTCGCTTTTCTACTCCGATTGGGTGCACGAAATCAGCGAGCAGTTTCCGGTGCTGAGGGCATACCGGCGGCGGCTGCTGTCGCGTCCCTCGGTCGCGCAGGCGGTGGACGAAGCGCGGCCGTATCGCAATTTGTTTCCGCCCGGCGCCCCTGACCGCGACTAAAACCTCACACCGGAGGCGAAGCGCCACGCATTCTGGGCCGAGAAATTTTGGTGGGGATCGTAGGCCACCCGTACGAACCATCGAGGCCAGTCCCAATTGGCGCTGAATCCCCAGCCGCTGATCGGCCCTGTATCCGTCAAGCCGCTTTTGTGCAGTAGATCCAACGTTGCGCGCGCGCCGCCGCAGGGTATCTGCACGTTGGCGTGCCAATCCCGTTGGCCGGTATGAAAACGATCGTCGGCCACGAGGAAAACCAGGTAATTGACGCCATTCGCGGCGTGATGGCCGGCACCGAAGGTGAGCGCATCATTGGGATCGAAATTGAGATTGAAGTACGGCCGTGCGTCAGTACGCCCGAACCCCGCTAAGCCGTACCACGACGTGCCGACTTGAAGATTGAGGCTGGCGCCAAGAAATCCCAAGCTCGCCGCCTGCACCGACGGCTGCAGCTGCACATAGTCCCCCAAGCCGATTGATGTATCGGCACCTGCGCGCGGTTGAGTGCCGAACTTGGGATCCGAATAGACGGCCAGCCAGGCGCTTGTGTCGTCGGCGCGCCATCGAAGGTTGACATCCGTGCCGTAGTAATTGGCGTACGCGTACTCTCCAACGGTGAGCTTCCAAGGCAACGGCGCCGCGCCCTCCGCCATGCTGAGCGAAGATCCGCCCAAGAGCACGGCCGCCCCCAAGCAGGCTGGAAGCCGCACAATCTAACCGCAGGGTACCGGAGCGCACACTACCCGATTGTAGCGTCCGTGCGCGTCTGAGTGCGAACGTCAGTGATGCGCGGAGCGCTTGGTTGCGTTGGTGGCGAGGATGCCGATGGTCGATGCAACCAGCACGCCGGTGGCGAGCGCCATCCAAGGATAGTTTTTCACATAGTCGTTAAGAGATGCAGCGACATGGCGAACTCTCACGTGCTCGGGCGGCGGATTGCTCTTGAGTGCCACCCGGGTCTTCTCCATGGAGCGATCGAGCCTGTCGCGCAGCTCCTGGATCTCCGGACCGCGCTCATCGGCGAGTTTCGCCAATAGCTTTTCGGTCTGATCGAACAAATTGTTGAGTTTCTGTGCTGAGTCCATCGTTCACTCCTTTACGGCGCGTCCCTCAGACGTGCTGGTCGCGAATGCGGCCGCCCAATGCGGCCGACACGCTCGCGATGAACGCGCCGATCAACATCGACAGGGCCAGGTAAATCGAGGCTTGCGCGGTCGCCTTCTTCGCGGCATCCGCATCGGCTTTTAGCTTGCTCTGCGTTTGCATCACTTCGGAAATGAAACCATCCACGCGAGCTTTGGCCTCCGACTGCGAAACTCCGGTGCGCTCGGCCACTCGTTCCGTGAGGTAAGCACGGTCGGCGTCCGGCACGCTGCCGCTCACCAAGGCATTGGTTGCGATGTGGCTGGCTTCCATGCGCGCGTCCGCGGAGGCCGCGCCCGGCGCGGCGTTACCGGACCTGAACAGCTTATCGACGTCGTAAGTCCAAAGACCTGCGTTGGAGTTGCTGGAGTTGGCCCGCATTGAATTGCCCGGCACCGCCGGGTTCCCCGGCATCGGTGCGGCACCGGTGGCGGCGGCATCGGCAACGGCGCGGCCGGCCGCTCCCGCGGCGGACATCACCGAGCCGGCAGCCACAGCGGCCACCAGGATCGTTGCCACCGCCCAGGTGATGAGCCCGTGCGCGGTATCTCGAAAAAACACTTCATGGACATGCGTGCCGATCCAGCGTGTGCGCAATCTGCCGGCAAGGTAACCCCCCAGCGCGGCGGAGACCCACTGCGTCACGATGAGCCAAATGGCCGTTGAAATCGCGAAGGTGGAAACGGAAATGCCGTGGCCGCTCCAGGGAGAAATCGACGCAAAGCCCACGCCCGATCCGAGCGCGACCAGCATGACGGTTGCAGCGGAGGCGACAAAGGCGCCGGCGATGATCGACGGCCAGGAAGCGGCGGACCTCGCCGCGAAAGATCCGCTGTCCATCGCGACGGCGGTGCCTGCGATTATTGTTGTTTCTTCCATGGCATTCTCCTCAAGTGTGCGAGCACATCGCAAGCAGGAGAATGACCGGAAGAGGTACACCGAGCAGCCAAAGCAGTATTCCGCGACCCATGATAAGCCCCTTTAATTTCGCAATACGTTGTTGAGCGCCATCGCAGTTGGAGTTCTGCTTTATGCTGCGGCGGCGCGCGCGGCTGCGCTATCCCTACGACGATTGAATGCGTGTAAGGGCTTTCTGACGGTGCGCGGGCGGCACACCTAATGCGGCGGCGCGGCTTTGCTATCCTGGTTCGCGCGGTGAATGATGAAGTTGCGGATGGCGGTGGCATCGTCGCGGCTCAATGCGCTTTTGAACGAGGCCATGCCGGCATCCTTCAGCGCACCATCCAGGACGATGTTGTAGAAAAAATCCATGCTCAGGAAATTCGATGCACGCAGGTCAGGTACCACACCGCCGCCGATCCCATGCTCGCCGTGGCAGGCGCTGCAGTATTGATCGTACAGGGGTTCTCCGTGCGCAATGGATGCCGGATCCGCCGGTTCCGGCGGCGGATTGATGACGAAAGCGCGTGGCTGAAGCGGCGGTAGTGCCGCGGTGCCGCCCAGCTTGAACACCAGCAGCCGGCTGACGTTGCGCAAGTTGCCCGACATGGCCGCGGCTTTGCCTCCGCTCAAGGCATAGCTGCCGCCCCAACCGCTCAAGACTGCAATGTATTGTTCGCCCCCGACCTCAAAGGTGCTCGGTGCGGCAATGATTCCGGACTGTGCGAACATCGACCACAGCTTCTCGCCGTTGTCGGCACGGTACACGTTGAAGTTTCCCGCCGCATCGCCCTGCGCCACGATGTTGCCGGCCGTGGTCACCACCCCGCCATTCCACGGGCCTTTGTATGCGACGCGCCAAGCCTCGCGCTGATGCGCCGGATCCCAGGCGAGCAGGAACCCCTCGTCCTGAGGTGTCAGTGATGCAAGTGCAACACCGAGATTCCAGCCGATGGGTGCGATGGGCAGACTCGGCAGCGGCAAATAACGGATGGGAACCTGCTGCGCGGGGATGTAGACCAGCCCGGTCTTCACATTGAAGGCCATGGGCTGCCAATTGTGGGCGCCCAGCGGGCCCGGCTTGATGTCGACAGGCTTACCGGTCTCGCTGTATCGAGCTTCCTTGTTCTCGATGGGGCGGCCGCTTTTGACATCGATGCCGCTTGCCCAAGTCACCGGCACGATGGCCTTCGCAGAGATCAGCGCGCCGGTGGCGCGATCCAGCACATAGAAAAAGCCGTTCTTGTTCGCTTGCATGAGCACATGCCGAGGCTTGCCGTCGACCGTGATATCGGCGAGCAACAATTGTTGGACCGCGTCGAAATCCCACTCCTCGCCGGGCGTGGTCTGGTAGTGCCACGCGTACTCCCCTGTATCGGCATGCAGCGCGACGATGGAAGCGAGATAGAGATTGTCGCCTTTGCCCGCGCTGCGCGCTGATCGTGCCCATTGCACGCCATTGCCCACTCCGAAATACAATAGATTCAGTTTCGGGTCATAGGAGATGGCGTCCCACACCGGCCCGCCGCCGCCGAGCTTCCACCACTCGCCGGACCAAGTCTGAGCCGCTCGGGCCATGGCCTGATTTTCGAAAGGCTGGGAAGGATCGCCGGGCACCGTAAAGAAACGCCACGCGAGCTTGCCGGTTTCCGCATCGTAGGCGGATATGTATCCGCGCGCACCGTACTCACCGCCGCTGTTGCCGATGATGACGCGCCCTTTGATCACCCGCGGCGCTTGCGTGATGGTGTAGGGCTTGCCGGGATCCACCGTCATGGTGCTCCATAACACCTTGCCGGTCGCATCATCCAAAGCCACCAACCGTCCATCGTAAGCGCCGACGAAGATCTTGTGATTCCACGCCGCCACACCGCGATTGCCCACATCGCAACAGGCATTCACGCCAAGCTCGCGATGCACTTGCGGATCGTACGCCCACAGCAACTTTCCGCTGCGCGCATCGTAGGCCTTCACCAGGCTCCACGCTGTCGATATGTACATTACGCCGTCGATGATGAGCGGCGTCGCCTCTTGCGCCCGGTTCGTGTCCAGATCCGCAAACCAGGCCAAGCCCAGCTTCTGCGCGTTCTTATCGTTGATGCGCGCGAGCGGGCTATAACGCTGTTCACCGTAAGTGCGGCCATACGACAACCAGTTGCCAGGTTCTGCATCCGCGTTGGCGATTCTTGTGCCGTCCACCGGCTTGCCGGCGGTTTGCGCGCCGGCGAGGCCGCAAAGGCTGAGCAGTGCACCTGCCGCGACCCCCGTCAGCCCGGCACGTCGCGTGGGGCCGCGGGTCACGGCAACACCACTTCAATCTCGTCGATGAAGCACCAGCTCCAATCCTCGCCGGGTTCGAACGAAGAAATGATCGGGTGCCCCGTCACGCCCGCATGCTTGCGCGCATGACGATTTTTTGAATCGTCGCAGCATCCGACGTGGCCGCACGTGCGGCAAAGCCGTAAGTGCACCCAGGTATCGCCCATGGCCAAACATTCCACGCAACCATCGCCCGAAGGCGTGACCTCTCTGACGGCATTCAGATGAGTGCACGCTGCATGACCCCTGCGCATTGTCTCCCCCTGCGCTCGTATAGCGGCGCTTTTCGATTGGCACTAGTATGTATCGAGTCATAGCTCAGCGGGCAAAAAAATGGACCTCTCCTCCCTTCCCGACCTTCGCGCGGGCATAGAAATTCGCGACATTCCCGATGGCGCGATCGTCTCGGGCCGCGTCGATGAAGAGGAGGCAATTCTGGTCAGGCGCGGCGAGCAATACTTTGCCGTCGGTGCGCAGTGCACCCATTATCACGGCGCGCTCGCTCAAGGCCTCATTGTTGCCGACACGGTTCGATGTCCCCTGCACCACGCTTGTTTCAGCTTGCGCACAGGAGCCGCGCTGCGTGCGCCGGCGCTGGATCCGCTCGCCTGCTGGCGGGTGGAGTGCACTGACGGCAAAGCGTTCGTGCGTGAACGATTAAGCCCGCCCAGTGCCCCTAACCTCGCCGCCGGCGCGTCAATGAATGGCTTGCCCTCCTCGGTCACCATCATCGGCGGCGGTGCGGCAGGATTGGCCGCCGCGGACGCGCTGCGGCGTGAGGGGTATCCGTCCGCAATCACCCTCGTCAGTGCGGATAACGCGGCTCCCTACGACCGCCCCAACCTATCCAAGGACTTCCTGATGGGCACGGCGCCCGCGGAGTGGATGCCGCTGCGCAGCCCCGAATACTATGCGGAGCGCAAAATCGAGCTCATGCTCAACGCGCGGGTGCAGTCGCTCGATCTCAAGCAGCGCACCATCCAGCTCGAGAGCGGCAAAAACATGGCCTTCCACACCCTGCTGCTGGCGACCGGCGCCGATCCGGTGCGGTTGGATATTCCGGCTTCCGGCGCTGCAAAGTTGCTTTATTTGCGCAGTTTTGATGATTCGCGCGCCATCATAGCGGCCGCCGCGACGGCCAAGCGCGCAGTCGTCGTCGGCGCGAGCTTCATCGGCCTCGAAGTGGCTGCATCGCTGCGCCATCGGGGCATCGAGGTGCACGTCGTGGGTCCTGAGCGCGTGTTATTCGAACGCGTTTTGGGCGCCGATTTGGGCGCACTGGTGCGCGACGTGCACGAGTCGCATGGCGTGATATTTCATTTGGGAACTGCGGTGGCGCGCGTCGAGGGTAAGCGAGTCTCGTTGAACGATGGCTCCGGCATAGACGCCGATCTCGTGGTCTTGGGCGTCGGCGTGCGTCCCAGCCTCAAGCTCGCTGAACAGGCAGGATTGGCGATCGATCGCGGCATCGTCGTCAACGAGTACCTTGAAACCAGCGCGAAAGGCGTCTTCGCAGCGGGTGATCTCGCACGTTGGCCTGATCCATACACGGGCGAGCGCATTCGCGTCGAGCACTGGGTGGTCGCCGAGCGCCAAGGCCAGGTCGCGGCGCTCAACATGCTGGGGCGTCGGCAGCGTTTCGATGCAGTGCCCTTCTTTTGGAGCCAGCATTTTGATCTCACCATCAATTACGTCGGCCATGCTGAATCCTGGGACGCGATCGAGGTCGAGGGTTCGCTGAGCTCGCGCGATTGCGCCGTGACATACAGGCGAGGCGGCCGTATTCTGGCGGTCGCCACAATATCCCGCGATCTTAAGGGCTTAAACGCCGAGCGCGATCTCGAACTAACGCAAGTGAGTACCTCTTGATGGACAGGCGCGAATTTCTCGTCGCAGCGGCGGTTGCCGCCACGGCCGGCGCTGAACAAACAACTCCAACCTCCGCCGTGCGAGAGCCCCACGCGGCGCCCGACTCGGTCGAAGAATTGTCCCTCGCGGATATTGCAGCAGCCTTTGGCGATGGGCGCCTGACTTCTGAGCAGCTCACACAGAGCTATTTGGCTCGAATCGAAAAGCTGGACCGGCGTGGACCGAACCTGCGCTCGGTGATCGAAACGAACCCCCGTGCCCTCGAAATTGCCGCGGCACTCGATGCGGAACGCAAAGCCCACGGTTCCCGTGGACCGTTGCACGGCGTGCCGGTCCTGATAAAAGACAACGTCGAGACTTCCGATCGCATGATGTCGACGGCAGGATCGCTCGCACTGCAAGGCTGGTATGCCCCGAAGGACGCGCCGCTGGTCGAGCGGCTCCGAGCGGCGGGCGCCGTGATTCTCGGAAAGGCAAACTTGAGCGAGTGGGCCAACTTTCGCTCGACGCACTCGTCGAGCGGCTGGAGCGGTCGCGGCGGTCAGTGCCGCAACCCTTATGCGACGGACCGTACGCCTTCGGGCTCGAGCTCCGGCTCTGCGGTCGCGGTCTCGTCGAATCTGTGCGCCATTGCCGTGGGCACCGAAACCGACGGATCGATCGTGAGCCCTGCCTCGATCAACGGCATCGTCGGACTGAAGCCGACCGTCGGTCTCGTCAGCCGTCGCGGCATCGCGCCGATTTCACACAGCCAGGACACGGCCGGACCGCTGACTCGCACCGTGCGGGACGCCGCCGTGATGCTCGGTGTCATGGCAGGGCTCGACGCCGCGGACCCCGCCAGCGCCGCGGTCGGTGATCGCTTCCAAACCGACTATGCTCGCTACGTGGATCCCAACGGCCTGAGCGGCGCGCGCTTAGGGGTCGCGCGCAAATTCTTTGCCGACAGCGCGCCGCTCAACGGTTTCCTCGATGCCTGCATTGCAATTTTGAAGGCTGCGGGCGCCGTGATAGTCGATCCGGCGGATTTGCCCCTGCACGGCTCGACGGGGGCTCCCGAGCAGGAAGTGATGCTGTATGAATTCAAGGCGGACCTGAACGCCTATCTGAGGCGGCTGCCCCCTACCTTTCCAGTGCGCTCGCTCGCTGCGTTGATCCGGTTCAATGAAGCGCACAAGGATACCGAGATGCCGCTGTTCGATCAGGAATTGCTGCATCAAGCTGAAGCCAAGGGACCTCTGACTGAAAAGGCCTACAAGGACGCGCGCGCTGCCTGCCTCAAGGCGACCCGCAGCCATGGCATCGACGCGGTACTGGCTGATCACAAGCTCGACGCCATGATCAGCCTGACTTCGGGTCCGGCATGGCTGATCGATACGGTGAACGGCGACTCCGACACGGGCGGGTGTTCCTCACCCGCGGCAATCGCCGGATATCCGCATATCACGGTGCCGGCCGGCCTGCATCGCGGTTTACCGGTTGGACTGTCTTTTTTTGGTGCGGCCTTCAGCGAGCCGACTCTCATCAAGCTGGGCTCGGGATTCGAAGCCGTTGCGCACGCGCGCAGCGTGCCGCACTTCCTCTCCAGCGTGCAGGCCTAGGCCGCTCAAAGACCTTTGGAAGGATTGATCAGGTATTTCTCGCCGGTGGCGCGTTTGGAATAGGCCGCGATAATGTCCGGCTGCAGCGCTTGCGCCAACGAGATTTCTTGCGAATAGCGGCTGGCGAAGGTTGTTTTAAGTTCCTTGGCAACCCTGTCTTTCAATTCCTGAAACGCAAGCGGCCCTATTTTCTCGATGTACGGCGTGACCAGCCATCCGCCGATACCCCATGCCATGCCGTAGTTGCGATTGAGCACGGTGGGACTCATGTCGAGCGAGCCGTATAAGTACACCTGCTTGTGCGTGGTCGAGCCGTAGCGGCTGTAGACCGTTACGCCGCGATTGACGGCCGCCTCCATGCAACCGAGGATTTGACCGGCCAAAGGGCCGCCGCCTATCGCATCGAAGGCGATGGTGGCACCCGTGACCGCCAGAGCATCTGTCAGGTCTTTCAGGAAGGTGGCCGAGTCCAGGCGGCACACATGCACCGCGCCGGCTGACCGGAGTAGTTCCTCCTGCTCCTGCTTGCGGACGATGTTGACCAATGCTACGCCGTCTGCGAGGCACAGCCGGTTGAGCATCTGCCCCAGATTGGATGCGGCGGCGGTGTGCACCAATGCCTTGTGTCCCTCGCGGCGCATCGTACCCACCATGCCTAAAGCGGTGAGCGGATTGACGAAGCAGGAGGCGCCGTCCGCAGCGCTCGTGCCTTCCGGCAATACCAGGCATTGGTTCACCTTGACGCACCGATATTGGGAATACATCGCGCCGCCGAGCACGGCGACCTTCTTGCCCATGAGAGCCTGCGCTCCCGCGGAAGATCCAGCGTCGGTGACCGTGCCGGCGCCCTCGTTGCCGACCGGCATGGAAATGCCGATTCGCGCGGCCATGGCCTGAACGGCATTGGCGCTGAGCGCAGCCGTGAGCGTGGGAAGCTGTGCCGTTCCGGAGACTTTTGCATGACTCCAATCGGCGTTCGCCAGCAGCAGGCCTAAATCCGAAGGATTGATCGGTGCCGCCTCTATTCTGACGATGATCTCGTCCGGGCCGGGCGGCGGAATCGACGTGGTTTGCAGGGACAGCTCCATCTCGCCGCTCTTTTTGGCAAGCGACCGAAGCTGGAGGAAAGCAAGATGATTAGGTGTATTCATGCGGCCGTAAGCATACGGCGGGAAAGGCTCCCGAGGGTAGTCAGGGCACCCCTAAAGTTGCGCCTGAGGCGCCTCACTCAAAAGATTCCCAGCGCCAGGCCGCCCGCCATGGTCTTGCCCAACTCCTCGCAGCGCGTGAGCTCATGCCGCCCGATCTTCTTGGGCCGCAATATCTCCTCCGGGGTTTGTGCGTGCGTGCATACGATGTAGGGATCGGCAATGGGCCTCAGTCGCCAGCCCGCAGCAATGCGATCGACCTGCTGCGCGGCGTTGCGGCCGTCGCTTCCGGCACATACCAAGGTGAGAAACGCCCGGCCGCTGATTTTCTCGAAAGCGGCGTAATAAGTTCGGTCGAAGAAATCCTTCATCATTCCGGCGATGCCGGCAAGATTTTCGGGCGTGGCGAAGATATAGCCATCGGCCGCCAACAGCTGTTCGGCGCCCGTCTCGGCGGCGCGCTGCAGCGAGACCCGCACGGCCGCCTCGCTTCTCGCCCCCTCGGCTGCAGCCTGCGCCATCTGCAGCGTCCCGCCGGTCATCGAGTGATAGATGATCAATAAAGATTTCATATGTTGCCCGTGGGGTAAGTCCTACGCTCAAGAACGCTGCGCACCGACTGAATCCCCGCAGTGATTTGCCAATACTTTCGCCACCTGCAGATGGCTGCCTAAAGAATACTTGAGGTGCGAACATGCTTCACTATGCCGTCGTCTTCTTCGTCATTGCGTTGATTGCCGCGTTCTTCGGCTTTGGTGGAATCGCGGTCGGCGCAGCCGGCATCGCGAAGATCCTATTTATCGTCTTCTTGATCGGAGCGGTCGTTACGTTCTTGATGAGCCTGGGCCGCCGGGTCTAGCGCTAGGAGATCCAGATGCCATCAGTATCGGAAACCGCAAAGGGTGCTGGCGATTTCGCCAATGGTCAAGTGAGCAGCTTTCTCGATAACGTCGAGGATTTGACCCGGGCACTGAAAGATGTCGACTCGCCGGACATCGCAAAGGTTCGCGCCAAGGTAAAAATCGCGCTGGCTGCCGCCAAGAGCGCCGTGGCCGACACCGCGCTGCAACTTCGCGATCAGGCACAATACGTCGGCAAGCGGACCGATACCTTCGTTCGAGACAATCCCTGGCAAGTGATCGGCATTGCGGCGCTGGTCGGGCTTGCCGTGGGAATTTTCGCCTCACGCCGCTACGACTAGCGGCGGCGGAATGGCGGCGCTCCTAGGCGCGCCGCCATTCCGTTCGGCCTCCGGACTTATCTTCGAGCAGTATCCCTGCGCCGCCGAGCAGATCCCGGATACGATCCGACTCGGCAAAGTTTTTCGCGGCCCGCGCGGCGCGCCGCAACTCCAGCTGCACCTCGACTTCCTCATCGCTAAGCTTATGAGTCCCCGCGCTGCGCTTTAAGTAGCCATCGGGATCCTGTTGCAGAATTCCCAGCGTGCTCCCCAGCGCGCGCAGCGTCGCGGCCGCCCTGGACGCACCCCGCAAGTCCCCGGACGCTTTCGCCAGATTTAGATTTCGGGCAACTCCCTGCAGCACGGCAAAGGCTTCGGGCGTATTGAAATCGTCGTCCATCGCCTCCCTGAATCGCGCGGCATCCGCGGCATCGGCAGACCCTTCCGGCACCGCGTCCTTGAGCGCGCGGTACAAGCCCAGCAAGGTTTCGTCCGCCTGCGCGAGCTGTGCCTGTGAATAGTTGATGGGACCTCGATAGTGGCTGCTCAACAAGAAAAAGCGCAGCACCTCAGGATCCCGCAGCGTCTTGAGCACTTCGCGCACGGTGAAGAAATTCCCCAGCGATTTCGACATTTTTTCGTCGTTGACGCGCACGAAACCATTGTGCATCCACAGGCGAACAAAGGGTGCGTCGCAGGCCGCGCAGGACTGCGCGATCTCGTTTTCATGATGCGGAAATTTCAGATCCTCGCCGCCGCCGTGCAGATCGAAATAGTTGCCTAGCAGGCTGGTCGACATGGCAGAGCATTCGATGTGCCAGCCCGGACGCCCCGCTCCCCACGGTGATTCCCATGCCGGTTCACCCGGCTTCGCGTGCTTCCACAGCACGAAATCGAGAGGATCGTGTTTTGCATCGTCGACCTGAACGCGCGCGCCGGCGCGCAAATCATCGATTTTCTTGCGGGAAAGCTGACCGTAGGCGGGGAATTTGCGCACCGAGTACATCACATCGCCGTTTGCCGCGGCATAGGCGAAGCCCTTGTCGATCAAGGTTTGAATCATCGCGATGATCGGGGCGATGAATTCTGTGGCACGCGGTTCCAAATCAGGTGTTTGCAGCCCCAAAACGGCGCAGTCTTCGTGCATGGCCACGGTGAAGCGGCGCGCCAAGTCAGCCCAGTTTTCGCCGTTCGCGGCAGCGCGCTCGATGATCTTGTCATCGATGTCGGTGACATTGCGTACGTAGGTCACTTGATAGCCCAGGGAACGCAGGTAGCGCTGCACCAGGTCGAAAGCCACCAGCATGCGGGCGTGGCCGACGTGGATGTAGTCGTAGTTGGTCATGCCGCAAACGTACATGCGGACGTCATTGCCCCGCAGGGGCTTGAACTCCTCCTTCTCGCCGCTCAATGAATTATGGATTTTGAGCATGGATTTTCAGCCGGTGCCGCGCGGTCTCCGGCGGCATGAGTTTCAAGAGCTGCGCAAGCTCCGGCCCGTGCGCCTGACCGGTCAACGCCACACGCAGCGGCATGAACAAATCCGGTCCCTTGCGCCCGGTGCGCTCCTTGAGAAACTGAGTCAGCACTTTCAAGTCCCCCTTCGACTGCTCGTAAGCCAGGGCTGCCTCAGCAAAAAAGCCGGCGCCCGCCGCGTCGATGACGCGCCGTTCATCGGCGCCCAGCGGCGCGAGATCGCCCTGCACCACCGCACGCCAAGGAGCGGCATCGGCAGGCAGAACCACGTTGTGGCGCACAAGATTGATGAATTCCAGCGAATCATCCGCCGCGAGCCAGGCGCGGAAGTCCTGGGCCGACAAGCGTTCCAAAGATTCCTTCTGCCAGTGCATCAGCTGCGACACCTCAAAACGTGCCGGCGCCCTTCCTAAATGCTGCGGACGAAAATGTTGCGGCATGTCCGCCTCGGCGAGCCAGCCATCGACATCGCTGGCATGGCCCAAGCGAAACAACTGATTGAGCACGGCAATGCTCAAGAATCCGCGCTCTCGGAACTCGTGCACGCTGGTGCTGCCGTGACGCTTCGACAAGGGTGCACCGTCCTCGCCGGTCAAAAGGCCTACGTGCCCATACGCCGGAATCGGCATGCCCAGCGCTTGCAACAGCATGATCTGGCGCGGGGTATTGGTCAGATGATCATCGCCGCGCAAGACCTGCGTGACGCCCATGGCAGAATCATCGGCCGCGTTGCAAAAGAAGAAAGCCGGGGTACCGTCCTCGCGGCGAATGATGAAATCGCCGATGTCATTGCTGGCAAATCGCTGCGGCCCATGCACGGCATCGATGAATTCGATCATCTGGTCGCCGGGCACCGCGAATCGCAGCGTCGGCTTGAGGCCGCGCGCCTCCCGCTCGGCGCGCTGCGCAGCCGTCAAGGCGCGGCAGGTGCCGGCGTATCGCGGCGGCTTGCCCGACATGCGCTGCACCTTTCTCGACAGCTCCAGTTCCTCGGCCGTGCAAAAGCACGGATACGCCAGATCTTGCGCCGACAATTGCTGATACAGCGATCGGTAGAACTCGCCGCGCTGTGCCTGGCAGTACGGTCCGGCCGGTCCGCCGACATCCGGTCCTTCGTCCCAATCCAAACCCAGCCAGCGCATGTCCTCCATGAGTTGCTCGCGGAACCGGTCATGGCTGCGTGAAAGGTCCGTGTCTTCGATGCGTAAAATGAACTTTCCGCCGCTCTTGCGTGCCCAAAGATGGCTGAAAAGCGCTGTCCGGGCATTTCCCAGGTGCAGCGATCCGGTCGGGCTGGGCGCGAAGCGAGTTATGACCGGCGATTCGTTGATTGAGGACATATCTCAAGATTGTACCTATTCGAGTAGAATCACGGCGTATGAAACCACTGATACTAGCCCTTGCTTCCCTAAGTTTTGCCCTTGCACTCACCTCCGGTGCGGCCGACAAAAAGGAGGCGGATTCCAAAGTCGCGGCCAAGACGGCTGAGCCGGCTTACTCACCTCAGGTGCAGGTGGTGACCTCGATGGGGAATTTCACCATCGAATTGAACCCCGAACGCGCGCCGCTGACGGTTGCTAATTTTTTGGCCTATGTCGATCAAGGCCATTACACCAACACCCTCATTCATCGGGCGGTGTCGAACTTCGTGATCCAAGGCGGCGGTTTCAACGTCGACTACAGTCCCAAAGCCGCACCGGCTAAAGTGCCGAACGAATCCGGCAATGGATTGAGCAATGTACGCGGCACCGTCGGGTTGGCGCGCACCTCCGATCCGCACGGCGGCAACGCTCAGTTTTATGTAAACGTGAACGACAATGCAGCGCTCGATCCCAACGCCTCGCGCTGGGGTTATGCGGTGTTCGGCAAAGTGGTGGCAGGAATGGATGTGGTCGATAAGATCAGCAACGTCGCCACGGGCGCGCACGGCGCCATCAAGGAGGAAACGCCGCTCAAGCCTGTCGTGATTCTGAAAATCGAGCGCGTTCCCAACACCTAAGCGGTGGCCACGCTTTTCATCTCGGATTTGCACATCGACGCGGCCCGGCCGGCCATCAACACGCAGTTTCTGCAGTTTCTAGAGACCGAAGCCAATGGCGCCGAGGCTTTGTACATTCTCGGCGATTTGTTCGAGTCCTGGATCGGCGACGATGCGCCCGACGCGGCGCAATCGGCCGCGATCCGCGGGTTGCGCAAGCTCACCGACGGCGGTGTCCCCTGTTTCGTCATGCACGGAAATCGGGATTTCCTGCTGTCGCGGCAATTTTGCGAGCTGAGCGGAGCCCAATTGTTGGCGGATCCGGTGATCGTCACGCTTTATGGGGAACCGGTGCTGGTGATGCACGGCGACGCGCTATGCAGCGACGATCGAGCCTATCAACGGCTGCGCGCAACGGTGCGTGACGCCGAGTGGCAACGTCAATTCCTCGCACTGTCGATTGATTCGCGCCAGGCGCTCGCGGGGGCCGCGCGTGCCGGCAGCCAGGCGCACACCGCCGCAATGGAATATGCGATCACGGATGTCAATGCGGAGAGCGTCGCCATGGCATTGCGCGCAGCCGGAACATCCACGCTGCTGCACGGCCACACGCACCGCCCGGGCATTCATGCGCTTGAGGTCGACGGCAGGCCATGCACCCGCATTGTCCTGGGCGATTGGTACGATCAGGGCAGTGTGCTGCGCTGGGATCACGACGGACCCGAGCTCAAATCGCTGTCGCGCGGCGGACCCGAATGAAACCTGAACAGCGGATCGGGATCGGTGATCAATTGCGCCTCCAACGCCGCGAACTCCGCGATTCTTTCCTGGAGCTCGACGCCGGCACGCAGCGCTGCTCGCGATGCGAGGCCAAGATATAACTCGTAGTGGCGGGCTTCCGCTGCGTGCAGTCCGCGGAACAGGTCCGCGATGGGCTCCTCGATCGACTCAGCCAGCACGGCAAAGCGCTCGCAAGAGCGCGCTTCGATGAACGCGCCGCAAATCATCAAGTCCATCTCGCGCTGCGGTTCGCTGCTCGATACCAAGCGCCGCAACCGCGCCGCGTAGCGCCCGGGGGAGAGCCGTTGCGGTGCAATCTCCAGAGCACCGATCAGCCTGGCAACCTGCTCGAAGTGGCGCAGTTCCTCGCGCGCAAGCCGCGACATTTTGGCACTCAAGGCCAGGTCCTCGGCATAAGCGAACATCAGCGCGAGCGCGGTCGATGCCGCCTTCTTTTCGCAATTGGCGTGATCGATGAGCAAGACTTCCGGAAGGGCGCGGGCTTGCGCGACCCAGCCGGCCGGGGTAGGAGCGCGCAGCAAAGGATGTGCAAACGCGGGCCCGGATTTCATTCCGGCATTTTCAGGGAGGCGATGGCGCTCAAGAGATCGCCGGCGGATTGGTAGCGATCGTCGGGAGATTTCGCCAGCAGCCGGCGGATCAGGCCTTCGTAGGGCGCAAACTCGGGTGCGATTTCCGGCAGCTCCGCGCGTTTGTGCTTGTAGATGACCTCCATCGCGGTGGCGCCGTTGAAGGGCTTGCGCCCAATCAGCATCTCGTAGAAAACCACCCCCAGGCTGTATAGGTCGCTGCGCGCATCGATGATCTCCGCGTGGCCTTGCTCGGGGCTCATGTAATAGGGGGTGCCGAATATTTCACGCGTACCGGTGAGCGAGATGTCGTTTTCATTCGCCTTGGCCAGCCCGAAGTCGATCAAGCTGACGGTGCCGTCGGCGCGCAGCATCACATTCGCGGGCTTCAAGTCCCGGTGCAGCACTCCCACGGAATGAATTGCCTCGAGGGCGCTGGCAATCTGCCGCAAAAATCCCATCGCGATTGCCGGCGTGAGCGGCGCCTTCATGCGATGGCGCAAATCGCCCGCGGGAAAATGTTCCATGGCGATATAGGCATGATCGTCGGCGACCCCGAGATCGTAGATTTGCACGATATTCTTGTGATTTAGGCCCGCAACGATTTCATATTCCTGCAGGAAGCGATCGAAGCTGACGAAACGCTCGGACACGTCCGGCACCTGGCTGAAGACTTTCAGCACTACCAGTGTGCCGGCGCGCTCGCTCTCAGCCAGGTAGATCTTGCACATCCCGCCGCTGCCGACCTGGCGGATGCACCGGTGGCCGCGGATGACCACCGTGCCGAAGCGATAGCGATTCTCATAGTCCGGATTGGCGCGCAGCAGCGCCAACGCCTTGCGATGATCGCTCGACGCGGTCACGATCATTTTGAGCAGCCGATCGCGGTCAATCTTTCGTCCGTAGAGCCGATGCACGCCGGCAACCTCGGGCGGCGGAAATTGCGGCGCGTCCTCGAGCAGCAGCAAGATGATCGGCGCGAACTCGAGCTTCGCCGCCTGAGCAGCCGCCAAGTTGATCGCGGCTTCCGTCGCCGGCGGCGCCCCTACGATGATGACGGCATCGAATCCGACGGCCGCAAAATTCTCGTCAAGATCAGGATACTTGCCCAGGATGTGCTCGACGATCGCGGCATCGGGCCACTGAATCTCAACATGCTTGCGGATCAGCAGTCGATAGTCGTCGCGGGCGGAAATCACCAATAGGCGCATAATTTTGGGCCGCAAAACCGGCGCCGGCGGCCCGGAGCCTTTTCAGTCAGGCTCCTGCGCCGGCCTCTAGAGGATCCGGACGGATTTGAGTCCACGCCCGGCGCCTTGCCGACGCTGCTCCTTAGCTTCGTCGGAGCGCTCTTCCTGCAAGCGCGCGAGATATTCAGGCGTCACATCCCCCGTGACGTACTCGCCGGAAAAGCAAGAAGTATCGAAGTCCTCGATCTTTGCATTGTCGTGGCGAACCGCATGCTCGAGATCTTCCAAGTCCTGGTAAATGAGCCAGTCTGCGCCGATGATGTCGCGCACTTCCTCGTCCGTGTGCCCTGCCGCGACCAGCTCGGAGGCGTCCGGCATGTCGATGCCGTAGACGTTCGGGTAGCGCACCGGAGGAGCCGCGGAGGCGAAAAATACCTTCTTCGCGCCGGCTTCGCGCGCCATGTCGATGATTTGCGCGGACGTGGTGCCGCGAACGATCGAGTCGTCCACCAGCAGCACATTCTTGCCGCGGAATTCCAAGTCGATGGCATTGAGCTTGCTGCGCACCGACTTGGCGCGCTGTTCCTGGCCGGGCATGATGAAAGTTCGGCCGATGTAGCGATTCTTGATGAACCCCTCGCGATACTTGACTCCGAGCAGCTGCGCGACCTGAACTGCGCTCGTGCGGCTGGTGTCGGGAATCGGAATGACCACGTCGATGCCGTGCTCGGGGCGCTCGCGTTTGATTTTCTCCGCGAGACGCTCGCCCATCCGCAAGCGAGCCTTGTACACCGAAATATTGTCGATGATCGAGTCGGGGCGGGCGAAATACACGTACTCGAATATGCACGGGGTGTGGCGCGCCATCGCGACGCATTGCTGGGCGTAGAACCGCCCCTGTTCATCGATAAAGACGGCCTCGCCGGGGGCCACGTCCCGCAGCATGTCGAAACCCAGCATGTCCAAGGCCACGCTCTCGGAAGCCAACATCCACTCGGTGCCTTTCTTGGTGTCGCGCTTGCCGACAACCAACGGACGGATGCCGTGCGGATCTCGAAATCCCAAAATACCGTGGCCGATCACCATGGCGGTCACCGCATAGCCGCCGCGGCAGCGCCGATACAAGGCATTGACCGCCGCAAATACGTCAGCCGGTGTCACGCGCGGCGTCCCCACACGCTCGAGTTCGGATGCCAGAACATTGAGAAGCACTTCCGAGTCGGAACTGGTGTTCAGATGGCGGCGGTCTTCCCGCACCAGAACTTCAGTCAGCTCGCGTGCGTTGGTCAAATTGCCGTTGTGCCCGAGGCAAATTCCGTACGGCGAGTTGACGTAAAAAGGTTGGGCGTCATGCGCACTGTCGCAGCCGGCGGTCGGATAGCGCACGTGTCCGATTCCCATGTTGCCCTTGAGCTTCAGCATGTGCTTTTGCTGAAATACATCGCGCACCAGCCCGGAATCCTTGCGCATGAACAGCTCGCCGTCCTCGGCCGTCATGATGCCCGCAGCATCCTGACCCCGGTGCTGCAGCACAGTCAGCGCGTCATAGATGCGTTGATTGACCGCGCTCGTACCGACCATTCCGACGATTCCGCACATGTCGATCTCCGTTACTTGGGCCTGACCTTGACTCCGGTCAGACGCTCGAGCTTGGCCCAAGGCTCGCCCTTCTCGCCAACCATTGCGCGCAGCCAATCGCCGATGGTCTCACCATACGGAACCAGCTTCGAGCGGCTCCACCAATCCTCTTGATTCATGTGCAGCAATTCGCCGCCGATGATCAGTAAACCCACCAGCACCATGCCGCGCGCGATGCCGAAAAATACCCCGATGACGCGATCCAAGGGTCCTAGGCCCAATGTGCGCGTGAAGTAGCTCAGCAGCATGCCGACCACCCAACCCACGAGCAGCACGAGAATCAGAATCACAAGCCGTCCCACCCAGGGCGCGATATTGGGATCCGCCAGCAAGCCGCCCAGATGCGGTTCGATGACGGGGCCGAATTGCCAGGCGGACCATATGGCGAGAATCCAGAAGGCGACCGAGACTGCTTCGCGAATAAAGCCGCGCAACGCACCTATCAATGTTGACCCCAGCAGAATCAACAGGATTAAAACGTCTGCTCCGGTCAATATCTGGCCTCCTCGTGCCTGCCCGCTATTCTACCGGAGCCACGCCGCCGCCGTTGCAAAAGCATTGCAAAATGAGACATCAGCCCGCCGGGCCCACCAGGCTCGAAATATGTCCCAGCGTCTTGAGTTTTACTGCCATCCGTTCCGCTGAAGCGCGGTCAGCCAGCGGCCCTACACGGACCCGATAGCGCAGATTCGATCCCGATCCGCCGGGCGCGACGAACACCGAAAAACCCTGGCCTTTCAGCTGTCGGGTCAAATTATCGGCATTCACGCGGCTGGCAAAGCTGCCCAACTGCACCGACCAGCCACGCGCTGTGGATATGGGGGAAGACGACGCGGTTTCAACGGCCGCCGGCCGAGCGGGCTGTTTTCTCGGCGCTGCAGAACTTGCAGCTTGAGTGCTTGGCGGCGCCGGTGAAGCCGCGGCACCGCTCGGCGAAACTGCGCCGACCGCACCCTGCGCAGCCGTCGTAGCGGGGGCAGCCGATGCAGGAGATGCCGCCGGTGTCGGCGCCTCGGCGTCGGAATTGACGGTGGGCTTACTGGTGCCAAGCTCCACAGTGACCGTACGATTCGGCTCGGGGGTCGCTGCAGGAAGCATGGCGGGCGGCGCCCCCGCCGCAGGTCTTGGACCCGACAGCAATTCCGGCACCACCAGCACGATCAGCGCCACCAAGATCGATGCGCCGATCAGCCGTTCTTTTACGCGTCGATCCATTAGCGCGAAGTATATTCGGGACGCCCCTCGGACGGCAGCAATCCTTGCGACTCGAGCCACTCGAGTGCCGGCCCCACGGTATGAAAGGATCCGAACACCACGATTCGATCCGTCGGGGCGGCTGCGCCTAAGGCCGCTTGGCATGCCTCAGCAACGCTGTCGGCGGTGCTCACCGTTACCGCGACTTCATCTCGAATTTCGTCGGCGAGCGCAACACCGCTGCGGCCCCGCGCCCCGTCGATCGACGCACACCACCACGCATCGATGCAATCGTCCATGATGGCGGCGATTCCCGCGGCATTTTTGTCCATGAGAATCCCGCACACCGCCAATGTACGGCCCGGAACCGGGTTGGCATTCAGATTCCGCGCCAGCACGTGCGCGGCGTCCGGATTGTGGGCGACATCCAGCACCCACGCGGGGCCGTCCTTCGGCGCAATGAGCTGGAAGCGGCCCGGTAAGCGTACCTCGGCGAGCCCGCGGGCGACGGCGGCGGCGGGAACCTTCAAGCGCGGCGCAATTTCCTCCAGCGCCGCGATCGCCGTTGCGGCGTTGGTGAACTGAACGGCACCCAGCAGCGCCGGCGCGGGCAGATGCGGCAAGTCCCAGCGGGTGCCGCGGTAGCGCCAACCGGCGCCGTCGAGAATGTAGTTGTATTCGATGGCGAGCCGCTTCAAAGGCGCCTTCACGCCGCGCGCGATCTCCTCCAGCACCAGCGAGGGTTCCCGCCCGCCGATCACGGCAGTCTTGCCGGAACGAAATATTCCCGCTTTTTCGCGTGCGATGGCTTCGAGGGTGTTGCCCAAGTATTCCTGATGGTCGAGGCCGATACTGGTGACTACGGCCACATCGCCGTCCACCACGTTGACGGCGTCCAACCGCCCGCCCATGCCGATTTCCAGCACCCAGGCATCGAGCGCAGCGGCATCGAAGATCAGCAGCGCGGCGAGTGCATTGAACTCAAAAAAGGTCAGCGCCACGGAACCGCGGGCAACTTCGATTTTCTCGAAGGCATCGGTCAATTCGCCCGCGTGCACCCAGCGATCGTGCAGTTGAATGCGTTCGCGGTAGTCGCGCAAGTGCGGCGAAGTGAAGCTGCCGACCCTGAAGCCGGCTGCGCGCAAAATGGCTGCGCAATAGGCGCTGACCGAACCCTTGCCGTTGGTGCCGGCGATGGTGATGACTGGAACTTTGGGCTGCTGCCATTGCAGCCGCTCGAGCACCAGTCGCAGCCGATCCAGACTCAGATCAATGGCCTGCGGATGCACCTGTGCCTGGTGAGCCAACCACTGCTCGAGGCTCCGCATTCGGGGGGCGACCTTAAGCTGCAGCGGGTTCTTTGCCGCTCAGCAAGCGCAGCATGGCGCCGATGCGATCACGCAGCTCGCGCCGATCGACAATCATGTCCAGCGCGCCATGCTCGAGCAGAAATTCGCTGCGCTGAAATCCCTCCGGGAGAGTTTCGCGTACCGTCTGTTGAATCACCCGCGGGCCGGCGAAACCGATCAGCGCTTTCGGCTCGCCGATATTGATATCGCCCAGCATGGCGAGGCTTGCCGATACGCCGCCCATGGTCGGATCCGTCATCACCGAAATGAACGGCAAGCGCGCTTCCGACAAGCGCTTGAGCGCCGCGCTGGTCTTGGCCATTTGCAGCAAGGAGTACAAGGCCTCCTGCATGCGCGCGCCGCCGCTGGCCGAGAAGCACACCAAGGGCATGCGGTGCTCCAGGCAATGTTCGACTGCACGCACGAACTTTTCGCCGACGACCGCGCCCATGGAGCCGCCCAAAAAGCGAAACTCGAATGCGCAGACCACGACGTCGAGCCCCTCGAGCTTTCCGGCCATGACCACCAGTGCGTCACGCTCGCCGGTCTGCTTTTGCGCCTGCACCAGCCGATCCTTGTAGCGCTTAGAATCCTTGAACTTGAGCGGATCCTCAGGCTCGACCTTGGCCGCGATTTCGGTGGTTGAGCCGGTGTCTAGAAACTTCATGACCCGCTCGCGCCCATCGATGCGCATATGGTGGCTGCACTTCGGACAGACATGCAGATTGCGCTCGATCTCGGCCTTGTACAGCACCGCATCGCACGCAGGGCATTTGGTCCACAGACCTTCGGGCACCGATCGGGTACGGCGCTCGGTTTTGATCCGCGACGGGACGATTCGCTCAAACCAGGACATGCCTTAGTTTAGCTCAATTTGGTCCCCGGGCGCCGGGATAGCAAAATCCTGAGGGTATTCCACCCGCCACAGATACAGGCCCGCGGCCGGCGCGGTGGCCCCCGCATAGCGGCGGTCGGCGCTCGCCAGCACCCGCATCATGGCGGCGCGGGGATCGGACTCACATTGCACGTCGATCAGCGTCCCGACGATGTTTCGAACCATGTGGTGCAGATAGGCGTTCGCGCGGATCTGCACCCAGACATAGTCGCCCTCGCGGGTGACATCGATGGCATCGACGCGCCGGGTGGTGGTCTGGGATTGGCATTCGATCGAGCGGAAGGCCGAGAAATCGTGCTCGCCGATGAGCGCCTGCGCGGCGCTGTGCATGGCCGCCGCGTCCAGCGGCCGGTGAATCCACGCCGAGCGCGTACGGTGCAACGCCGAGCGCGCACTGCGATTCAAGATTGCGTAGCGATAGATGCGCCGCACCGCTTTGTGGCGCGCGTGAAACCCGGAGTTGACCTCGCCCGCCCATTGCAGCGCGATGCTGGGCGCGAGCTTGGTGTTCGCGCCCAAGACCCAGGCCCGCGGCGTGCGCACGGCATGGGTGTCGAAGTGCACGACTTGGCCGATCGCATGCACCCCGGCATCGGTGCGCCCGGCGCAGATGGCAACGATAGGATGGCCCGCCACGAAAGATAGCGCCTTCTCAACGGCATCTTGAATCGACACCGAGTGCGCTTGCGACTGCCAGCCGGCGTAGTCGGTGCCGTCATACTCGATGATGGCAGCGACGCGGCGGCCGAAATCGGTCACGCTGGCAGCCTTGGGATCAGCCGGGCAGATTCTCGATTAAGCGCTGCGCTTCCTGTTTCTGGCTCGCAGAACCTTCGCTGACGACTTCTTCGAGAATGCTGCGCGCGCCTTCCGGATCGCCCATGTCCATGTAGGCTCGTGCCAGGTCCAGCTTGGTTCCCACCTCGCTCATCGTCACCGGCTCCAATTCCGGAAGCGCAAGCTCCTCGGTCTTGATCTTGCTGGTGCGAGCCGTGGTGATCGTCTTCAGCTTGTTGGTAGCTGCGGCTTCCGAGCCGTTGAGCGCTTCACCGACATCCAGGTCGACCTTGCGGTTGCGCTGGCTGGCCTCGAACACCTCGGTGGAAAACACTTCGTCTTCCGCGCGCGGCTGCTCGACGGTATCGCCCGATCCCAAGGCATTCGCGAGCCGATCCAGATCCAAGTCGATGCTGTCCGCATTGAGCCCGCGCAGGCGCGAGGTGGAATCCACGTCCGGCCGCTCCGGCTCTTGCACATCCGAGAATTCAGGCGATTTGAAGCGCGACGTCGAGGCAGGATCTTGAGTCGTGCCGCGCGGCATTTGCACTGTGGGTGCCGACTCCGGTCCCAGCACCGCCGTCTTGACCTCTTCATGATCGGAGCCCAAGTCCGCCACGAAGGAAGCCTCCAGCTCGCGCTCGAGTTCGGTGAGGTCCTTGTCGCGCGAGCGGCTTTCCGCTTCCTGCATCATGCGCCGGGATTTCTCGTCGAGACCGGCGACCATGGTCGGGGCGTCCGACGGATGATCGGTCTCTTCGAGACGCGGAATGCTGATCGAAGCACCCGAAGCGGCACCCTCGAGATGATCCAGATCCAATCCCAAGTCGTCGATCGAAAGCTCGGCGGTTTGATCCGCCTTGTTGACCTTGTCCAGCTTGGACGAGATCCGGTCGCGCACATCCGTGGGTTTCAGCGTCGGCGACTCGGCAGTCGGGGCGTCGGAGAAATTCATCAGCTCGGATTCGACCGTCGGCTCGTCGCGCGGCGCCATTTCACGCGTCGGCGAATCATCCGCACCGCGTTCTGCGTGATCCAAAGTGAAGTCGAGATCGGAACCGGCATGCAGGCCGGGCGACTCGCCGGTGGCGGCAGTGTCGTCGGTGTCCTTTGCGATGGTCTGATCGATGCTGCGCTCGCCTTCGGGATCGCCGAACAGGTCGATGTCGACGCGGTTTTCGCCGCCCTCGAGGTTCAAATCGACCAGCGCGCCGGCGCCGCGGCCGCTGCCGGCCGTCGTTGCGAACAGCGGCTCGTCCGGGCAAATCTGCTTGCCCATGATGACGATCTTGTCCCACTCGCCGGCAGGGGCGCGGTCGCGGGTGGATTCCAAGCCTTTTGCCGTTTGCAGGAACGCTTCCTTGTTGCCCCAGACGAAATAGATTTCCAGCAGCTTCAGGCGCAGGTCGCGCCGATCCGGCTCGCGCTCGAGCGCAATGCGCACCAAGTCGGCGGCCTGGTCGTACAAGCCGTACGCCATGTGGAAGTCCGCCTCGGCCAGGGGATCTCCCTGATCAAGGTTGACCGCGCTCTCGCTCGACATCGTGTCGTCGGGCGACTTGAGGTCAGCCGTGGTCTCCCCGTAGTGCTCCGCAGGCTCGTTGAAATCCGGCCTCGGATGTTCGCCGGATTCCTCGACCACGAATGAATCGTCGCTGCCGCGGCTGCTGGCGATTCTCGCGCTCGGATCGCGAAATTCGGTGATGTCCGTGGAATCCAGTCCCGGGAAGTCCCCGCTGCCGCCGCCGCCGCTCGACTGCCGGCGTCTCCAGGAAGTGATCGCGAGGCCCGCGATCAACGCAATGATGATCGCCGCGGGCAGCCACCAATTCTGTTGCAGCCAGTCGATCCACGAGCCTGTTTCCGCAGGGGGCGGCTTCTTCGCGGTGACCGGCTTGGGAACCGGCGCGGGTTTGGGCGCCGGAGGCGGAGTGGCATTTTCCACCGGCGCGGGCGTCGGTGTGGGCGCCGTCGTCTGGGCCGCGCTCGGCGGTGTTTCCACCGGAGCAGGCTTCGGCGCGGGCGTCGGCGGAGCGGCAGCGATTTGCGGTGCCGGAGCCGGTGTCGGCGCAGGCGTCGGCTGCGAGCCCAGCTTGCGCTGTAGTGCGCTCAATTCGTTGTTCTTGAGGTCGAGCAAGCGATGCGCATCCGCAAGCTGACTTTCCAGATCTTGGACCCGGCTCTTCAGCGCCTGCGCCTCGCCCGTCGACGCGGACTCGCTGTTGCTGTTGCTGGTCCCGCTGCCGGCGCCGGGCGTCACGAGACGCAAGTGGCCGCTGGTCGCAGCGCCGCCGTTGCCGCGCCACGCCTCCATCTGACGATGCACTTCGCTCATCGCCTCGGATTGATTCATCGCCGCGATTTCATCGCCGCCGGGTATGCGCAGCACGGAGCCGCGCCGAAGAATATTGATGTTGCCGCCGAAGGCGTCCGGATTCGCGCGGTACATGGCGATCATGGTCTGATCCATGTCGGCGCGTGTTCCGGCGTGCAAGCTGCGGGCGATCTTCGTCAGCGTGTCGCCCTGAGCGACTCGATACGTGCCGTCGCCGGCAGGGGCCGCAGCGGCGGGTTCGCTCGGACTTGGCTCGCTGCTCGGCGCCGGAGTGCTCGCCGCAGCGCTGCTCGCGCTCGAAGCGCGGCTGGCGGATCGGCCTGCGCGGCTCGAACGGGTCTTGGGAGGATTCGGTGCCGTCGTCGCATCGGGCGCCGGCGCGGGAGCGGCAGCCGCCGGGGCGGGCTTGCTGCGCGCCGTAGGTGCGGCGGGAGCCGGTGCCGATGGGGCCGTGGTGGCGGCGGCGACGGGAGCGGCCGCGTTGGCGCGCTCGCCGGGTGTGTACACCGGCGGGTCGAGCAACACGGTGTACTCGCGCATCAGACGCCCGCGGGCCCAGTTCACCTCAACCAAGAAAGTGACAAAGGGTTCGGGAATCGAATCGGTTGACCGCACCAACAGGACGTCGCGGCCATCCTTGCTCTTGCCCACTTTGAACGTCAGCGTTGACAGGAAAGGCGGGCGATCGATGCCGTAGCGGGTGAAGGCATCCTTGGGGGCCAAAGCTGCGCGCAGCGCGCTCAATTCTTCCGGACCGGACGCAATCAGGTCGATTTCGGCGTTCATCGGCTCATTGAGCCCTGAGTTCAGATGAATCTCACCCAGGCCCAACGCCCACGACAAGGACGGGGCGAGCAGGCACGCCATCAACATGAGGCGAGGCAGGGTCACAAACATTTCTACTCCCAGAATTCTGGCGGGCAAGCGGACAAAGTTCATTGTGCAATAGAGGCTTGTACGCGAATTCTCACTTGCCTTTTACATAAGCCAATAACTATATCTTACTGGCATCTATTTACCAAAATCTGGGCGACTGAAACTGCGTTATGTGCCGCACATTTCCGAACATTATCGGCCACCACCCAAAAATTTAGACCTCGATCACG
>DASXOY010000019.1:0-13275 GCA_036493935.1 Steroidobacteraceae bacterium | reverse complement strand
ACGATTAAATATCTTCCCAATGCGCCGGACTTGAAGCTCTTCACCTTCAATGCCGGCGTGCAGGTTTCATCCACGGAGCACGGCCATATCGACCATGCCTACACCGGCATGCTGAACATGCCCCTGGGCGAGGTCGCGGCGGTTCGCGTCGACGGTTATCAGGTGTATGACTCGGGCTACGCCAAGGACCCGATCTACGGGCGGGACAACCAAGGATGGGCACGATCGGAGGGCGGCAGGGTCGCGTTGCTGCTCCAACCCAGCGATGAACTTGATATCCAACTGCGGGCCTCGACCCAGCACATTCCGAGCGAAAGTGCGGACGTCGCGTTTCGCGATCCTGTGACGCGGCAGCCGACCTATGGCACATATGATCAGGCGTTTCCAACCTTTCAGCCTTCCAATTACAGCCTGACGCTGTATTCGGCCGCAATCAATTACGACACACCGTGGGCCAAATTCAGCTCGATCACGGGATTGCAGACCAATAACGGCACGAGCTATACCGACAACAGCTTGACCTATGATGCCGCGCTCGCGGCGTTCGGCGCCGCGGGCGATCCGTGGAGCTTGTACGTCAACACCACGACCAAGAAGTTCACCCAGGAGTTTCGTGTCGCCTCGCACGAGAACACGACCTTCCAATGGCTCGCAGGCGCGTTCTTGAGCAACGAGAAAACCAGCGAGATCGTCGATCTGTTTGACAATGCCAATCCCGGCGGCACCTTCTTCGGGCTCTCGCCCTTTACCAGCTTTCTGCCCAGCACCTACCGCGAGTACGCGGCCTATGCGGACGGCACCATCCTTTTCACCAAGCAATTGGAATTAGGATTGGGCGTGCGCTACAGCCGGCAGAAGCAGGCGTACGAAGAAACCGTGAGCGGTCTGCTCGCCACCGGTTCCTCCGCGGTCTTGACGCCGCCCGTGGCGACCTCGGACCAAAGCGTGATGACTTACCTCATCAATCCTAAGTTTCACATCACCGACGATGTCATGGTGTATGCCCGCGCGGCCAGCGGCTTCCGTCCCGGGGGACCTAATTTCGTGCTGTCGCCCGGCCTCGGCAATCCCACCTACGATCCTGACCGGCTGTGGAGCTATGAGCTCGGCGAAAAATCGACTTTCCTCGACAAGCGCGCGAGCCTGAACTTCGACGTCTATGACATTTTGTGGAAGGACATTCAGGTCACCGTCAACGTGGGGGGCGTCAATCAGCTCGAGAACGCCGGGACCGCGCGCGTCACCGGCGCCGAAACGACATTCGACTATCGCATCCTGCCGCAGCTGACTGTGGGTGGTTCGGCCGCGTATACCGATGCCCGCCTGACCTCGACTCCCGCTGTGATCGGCGTGACCACGCCGGGAGTTCGGCTGCCCTTGTCGCCGCGTTTCAACTTCGCGCTGCTCGGCACTTATGATATGGACTTTGCCGGCGGCTATACCGGATCGATCAATGTCACCGATCGCTGGATCGGTGATCGCAACGCCGGGTTCGGCACGGCGATCAGTCACCAATACAGCTTGAGTTCCTACAACATCACGGACTTGAACCTGTTGGTGCGCTCACCCTATCACTTGGAATACGGCTTATTCCTGCGCAATGTGTTCGACAAGGCGGGCGAAGTCTCCGCGAGCATCACCGCCAACCAGTACAACCCGGCGGCGCCCGTTCCGGTGTTCATCGCGCAACCTCGAACCGTAGGCTTGTCGATCAATTACAAATACCATTGATCCCGTGGAATTTAGCAGCGTCGAAACCGCGACCGGGCGGGTTCAAGGACTGATCAGCACCGGTATCCGGCAATTTAAAGGGGTGCCGTACGGCGCATCCACGGCCGGCGCGAATCGCTTTCAGCGCCCGCAGGCGCCGAAACCCTGGATGGGCGTGCGCGACTGCTTCGGCTACGCGCCGGTCTCGCCGCAGGTGCCCTACGATGCCGCGCACCAGTACGCACGGCTGATTCAATTTGACCTGAACGTCGCCTTCGGAGGGATGGGCGAGGACTGCCTGCACCTCAATATCTGGACGCCGGGAACTGAGCGCGGAAGTAAACGTGCGGTGCTCTTTTGCATTCACGGCGGCGGTTTCGCGATTTGCTCCGGCAACCACCCGATGTACGACGGCGCCAAGCTGTCGCAGCTGGGCGATGTTGTGGTGGTCGCGGTCACGCACCGCCTGTCGAGTTTCGGTTATTTGAACCTTCACGATCTGGATCCTTCCGGTCGCTGGTCGGACTCGAGCGCCGCCGGGATGTTGGATCTGGTCGCCGCGCTCGAATGGGTGCGCGACAACATCGAGAATTTCGGCGGCGATCCGAATTGCGTCACGATCTTCGGCCAGTCCGGCGGCGGTTGGAAGGTCAGCACACTGCTCGGCATGCCGGCTGCGCGAGGCTTATTTCATCGGGCTGTGGTGCAGAGCGGATCGCTGCTGACCCACATGCATCGCGACACCGCCGCGCAGATGTCGCGCGCCTTCATCGCGCAACTCGGGCTCAATCCGGCAACGCTGCATCGAATTCAAGACTTGCCCTGGACACAGCTTCTCGCGGCGCAAACCGCCGTCGGTGCACCCGCCTTTGCACCCAGCTGCGACGGCGTGCATATCCCCAGCGATCCGAAGGACGCGCAAGTCGCCTCCTTGTCCGACAACATACCCTTGATCGTTTCCACCACGCTGGACGATGCCGGACTTTTCTTCGATCGATTCTCGATGACCGAACCCGAACTCGAGAGCACCTTGTCGGCAAGCTACGGCGCCAAGGCGGCGATGCTCAAAAAGCAATATCGCGAGCACTTTCCGATCAAATCGCCTTATCTTCTGCATGCGCAGATGATCACGGACTCCGGATTCCGGCGTTACGCGCACGCACAGTCGGAAGCCAAGGCCGCGCGCGGCGCGGCGGCTGTGTACGCCTATCTCTGGGAATGGATCTGTCCGCCATTCGATGAGCAGTTCGGCGCGGCGCATGCCATGGATGTCGCCGCCTCGATGCACAATGAGCGCGACGCCATCTTAGGGAGCGGCTCGAGCGAGGCGCGCCGCATGTGCGACTCGCTCGCGCACTCGCTGTTGGCATTCGCCAAGCGCGGGGATCCCAACAATCCGCACATTCCTTCCTGGCCGCGCTTCGACGCCGCACAGCGAGCGACGCTGGTATTCGACCGCGACACCCAGATCGAGCGCGACCCGTATGGCGCATTGCGAAAGCTGTGGCTCGACATGCCGCCGGCGGCGAGCGTTTTAGGCTAAATCCCGTGCCGGCGAAACTCACGTGACGGCACGCTTCAACGCCAAATCGGTCTTGGTCACGGGTGCCGACCGCGGTATCGGCAAAGCCATCGCGTTGAGCTTTGCCCGAACCGGCGCACGCGTGGCGGCGCATGGCCTTTCTACCCCCGACGGGGCGCTGCAATTGACCGGAGAATTACGGGCGGCGGGAAGCTCGGATGTGCGCTTCTTCGGCGGCGACCTGCGCGAAGTCGACACGATCGATGACCTGATGGCGCGGGTTTTTGCCTGGGGCCCGATTGATGTTCTCGTCAACAACGCCGGGATTCAGCACACCGCAGCCTTGAGCGCCGTCAGCGTCGAAGCGTGGAACGATATTATCGCCGTCAACCTATCGGCCGCTTTTCACACCATGCGCCACGCGTTGCCGCGCATGGCCGATGCCAAGTACGGACGTGTTCTCAACGTTGCCTCGGTGCATGGGCTCGTTGCCTCCGCCAGCAAGGCGCCGTACGTCGCCGCCAAGTTCGGGCTCGTTGGGCTGTCGAAAGTCGCCGCGCTGGAATATGCAGCTGTCGGCACCGCGGAAACCGGCGGTGTGACGGTCAACTGCATCTGCCCCGGATGGGTGGACACGGCGCTGCTGGCGCCGCAGATCGCCGAACGCCGCGAACAGTTGGGCGTATCCACGCAAGGCGCCATCGATGCGATGCTCGCGGAAAAGCAGCCCTCGCACCGGCTCTCCTCGCCGGCAGAAATCGCGCGGTTGGCAGTATGGCTCTGCGCGCCCGAAGCCCACAACATCACCGGGACGACGATTCCGATCGACGGTGGTTGGACGGCGCAATGACGTGTTCCGGCGGACGCTACTTCTTGCCGCCTCGCGCCGGCGGCTTGGCAGCGGCGGATTGGCTGGGACCGGGGCCCGCGGTGGGCGGAACGCTCGCAATCGCCGTCTCGAGATTCTTAGCCATGGTCGCAATCCCGCCGGCCGCGCCCATCCAATTCCCCGTGGCGACATTGGTTGCGACACAGGCGGCACCGGTCAGGATAACGCCTACGATAGTGAGCGCTTGCTTGACCTCGTTGACCTGACGCAGTGTGCTATTTGCGGCCGCCACCTGCGCCGTCAATTGCGCAATCGCCGTCTGCAAATCATCGGCGAGCGCCGCGAGCCCCGCTTGACCGATCGAATTCGCTTGTGCGGCCAGCAGAAACGCGGCATTCGACAGATTTACCGTGTCGGCGTCAAACGGAAGATGTTGCCTGCCGACTATCGCGTTGATCGATTTGACCACATCGGTCAGTTCAGTCGACATATCTACGAGTTGCTGCGCGGTGGGCATGGCCAGCTAGTCCTTAAGAGATTTCAAGGTTCGAATGGCCGCTTGAAGATCGGGTTCGTCGCTTTTTAGCATCGCAATCAGCGCCTTGTCGTCCAGATGATCGGTGTTCTTGACCAGCGCCGCGTTGTCATTGCGAATTTTCTTGAATGCCGCAGTTGCGGTATCCGCGGCGGCTGCCTTGGCACTCAAATTCTTGTTGTCCGCATCGCGGGCACGATTCGCAAGCACACTGACCGTCTTGCACAGATTTGCGGTACGGCAAAGCTCCGAGTCACCTTTGGACGGCGCCGTCAGGCTGCCCCAATATCGATTGCTCACCGCAATGGCTTGGTTATAGGTGTTGCTGGTCGTTTGCGCTTGATCAACCAGATAGTTGGCGATGTCATCGACGGGGGCCGCCGCCGAGTCGATTAGCTTCTTGACGTCTTTACGAATGACCTCATTGAGCAGGATATTGGCGAGCGAGGTCGCCGCGTTCAACCCAGGCTGCAGCTTAGGGTCGGTCACGTTGAGCGACTTGAGCGCCGTTCCGATCGTGGAGACTTCTGAACTCACATTCGCAACGTCTTTCGCACTCAGTTGGGCGAGCACCGTCATGTAGGCATTCAGCGCCGTGAGCGCGTGAGCGGTCACCGCAAGGCGGTCGGTGAATTCCTTCGAGGCCGGGTCGGCAAAGCTGTTGGGAAGGTTCAATGCAAGGGCGTACTCGCGCGCCTCGGTTTGGGCATCCGTATCATCGAGCAGCGCCTTGTTGGCAGAAATTACGCTGCTCTCTTTGGCGAAATCCCCGACCGCCGAGAGATTGACACAACCCGAGAGCGCGGCGCAAAGCGCCAATGGAAGAATATTTTCGAGGCGCAATCTCGCTCCCTGACGATCGGTTCCAAAATTGTCCGTGTTCGCCGCGACCATTGCAGATTTCATGGCAAAAGACAACGCACCCATCCACGCAATGACCTTAGCGGTTGCCCCTCCCCGCCATGGCGATGACCGCAGACATGACCAGCATGGCTGCCGCCAATCCCACTGCAATCCGCAGTCCCACCATAAAGGTCGCATCCTTGGCAATCAGCGCGCCGAACAGGGCGACCCCAATCACGCTGCCGGTCTGGCGCGAGGAATTGAGCACCCCGGACGCAATTCCTGAGCGCGCCTTGTCCACGCTGCCCAGCAACATCGAGGTCAACGGCGGCACCAACAGGCCCAATCCGCCACCGAGAGCCAGCAGCTGTGCAAACAGCGATGCATACGGCGTTTGTTTACCGACGACGAAGAGTGCGGCCGCTCCCGCAGCGGCAATCGCCGCGCCCAACGCGATGACGGCGGGGGCACCGAACCGCTCGCTCATTCGCGGCCCTAGGATATTGAATGGCAGCACCACCGCCATCATGGGCACGAACGCCAGTCCCGTCTGCAGCGGCGAGAATCCATGCTGCTTCTGGAAATAAAGACTCAAGACAAAGATCAGCCCATAGAAGGCGATATTGACCAGCAGGCCAACGACAGTCGACAGCCAAAAGGGGCGCTTCGAAAACAGCTCAAGCGGCAGCATCGGCTGCTCGCAGCGGCGTTCCCTCAAAATAAAGGCCGCGCCGGACAACGCCACGAGCACCGCGCCGGTCTCGACGATGGAGCTGCGCCAGCCGACCTTGCCGCCTTCGATGATGCTCGCGGCCAAAAGCCCTAGCGTGAACATGGCCGCGGCTTGCCCTGGCAGATCCAATTGCCGATCGCGCTTGCGCGGCGTCTCTTTGGTGTAGCGCCAAGTGAGATACAAACCGCCGAGACCAATGGGCAGGTTGACCAGGAAGATTCCGCGCCAGCTGCTCCAATGAATGAGCAGACCCCCGGCAAGCGGTCCGGCCGTCAAAGCAAGGCTTGCTCCCGCGGCCCAAAATCCGACGGCCCGGCCTCGCTCGTCAGGCTCGGCATAGGCGTGATTCAAAAGCGCCAGCGAGTTCGGCACGAGGATTGCCGCTCCCACGCCCTGGACACCGCGTGCCGCAATGAGCATTCCCAAGTTCGGCGACATCGCACAGGCGAGCGACGCCGCGGTAAAGAGCGCAAACCCGGCGATGAATACGCGCTTGGCACCGATCCGATCCCCAAGCGCGCCCGCCGTCAAAATAAAGGCGGCCAAGCCAATTGTGTAGGCGCTCACCACCCACTGCAGGGCGGCGACATCCGCGCCGATCCCTGAGCCGATGGTGGTCAATGCCGTGTTCACGATGGTGACGTCGAGCTGGACCACGCCGTATCCCATGCTCATCGCCGCGAGCGTCAAGATTTGCGTCTTGTTAGCCATGAGAACGCGCGAATCTACACTCAAATCCGCGCTACGACTGTAGGCCTTGGATGACGCGCCCTTGCAGGTCCTTCCGATGGATTTGTCCCTCGCCCATGTGCGAATGAGGAACACTAATGCCAGCTCAATCCCGCCCTGACATGGAACCCGTCCCCGCCGACCTACAAGACTGCAGGCGCTGCGATTTGTGGAAGCACGCGACCCAGGCCGTCGGCGGCGAAGGCGCTTCTCATGCGAGGATCATGCTGGTCGGCGAGCAGCCGGGCGATGAAGAAGATTTGCGCGGGCATCCTTTCGTCGGGCCCGCGGGCCGCGTCCTGGATGCCTGTCTGGAGGCGGCGGCACTCGAGCGCAACGAAGTCTTCGTGACCAATGCCGTGAAGCACTTCAAGTGGGAGCCGCGCGGCAAGCGCAGACTGCACAAGAAACCGGACCTGCGCGAAATTGACGCCTGCAACGTGTGGTTGCACATGGAAATCGGCCGCGTCAAACCCCATGTGCTCGTCGCCTTGGGCGCAACGGCGCTGCGCGCGCTCTTGGGCCGCACCGTGACCATCTATGCCGCGAGGCGCCAATCCTTGCAACATGGTTCGGGAGTGATGGTGCTGGCCTCCTATCACCCTTCCGCGATCTTGCGCGCCGAAGGCGAGCGCGAGCAGCAACTGCGATCCGCCTTGATCGAGGACTTGAAGAGAGCCCGGACATTCGCAGCACGGGGTGCCTGATGCCGCCCGCTGCCGCAATCCGCATCGGCGTATCGGGTTGGCGCTATGCGCCATGGCGCGGCAACTTCTATCCGAAGGGCCTGCCGCAGCGCGCCGAGCTCGAATACGCCGCGCGCTGCTTCTCGAGCATCGAAATCAACGGCTCGTTCTACTCCCTGCAGAGACCTGAGAGCTGGCAGGCCTGGTACGAGGCCACGCCGAAAGGCTTCGTATTCGCCGTCAAGGGTCCGCGTTATATCACGCACATGCTGCGCCTGAGGCAGGTCGAAAAGCCGCTGGCCAATTTTTTTGCCTCCGGCATCTTCAATCTGCGCGAGAAGCTCGGACCCATTCTTTGGCAATTCCCGCCGAACTTCGCGTTCGACACCGAGCGAATGGCAGAATTTCTGGCGCTCTTGCCACGCGATCTTAAGGGTGCCGCGGCGCTGGCGCGCAAGCGCGAGACCTTCATGCGCGGCCGCGTTTCCTTGAAGACCGGTGCGAACGACCCCGTGCGCCATGCATTCGAAGTACGCCATGAAAGCTTTAGAGATCCGCGTTTCGTGCGCCTGCTGCGCAAGAATAATGCGGCTTTGGTGATCGCCGATACGGCACGCCGCTGGCCGATGTTGCAGGACGTCACGGCCGATTTCCTTTACCTGCGCTTACACGGAGACAAGCAGCTCTACCGCAGCGGATATAGCGATAAGGCCCTGGCAAGATGGGCTAAGCGCATCTCGGCTTGGTCGCGCGGGAGCGAGCCGAAGGATGCTGCTAAAGCGGACCCGCAAGCAAGACCTGCACAACGGCCGCGCGCCGTATTTTGCTATTTCGACAACACTGATGAGAAGCTTCGGGCGCCGGTGGATGCCAAGGTTCTGATGAAAGACCTTAGGCTTCGGTGGTGTGCTATTGAAGAATGAAGTAGGCAAGCAAGGAGACTGGCGGCGTGATCGACGGCAAGTCTTGGATCGACGAGGTCTATCGCTTTTGGTTTGAAGAGCTGCGGCCAGAGGACTGGTTTCGCAGCAACCAAAACACGGATGCGACCGTGCGGCAGCGATTTTCAGAACTCTATCGGACCTTGGCCGAGTCCGCACCGACCGCCGGCTACCCCAAAGAGGCGGTCGCCGGTGTGATCGTGCTCGACCAGTTCCCTCGGAACATGTTCCGGGGATCACCGCAAGCCTACGCCACCGATCCTGCAGCCCTTAAGCTGGCGAAAGCGGCGATTGCAGCCGGGTTTGATCGTGGGCTCGGCATGCACGAATGCCAGTTCCTCTACATGCCGTTTCAGCACAGTGAGGATCGCGCCGCCCAGCGTCAGTCTCTGGAACTATTCACCCGCCTCGGCGTGCCGGACCTGCTTCGCTACTGTGAAGATCACAAGGCAATCATCGACCGGTTTGGACGCTTCCCGCACCGGAATGCGATCCTAGGACGCGCCTCTACGCCGGAAGAAATCGAGTTTCTCAAGACCGCGCGGCCGTTCGGTTGACGATTAGCTATTCGTCCACCAAGTCCAACACTCGCTGTATATGCTCGGACGCCCATTAAACTTTCTGGCAGGCACACCCCTCTAACGTGGCAATGAGATTTTACTTCGCTTCCATCGGCGTCGTCGGCGCTGCGGTGACAGGATTCCTGTGCTTCAATTCGCCTGCAAGCGCGGCGCAATCGCAAGCGGCCGCCATCACGGCTTTCACGCACGTGTGTGTCGTGCCGATGGATACGAACCGGATTCTGAGCGATCAGACCGTGCTCGTTGAGGACGGAAAGATTGCCGCCATGGGCCCCGCCCTCTCCGTGCCCGCGACGGCTACGATAGTCGATGGCCATGGAAGTGCGTGCCTATCTCCGGGTTTGGCGGACATGCACACCCATTCGGACACCGTCGAGGACATGAAGCTCTTTCTCGCGAACGGCGTGACTACGATGCTGAACATGGGTCATGCTTCCGAGGGCTTCATGGACGAAGTGCGGCCCGCCATCAACAGCGGCAAGCTGCCGGGGCCGCACATCTATGCCGGGTTGCTCGTAGATGGCTCCGCTCAGTTCGACAATCTTTTCGTGACCACCCCGGCCGAGGCGCGGGCTCTTGTCGACATCGCCAAGACCAACGGCTACGACTTCATCAAGGTTTATAACGACCTCTCGCCCGCGTGCTTTCGGGCCATTATCGAGGAAGGCAGGGAAAAGCACATGGCCGTCATCGGACACGGCGTTACGCGCGTCGGACTCCAGAAGCAACTTGCCATGGGGCAGATCATGGTGGCCCACACGGAAGAGTTTCTGTATACGGTGTTCTCGCACCCTGACTTGAGCACGCCCAATCCTGCGATTCTCGACCCGACGCCGCCGAAACCAGCGGATATCCCAAAGGTAATCGCGTTCCTGAAACGCGATAAGGCATTCGTCACTGCGGATCTTTACAACTACGCCATGATTGCAAGGCAGTGGGGAAAGCCTGAGGTCGTGCGATCGATTATGCAGAGTTCCGAGCTGCGTTATCTCTCTCCCATTCGTCGACTGAAGTGGAGCCGAAGCGGCTATGCCGAACATTCAGGCAGCGTCGATGCCAACCTCGCCTTCCTGACACGCTTTACCAAGGAGATGGCGGACGCCGGCGTGCCCCTCATCACCGGCACTGACACTCCCAGCACTCCGGGCGTAGCACCGGGCTTTTCCTTGCACGACGATATGGACAGTCTCGTGGCTGCCGGCTTGAGCCACTATCAGGCCCTGGCGGCAGCGACCCGTACTCCTGGGGAGTTCATTCGCCACTCGGTCCGTGGCAACGACCCGTTCGGCACGATTGCCGTCGGCAGTCGTGCGGATTTGGTGCTCTCCGAGGGCAATCCGCTGGATGACCTATCTACACTGCGTAAGCCCTTAGGGATAATGGCCGACGGGAAATGGTATTCGCGCAGCGATCTGCAGGCGCTCTTGGACGGCGTGGCGAAGGAGTACGATGACGTGGGGACCGAGGGCCATCGGGGATAAGACGTATTGCGCCAGGGTTCCGCGCGGATGGCGGGACATCAGATGTCGATGATCGGGGAAGCAGCATGCGTCATCGCAATATTCGTTTCGGAAGACCGGCGTGCCATTTATTCGGCCTTTTGTATGCGATTGCCTCAGTATCTTCCGCACATGCCGCCGGCTTTGAAACCCCTGAGGACGCAGTTCTCGCTCTTGAACGGGCCTATGCGCAACGCGATGCGGATCATGTGGTCGCGACAATAGATTTCGTTGAGGAGGGACGCCAAATGCTGCAAAAGATCAATCCAACCCTAACGACCGATCCTGACATGATCAAGCAGGCTGCCGAGGGGCGAGAGCTGGCATTTCGAACCGCGCTTCGCACTAACGGATTTCCTGATTTCGCGCATCTGAGATGTTTATTTGTTGGGAAAAGGCCCATTGCTCCGGGACTGGTTGAGCTCACGCAGCAATGCATCTCTCCCGACGGGTCGAAATCACTCAATGAACTGCTCGTGGTGAAGAGCGAGGCCGGTTGGCGGGTCACTTTCCGGCCTCCGCCTTGACGATGATTGGGATGCGGCTTCGATTAAAGGCAACGCTCCCGCTTGGCGCTCTAGATCGCTAGAGATTTCATGCAGTACTTTCGATCCTCGGACGACTATCGCCATTTTTCTTGGCTCGTCACCCACGCGAGCGACCCTGAAAACGTGGACGGGGGCGGAGACGCGTACGACAGTTGCGTTAATAATTGAGATTGGCAATTTGCAAATCGATCCAAAATCTAGACCTGATACCTCAATGGAAGGGCAACGCCACGGTGCGCTTGTGAGGGCTCTTCTGCGTTACTACGCAAATAACCGTCGCCGCGCTTGGAGAAACGGAGTGCACGATGCCTTCGTGGACGCCATTTTTCAGCTAGAAACATTGCTTGCTGTACTAATCGGAGGGATCTATCTAGTTCTCGCGACCGTGGGACAAGGACTGCTGCATATTTCGACGAATGGGAAGGACAAAGTTGGGGTCTTCGCGGGGGTGATTGTGCTGTTGGTTGCAATTTTGACCATTCACAACAGGATCAAAATTTACGAATTTATCCCAGACGTCGAGAAGGCATACGGTACGCCGCGGGATCGTCTATGGGTGTACCTGTATAACATCGGCGGATTTGTTTATTTGGTTGTAATGATTGTTGTGGCCCATCTCATTCGACTGCACTTTGCCGTCGTTCATTAAGGAACTGTCGCGCCTAAGAAGCGATTGAGTCTGGGATAACACAAGACAACTCAACTAGGATTTGATTTCAATGGACGAAATTATTCGATCTGCAATTGCTCGCCGTGTGGCTTCGCAATGGCTACATACATATCGAGGTTGTGCCGCTTATCGGTGGCGAACGTGAAGTATGTCCCTTCAAGACGTCCGTTTGCCAAAATCTTCCAGCACCTCTCATTGACTGCCACGTCGGTGGGCAGCTGTTGTTGAAGTACTCCGGTAATCTGCGGGACTCGGTGTCCCCGAGCAGTGCTCCCTCGCAAATAGAGCTGGCAATGTCAGGAGTATCTGCACCGGTCCTGCGCCGACGAATCGCGGAGCTCTTGGCGGCGGATGAAACGGCGGCATTGCGCCGGGTTCAGGTTCCGACATTGGTCTTGCGGGCGAAGCGAGATCGGGTTGTTTCCGAACGCTCGACCAGGATCATGATGGAAGATTTGGCTAGAGCTACACTGGTCGAGGTCGACGGACCGCACCTGTTGCTGTACGCGAGCGCCTGAGTGTGCAGTGGTGGTGCTCAAATCCATGCGCGCGCTGAACTAGTCGGAAGTCATCTCGCGGCGGTTATTGGTCTTAAGAGTCCCGTTGCAGCTGCCAATAAGCCACCCTTTTGCAACATCCCGAGCGCGTTTTGGGATTGTCGTGCAATATCCGAAAAACCCGTTAGAGAGGCCGAATGATTTATCGAACCATGCCGGCGGTATGGGACCCGCAATTCCGGCGCACCTTCTACGAGCGCTGGGGACGTGAGAGCGCGGTGATTTCCGCGCGCACGCGGCGGGTGGAGTACGCTGAGTTCAAGCAACTGCTGTCGATCAAGGCAGCGATCGGCGGCTCTGAGCATTATTTCCTCGACGGTCGGCGCATCACGGTCGATGACGACACCTTTGCGATCTTCAATTCTGACCGCGTGTATTCGAGCAGCATCGAATCGATGAAGCCGGTGCATTCCTTCACCGTGTTCTTCGATCGCAAGCTGGTGGCGCAGGCGTGGCACACTCTGGCGCGGCTGCCGCGCGCACTGGATGAGGCGCCTGACGCGGAGCTGCCGCCGCCGGAATTCGCGGAACGCCTTTACGAGCACGAGAAACTGGTGAGTCCCGTGCTGCGCCACATTCGCCGCGCGGTCGATGCGGGACCGGTGGACGATGCCTGGCTGGAGGAGCAATTGCTGTTCCTGTTGAGCCGCATGCTGCGGCTGCAGCGCAAGACGCAGCAGGCGGAGGCGGTGGTGCCGTCGCGCAAGCCGGCCACACGGCGCGAGCTGATGCGCCGCTTGAGCTTGGGAGTGGATTTCATGCAGAGCCGCTATCGCGATGCGGTGCTGCTCAAGGACATTGCGGCGGCCGCCCACCTCTCACCGTTTCATTTCCTACGGGTGTTCAAGGCGGTATACCGCATATCGCCGAGCGAGTACTTGAGCCGCAAGCG
>DASXOY010000018.1:0-4346 GCA_036493935.1 Steroidobacteraceae bacterium | reverse complement strand
CGCGTCATGCCTTTCGCTCGGGATTGAGAGGTCGATCATAGCTCAAGCGCTGACCCTCCCGGCCGATACCCTTAAGATGATGGGTGAAGGCCCACGGGTACGGAAACCGCATGTCCAGCTGGTCGACTCAGAGCAAATTACTCAACAAATTGCGCAGGCGGCGCACCGACAACCCGGACGCCGGGGCTCCGGCCCCGGGCGGACACGCGGCCGCGCCGGATTTGCCCGACCCCGACAGCTCCTCACGCCGTTCGGCCGAATTCTTGGAGTTTGCGCAGTCGGCGGGCGGTTTCGGCGTTTTTGAGTTGAACCTGGTCACCGGGATCATCAAGGGCACCTCGCTGTTCTTCGAGCTCATTGGGCTGGAATGCCGCGACATGTGCTTGAGCCGCGAAGAGTGGCTGGCGTCCATCCATCCGGAGGATCTCGAGGGCGTGGTGCACGCCTTGAGCGACGCGGTCGCCACGGGCGGCGGCTACGAAACCGAATACCGAACCTTGACCGCGGGCGGCGAAGTCCGCTGGCTGGCCGGACGCGGCCAGGTGCTGTTGGGCGGCGAAGGTTATGACTCGCGCGCCATCGGCACCATCACCGACATCACCGGGCGCAAAGAACTGGAGGATAAGCTCCACTACGCCACCGAATCGCTCAACATCGCGCAGACCGCGGCGGGCGTCGCCACCTTCGACTTCGATTTCCGCCGCAACACCCGCTTCTGCTCCGACAACTTCCGAGAGATCTTAGGCATCCCGCCCGCAACGCCGCTCGATGATCTCAATCGGGCCCTGTCCCGGGTCCATCCGGATGACTTTGCGCGGGTGCGCGGCGCACCCGCGGAGACCTCGCCCACCGACCCTTACTACCGCTGCGAGTACCGAGTGTTATTGGATAGCGGCGCGGAGCGCTGGATCGGCGAGAAGGCCAAGGTCGGGCGGGGACCTGCGGGAGAAGTGGAGCGCATCACCGGCGCACTCATCGACATCAGCGACTTGAAGCGCACCAAGGCGGCCTTAGGCTCGGTGGAAATCCGTCTGGAGCGGGCGCTGCGCGGCACGCAGGACGGCCTGTGGGAAATCGACTTGCTCACCAATGTTTCCTGGTACGGGCTGCGCTTCAACGAAATCTTAGGCTACAGCGTCGAGGAATTGGGATCCTCGCACGAGCAGTTCGTGAACCTGATCCATCCGGAGGATCGCGAACGCGTCGCCATGGCGCTCGACAATCACCTCGAGCACCGCGCCGTGTACGACCTTGAATTTCGGGTCCGCCACAAAGCGGGACATTACGAATGGATGCGGGCGCGCGGACAGGCCGAGCGGGCCGCCGACGGCACGCCGCTGCGACTGGCCGGCGCGATGCAGTTGGTGACCGATCGAAAGGTCGCCGAACAAGCCTCGCTCGATGCCAAGCTGGCCGCGGAAGCCGCGAATCGCGCCAAGAGCAGTTTTCTTGCGAACTTGAGCCACGAAATCCGTACGCCCATGAATGGCGTGCTCGGCATGTCGCAGATCCTGGCGGAAACACCGCTCGACGCCACGCAGCGCGAATATCTGGACATCATCCGCGGCAGCGCCAAGGCACTGCTCTCCTTGATCAACGGCGTGCTGGACCTGTCCAAGATCGAGGCCGACCGCCTTGAGCTCGAGAACGTCGAGTTCGATCTCATCCACATGCTGTACGAGACGGTGGCCGCCACGGCATTGCAGACGGCCGCCAAGGGCATCGAACTCATCGTCACCATCGAAGCCGAAGTGCCGGTCATGGTGCGCGCCGACCCGGTACGCCTGCGCCAGGTGGTGTTGAATCTCCTCGGCAACGCGGTGAAATTCACGCACGAGGGTCACATCGCGCTCAAAGTCGCGAACCGCGTCGGTGCGAATGACCGCGCCTCGCTGACCATCGAAGTCACGGACACCGGAATCGGCATCCCTGCGGATCGTCTCGACCGCCTGTTCAAGTCTTTCTCGCAAGTCGACTCCTCCACCACCCGCCATTACGGCGGCACAGGCTTGGGCCTGTCGATCGTCAAACGCCTGGCGGAACTCATGGGCGGCGAAGTCGGCGTGCGCAGCGAAATGGGCCAGGGCTCGACCTTTTGGGTGCGCGTCGAGCTCGACGTCGTCAAGGATCAACCGGCGCGCCAGCCGATCGGCTTGGGGCGCAAGATTTTGATCGTGGATGACATCCCTGCGACGCGCGTGAGCTTGGCCTCCAAGCTCAAGCTCTACAGCTTCACCACAGTGTCGGTCGGCGGCGTCGACGAAGCGCTGGAACAATTGGCCAAGGAGCCCTTCGATCTGGTGCTGGCGGATGAATTGATGCCGGTGCGCGGCGGATTCGACCTGCTCAATGCGCTGCGCACCGACCCGCGCCATGCGCGGCTGCCCTTTATTTTGCTGTCCCTGTTCGGTGCCGAGCATGACACCACCGAGCGCGAATACCGACCGGATGCCATTGGCCTTAAGCCTATCCGCGCCGCGCTCTTGGCCAATCTCTTGGACCAGGTGCTGACCGGCAAGACTCCGCACACGCTCAACGTCAAGTCCGCGCCGCAAGCGGCAGCTACCTTCCGCGGCAATAAGATCTTGTTGGTCGAAGACAATCCGGTGAACCAGCGCGTGGCGCAGCGCATGCTGGAGAACCTCGCAGCCGAGGTGACCATCGCCAACAACGGCGCGGAAGCCTTGGAGCGCATCGGTGCCGCGCAGTTCGATGCGGTGCTCATGGACTGCCAGATGCCAGTCATGGATGGTTTCACCGCGACGCGGCGCATTCGTGAACTGGAATTAGGCCGCGCCGCCAAGCGCCTGCCCATCATTGCACTCACCGCCAATGTCATGAGCGAGGATCGCCAGAACTGCATCGCGGCCGGCATGGACGCGCATCTGGGCAAGCCGATCGAGCCGGCGCAGGTGATCGAGACTTTGGGACGCTTCTTAAAGGCGCCTACTGCCGCGCCGGCCATCGATCGCAACGCGCTGCGCGAGCTCACCGGCGGGGATGCGGAGTTTGAGCGGGAACTCGCGGAGACCTTCGTCGCCAGCGGCGATCAGTGTCTCGCGGAAATCATGGCGGCGCTGAAAGTGAGCGATTTCGACACGGTGCGCAAGCGAGCGCATTCGCTCAAAGGGGCGAGCGCGAATATTCACGCGCTGGATTTGAGCCGCGCGGCCTCGAGCCTCGAGACCGCGGTGCGGGAGAATTCCATTCCGGCCATCGGCGGCTTGGTCGCCGACTTAAGCGAGAAACTGGCCGCGGTTAACGCGCAATTGCGCCAAGTCGGATAGCGCGCCGAAGCTTTTTTCTAGCCGTGCGCCGCGAGCGGCAGCGGCATTCCCAGTTCCTGGCCGCTGGAACAATTGCGTCCCCCGAGCTTGCTCTTATACAGGCTCTCGTCGGCCGCCCGAATCAACGTTTCGACTTTCAAGGTAAGGTCCGGTCCATTGGGTCCGGTCGAGGCGATGCCGAAGCTCGCGGTGACCTGGGTATCGCCGGCACGGGTTGCGAACGGCGAGGCGCAGACTAAGTTGCGGATTTTTTCGGCCACGATCAGACCGTCGGCGTGCGCGGTCTCCGGCAGCACAACCAAGAATTCCTCGCCGCCGTAGCGCGCGATCCAATCACTGTTGGTGCGGATGAATTTCTGCGCGCGGCAGGCAAACTGTTGCAGCACATCGTCGCCCGCGGCATGGCCGCGCTGGTCGTTGACCTGCTTGAAATGGTCCAGATCGCACATCAGCACCGACAAGGGGTACGCGTAGCGGCGGCAGCGCTCGAATTCGCGCGGCAGCTGCTCCATGAGATAGCGGCGGTTGTAAGCGCCGGTCAGGGCATCGGTGATGGACAAAATGCGGTTGCGGTGGTTCGCGACGCGCAGCGAGTGTTCGAGCGCGAGAATGCGGCGGCCTGCATTTAAGCGGGCGATGAGTTCGGGTTCGTGCACGGGTTTGACCAGATAATCATCCGCGCCGGCCTCGAGCCCCGCGATGATGTGTTCCTTGGCGTCGCGGGCGGTCAGGAGCAGCGCGTACACGTAGCCGTCGAGCTGCATGTTGCGCACAGCCTTGCACAGGGTGATGCCGTCCATCTCCGGCATTTCCCAATCGGTCACCAGCATCGGGTAGTAGCGCTTGGTCATTTTGTCGAGCGCCTCGGAGCCATTGGCCACGGCGTCGACCTCATAGCCGGCATTCTTGAGAAAGCGGGTCATGAGCATGCGCGTGACCGGGTCATCCTCGGCCAGCAAAATCGCCGGTGATGCATCGACTGTGATCGGCGTCACAGATTCCGTCTCAGACACTTTATCAACCCCGCATGCCCAAGCTTCTCGTGTATCGAGATATCGG
>DASXOY010000017.1:0-3708 GCA_036493935.1 Steroidobacteraceae bacterium | reverse complement strand
GGAATTGGCCAAAGAAGTCGAACACACTCAGCAAGTGCTTGAAATGCCCTGATGTCAGGGTCGACCCGGCATAGGCGCCTGCAGAGGTGCCAACTACCATCTCCGCGATATTGAGATCGACTTTCTGCTCATAGAGGCCGTGAAGGAACCCGCAATACCAAGCAACATAGTATTCACCGCCACCACCCAGCACGAGCGTGCGATCCAACCCTCGTGCGAGTTCCGAAACAATCGGCTCGTCGGGCACTGGCCGGACCAGACCATCGTCTGCAAACAGCTTGCCGGAAATCTGCGCCGCCATCACGTCGGCGTTATATCGAGGTGGATCGGCCCGGGTAGGTTTGCCGGTCACCATGACGCCGGCAGCGAAACCAACGGCACCAAGAGAAGACGATCGCATGAGGGCGCGACGGGAAAGGCCAGCCGGGTTTGTGTTGATTGGTGACGGCATTCAGACCCTCACAATAACTTGAGCTGTGCGCTCACGCGCTTTAAGGGCCGATTATCCGCTTTTGGACATTAACGGGAGGCGATCGGAATCATTACAACGTCTGCTCTAACCTTAAGAACAGACCACAACGGACATCGCGCCCCTCGTCTCGCGCGAGCGCCTTCCTATCAGCATTCTGTTGCGTCGTGGGATACGAAATTGTTGGAGTCCGCAATGGCCAAAATGACAACCGGGAGATTGCTGCGCTGCGGAAATTCGACCTTGCCTATGTCGGTTCGGGGTCAAACGCGTCGGTTTGAGCATCCGCCGGGAATGTCCGCTCTTCCTCCAATCGCTACCAAAATGGTGAGTCGATGGACCCGACGAGAAGGGCCACGGAACGAAACCGCTCTCGCGGTAGAGCGCTGCGCGCCAGGTGGTGCCTGAGACTGATGGGATCGCGGTAACGAGACGGCTCGTCCTGTCTGAGGATCGGGGGTCAACAACCTCGGTTCAGACAGGAGTATCCCATGACCGATGAGTGCATCAGCCTGCTGCGGCAGCGCATGATCGAAGACATGTCGTTGCGTAATTTCGGTGAGAAGACGCAGAAGGACTACATCCGGGCAGTCAAGAATCTCACGATCTTCCTGCAGCGATCGCCGGACACCGCGTCCAATGAGGACCTGCGGCTTTTCCAGTTGCATCTCACCGCGAACCGCGTCGGCGCGTCGACCATCAACGGTACGGTTACGGCGCTGCGGTTCTTCTTCACCGTTACGCTCGATCGGACCGACGTCATCAAACACCTGACGTTCGTCCCGGAGCCGCGCAAGATTCCCGTCATTCTCAGCCCCGAGGAGGTGGCGCGCTTTCTGGAGGCGGCGCCCGGCGTCAAGTACAAGGCCGCGTTCAGCGTTGCCTATGGGGCGGGCCTGCGCGTGTCCGAAGTCGCCGCACTGAAGGTGTCCGACATCGACAGCGAGCGCATGATGTTGCGCGTCGAGCAAGGCAAAGGCCGCAAGGATCGCTACGCGATGCTGTCGCCTGTGCTGCTGGAGCTTCTACGCGACTGGTGGCGCATCGCACACCCCAAGGCGTGGCTGTTCACGGGCCAGGATCCGTTGCAGCCAATATCGACACGCCAACTCAACCGCGCCTGCCATGCGGCGGCACACATGGCAGAGATCACCAAACGCGTGTCGCCGCACACGCTTCGACATAGTTTTGCAACCCACCTTCTGGAGCAGAACGTCGACATTCGGGTGATCCAAGTTTTGCTCGGGCATTCGAAATTGGAGACGACGGCGCTCTATACGCGCATCGCCACCAATACCATCCGCGCGGTCATGAGCCCGTTGGAGCGCCTCAGTCTGAAGCCCGAAAAGGACGAACCGCCCGCCTAGCGCGGAGGTCCCGTGCCCCGTCCAGCGCTGGAGGTCGCGGACATTTTCCGCGACTATGGGGCGGCTTGGCGTCAAGCCAATGCCGGCCATGTGAGCCTCGGCCAACTCAAGGTGATGTCGGCGATCGAGAGCTGCCGCACCGCAGCCCTCGGCGGCCATGTCGCGCGCTGTGAGGACTGCGCCTATACGACGATCGCCTACAACTCCTGCCGCAATCGGCACTGCCCAAAATGCCAGGGTGCAGCGGCCAAGCAATGGCTGGCCGAACGCCAGGCCGACTTGTTGGCGGTGCCGTATTATCACATCGTGTTCACGATGCCGGCGGCGATTGCCGACATCGCCTACCAGAACAAGGCCGTGGTCTATGATCTCTTGTTCAAGGCTTCAGCCGAGACCATGCTCACGATTGCGGGTGATCCCAAGCACCTGGGCGCCCGCATCGGCATCACATCTGTCCTGCATACCTGGGGCTCGACGCTCACCCATCATCCCCATGTCCACATGATCGTGCCGGGCGGCGGCATCGCGCTCGACGGCTCACAGTGGGTGTCGTGCCGATCCCGGTTCTTTCTGCCATGGCGCGTGCTCGCAAAACTATTCCGCCGGCTGATGCTGGAAAAGCTCGTCGCTGCACATGCCGCCGGTCAATTGCAGTTCTTCGGCCAGCATAGTCAGCTCGCCAAGCGCGCTGCCTTCACCGCCTTCCTGACGCCGCTGCGCAAGATCAGATGGTACGTCTACGGCAAACGGCCCTTCGCCGGACCCGAAGCGGTATTGGCTTATCTGTCCCGCTACACCCATCGCGTCGCCATCGCCAACAGCCGGCTGATCGCGTTCGACAAAAACACTGTCAGCTTCAAATACAAGGACTATCGGCTCGAAGGCCCCGATCGCTACAAGGTGATGACACTCGCAACTGACGAGTTCATCCGCCGCTTCCTCATCCACGTCTTGCCCAAGGGCTTGCACCGCATCCGCCACTACGGCCTGTTCGCCAAGGCCGCCTGCGCCGACAACATCGCACGCGCCCGCCAACTGCTCGGTAGCCAAAAGTCCCAAAGCGATACTACCAATAGTAATGATGGCAACGAGACGCCCCTCTCGCGCCCTTGCCCATGCTGCGGCGGTCGCATGATCATCATCGAGGTCTTCGAGCGCGGCGCAACGCCACGGCATCGGCCGTCATCTCCAATCATCGCAGTCAGGATCGATACCTCATGAGCGCAATCGCCCAAGCACAGCGAAGCAAAGATGCCGAGCTACGCCGCGGGTCCTCGACCGGCCACCGTGAGGCTCGCCCAAACCAGCAGCCAATGCATCAAAAAGACCTTCAATCGTTACCTTCCGCTCCCGTCATCCGCCACCAGACCGGCAAACTCAGTCGCTCCAAAGCCACAAATCATCGTGAGAAATCGCGTCAGGCCCCGTAGATCCCACAAGCCCTCGCGCTCAAATCTCCATAGCGCGCCCCAACCCCCCGCATCCCTTACCGCGGTTTCCTTCCCTGGAGGGTTTCGGACGCCGGCCCCGGTGCAAGCCGCATCGTCCCGATGGGCCGTCATCCGAAACCCTTCACAAACTGCGACATGGCAGCAAGTCCGCGCCACTTCCGCTCTCCCCCCTCAAAGGAGACATGCGCTAACGCGATTGGCACGTCAGTTTAGGGCCAGTGAACGAAACCGCTCTCGCGGTAGAGCGCTGCGCGCCAGGTGGTGCCTGAGACTGATGGGATCGCGGTAACGACGCGGCTCGTCCTGTCTGAGGATCGGGGGTCAACAACCTCGGTTCAGACAGGAGTATCCCATGACCGATGAGTGCATCAGCCTGCTGCGGCAGCGCATGATCGAAGACATGTCGTTGCGTAATTTCGGT
>DASXOY010000016.1:0-103245 GCA_036493935.1 Steroidobacteraceae bacterium | reverse complement strand
TTCCAGTTGACGATTGATGGCGGAGCGGGCAATGACACTCTGATCGGCGGGCAGGGCAACGATGTGCTGCTCGGCGGCGCCGGTAACGACTTGGTGGTCGGCGGGCGTGGCGCGGATCAGGCCTTCTTGGGCTCAGGGAATGACACGTTTACATGGAACCCGGGCGATGGCAGCGATGTGGTGGAAGGCCAAGGCGGCTTCGACACATTGCAGTTCAACGGCTCGAACGCCGGTGAGAACATTAACATTTCCGCCAACGGCAGCCGTGTGCTGCTGACTCGCGATGTGGCCGCCATCACAATGGACCTGAACGGGTTGGAGCAGATCAATGTCGTGGCCCTGGGCGGAGCCGACAACATCAATGTGCAGGATCTCTCCGGCACGGATGTCAAGCAAGTGCACGTTGATCTTTCCGGACAGCCACTCTCCGGCACCGGTGCCGGAGATGGTAGCGCGGACAACGTCACAGTCAACGGCACCTCAGGCAACGACACGGTAAAGGTTACGAGCAGTGCCACCGAGACCATCGTCAGCGGTCTCGCGGCTGAGACTCATGTGGCCGGCGCGGAGACTATCGATACCGTTCATGTGGCAGGCGGCGCCGGCAACGATGTCATCGACGCCTCTGCAGTGACCCCGGGCGGTCCGCAACTGATCCTCGATGGCGGCACCGGCAATGACAAGATCACCGGCAGCAGCGGCAATGACACCATCCTCTGGAATCCGGGCGATGGCAGCGATGTGGTTGACGGCCACGGAGGCTTTGACACACTGCAATTCAATGGCGCTGCCGGAAACGAAAACATCAACATCTCCGCGAACGGCAGCCATGCCCTGCTGACCCGCGATGTGGGCCAGGTGACGATGGATTTGAACGGCGTATCGCAAATCAACGTCACGGCGAACGGTGGCACCGACAGCATCAACGTCAACGATATGACCGGTACGGACGTCAAACAGGTGCACGTCGACCTCTCAGCTCCGCCCGGCGGCGGCATCGGCGATGGACAGCTGGACAACGTCACCGTGAATGCCACGAAGGGCGCTGATGTGGTAACCCTCACGAGCAACGGCACCGAGACCGTCGTCGGCGGCCTCGCCGCCGAGACCCATGTGGATCATGGCGAGACCACCGACACGATCACTGTGCTCTCGGGAGCCGGCGATGATGTCATCAACGCATCGGCCGTGATTGCCGGTGGGGCGAAGTTGGTGCTGAATGGCGGAGACGGCAACGACCTGATCGTCGGCAGCGCAGGTGACGATGTGCTCATCGGCGGCGCGGGCGATGATGTCCTGATCGGCAATGGGGGTCATGACGTGTTCGACGCCGGTACCGGCAATAATGTCGTGTTCAATTTCAGCGCCACATCGGATCAGATCGATCTGCGCAGCTTAAGCGGTGGGCACAGCGCCGACTGGGCTTTGGCCCAAGCGCATGATGTTGACGGCAACGTCGTGTTCAACTTCGGCGATGAGCAAGTAACATTGATGCATGAGACGGTCGCGGCGCTCAACGCCAGCGATTTCCTCATGAGCTAAGGCGTGAACAATCGCTCCAGTACCCGCGACGGGGCTGGAGCGATTTCTCTTTTCGCTCGGTCTGCCGGCTTTGGTGTGCGTTTTTCTCACCCGTGCGCGATAATGCACGGGGTTCGCACAACAATACGGGAGTTCCACCATGACAACCCGCCGTTGCGTGCTGCAGATCGGTACCTATCTGGCAGCCGGCAGCGTGCTGCCCAATGTCTTTGCGGCCGACTCCAGTCCGAAGTCCCAGCCCAAAACCCACGGGAAGACCCTGCTGATATTGGGCGGCACGGGCTTCATCGGGCCGCACCTCACGCAGGAAGCGCTGCGCTTGGGTTGGAAGGTGACACACTTCAATCGCGGCAAGCACACGCCGGGCGGCGTGGCCGATGTCGAAACTTTGATCGGCGACCGGAACGGCAAGCTCGACGCGCTGCGCGGCCGCAAGTGGGACGCGGTGATCGACGACACGGGCCAGATTCCGAAATACGTCAAGATGTCCGCTGAGCTGTTGGCGCCTAATGTGGGATATTGCCTGTATATCTCCAGCATCTCCGCGTATTCCAGCTTCGCCAAGCCGAACGATGAGAACTCGCCGACAGGCAAACTCTCAGATCCTAACATCGAGAAGACCACTGACGAGACCTACGGGCCGATGAAGGCGTTATGCGAGCAGTACTCGGCTGAGGCTTTCAAGGGGCGCGCCAGCATCGTTCGGCCCGGCTACATTGTGGGACCCCTCGATGGCTCCGACCGATTCACCTATTGGCCGGTGCGCGCATCCAAGGGCGGCGAAATGATGGCGCCGGGGACACCGCACGACCCCATTCAAATCATCGATGTGCGTGATCTGGCAGCGTGGATGATGAAGCTTGCGCACGACAGGACCACGGGCTATTTCAATGCCATCTCGCCGCCTGAGCGCTTCACCACGGGCGATATCATCAAGGCGAGTCTGCAGGCGAGTCCCAGCGCCGGCACCAAAGCGACCTGGGTACCGGAGGATTTTCTGGCCAAGCAGTGGAAGCCGGAAGAACTCGATTTGCCGCCGTGGTCTCCCATGAGCGGAGAAACCGCGGGGGCATCGCTCACCTCGACGGCCCGTGCGCAAAAGGCGGGACTTAAGACGCGCCCGATGCAAGAGACGGTAAACGATACGCTCAAATGGTTTCAATCGCTGCCGGCCGAGCGCCAGGCAAAGCCGCGCGCAGGCATCGATCCTAAGAAGGAAGCCGATACATTGCGCGCCTGGCATGAAAACGGGGAGCGCAAAAGCTAGACCACGCACGAGGCGCCGCCTCGCGCGATGACCATTCGAGGGCGTCCTTAGAGTTTCGCCGTGCCTACTGCCGGGGTCGCGGCTTGCCGGCCGCCGCGGTCGTGCGATTTTCCCAACGCGACTGCGATCACCAGCCAGATCGCCGAGACGCAGGCGCCCGCCCAGCCTACTCCGGTGGGTCCCAGCCCGAAACCGGCGGTGAGCAGCTGGTACATCGATGCGCTGGTTGCATCGCCGCCGCGGTAGATGAAGGTATCGATCAGGCTCTTGGCCTTGTACTTCTCTTCGCGGGTGCAGACGGTGTAAAGCGTGTCTCGGCAGGGGCGGGTGATGGCATATTCGCCGACGCGGCGCACCGCGTATACGCCGACGAGGACGGCAAAGGTGGGCACCAGCGCAAATACCGCATAACCCGCGGTCATCAGCAGCGGCACCGACACCAGCATGGGCCGCAGGCCTTTCCACTTGAACAGCCGGCCGAAAACAAACAGCTGCGTAAACAACGAGAATGCCTGTACCCAGAAGTCAACGTCGGAGAAGAAGCGCGTGCGCTCGTCGCGAGTCGCGAAAACTTTGGCGACGAATGCCTGTTGTTCCAGATACAAAAATGTCGAGACCCAGGAGAGCAGAATCACGAATAGCGCAATTCCCAAAAGATAAGGCGAGCGGACTACCTGGTGAAACGCCGCCAACATGTGGCCGCCCAGCGGCGTATCGACTTCAACGCCGCGCGCGCCGGCGCCGAAATGCCGGTGCCAATGGATCACGCGCATCATAAAGAAAAGTGAACAGGCGAGCAGCGTGGCCGAAATCAGCAGCAGGTTGATTGTGCCCAAGGGCACGGCGAGGCGGCTGGCGACCAGCGGACCGACCAGTCCCCCGCTGCTCGCGCCGGCCGCGATGAAGCCGAACATCCGTCCCGCCTGCTCGCGCGTGAACACATCCGCCATCAAGCTCCAGAACACGGCGACGATGAAGAAATTGAACACGCTCACCCACACGAAATAAGTTCGTGCGATCCAGGTGTGATCCGCCTGAAGATTGAACCAGAAATAAAAAGCCAACAGGTTGGCGGTGAAAAAGGCGTACACCCAGGGCAGAAAAACCGGACGGCGCAGTCTCGAGGTCAGCCAACCGTATACCGGCTGTATGGCGAGCATGGCGATAAAGGTGCCCCAGAAAAGATACGGCAGCTTCTCGACGCCCGACGTAATGCCCATGGTGTCGCGAATGGGCCGCAAAATCGTATAGCTGGAGAACATGCAAAACAGCGTGGCGAATGCCGCCAGCAGCGCCGGCAGTTCCTGCGGCTGCACCACCACGAGTCGGTGAACGACGGTTGCCAGGCGAGAATCGCGCCTCAATGTCCGCTGCCTGAGGCAGCATGCCAGGCGTTCAGCAGTTCCTGTTCGCGTTCCGGCGTCAATCCCGCGCCAAGTTTCACCCGCTCAGCCTCCGGACGCTGCAGATGCCAGGCCAGGGTGTCGTTGACCGTGGGTTGAATCGGCCTGATGGCGAGTCCGGCATGCAACGCTCGAGTCACGTTGGCCTCAGCAAACGCGCCATATTCTCCCGATTCGGGGATCCAAACGGGCATGTCTGACCAGGGCTGAATTTTCTGCTTCTCGAGAAAGTCTGCCGGCACCCACACGGCGCGCGGCGGCGGGGAGGGCTTTACCGCTGCATTGGCCGCAGTGTCGCTGGCTTGGATGAGGTCCCCCATGAAGAACTTTCCCGGCGGCGATGTCGCATTGAAGATGCCGACGGTTTGACTCTCCACCAGGCCGAGCACAAATGCAGCAAGATCGCGTGCATCGATGAATTGGATGCGATCCTTCGGCGTGCCGGGTGTCGCCATGTCGCCGCCGCGCGCGGCGCGCGCGGGCCAGTAGGTGAATCGGTCCGTCGGATCTCGCGGGCCGACGATCAGTCCGGGGCGCACCACTGCCACGCGACCGGGCATCGCGGTTTCGGCCGCCTTTTCACACAGAGCTTTCAACGGACCGTAAGCGCCGCCGTCGACTTTCTCGGTCGTTTCGTCCGCGATCTTGGCCAGCGGCGAGTCCTCGTCATTCGGTTTCGCAAAGCTGGCGTACACCGAAATGGTCGAAATGAAAAGATAGCGCTGCACGTTCGGCGCCAGCAGTTCCGCCGACAGGCGCACATGGCGCGGCACGTAGCCGGAATCATCTATTACGGCATCCCAATGCCCGCCCTTGAGCGAATCGAGCTGCGCGTCGCGGTCGCCTTTCAGGTGCTCGAGCTGTGGGAACAGATCTGTATTCGTCTTGCCGCGATTGAACAGGCTAACGGTATGCCCATGCTTGAGTGCCAGCTCCACGATGTGCACACCCAAGAATTTCGTACCGCCGAGAACCAGGATTCGCAGCGGCTTTCGCGGCTTATCTTTGGCGGCGGCTCCTTGGGAAGCGGCAAGCGCCGCGGCCGACATGGCATAAACGAATTGACGCCTGTTCATCGAAGCTCCCCGTGCATATGTTTATATATTTGATACTACTTGGGCCGCGCTTGAGTTGCGAACGTTTTGCGGCGACTATGTGCGCCGTGTACGACCTCAAAGCCAAAAAAGCAGCCCTGCAACCGCCGCCGCCGCTCGATAGGCGGGTGTGCGTAGCACCCATGATGGATTGGACTGACCGCCACTGCCGGTTCCTGCACCGGCTGTATGCACCGCACGCGCTGCTCTACACCGAAATGATCGTGGCGGCTGCCATTGTACGCGGCGACGTGCGCCAGCTTCTGGACCATGATGTGGGCGAACATCCGGTCGCCCTGCAGCTCGGCGGCTGCAATCCGTCGGAACTCGCGAAAGCCGCGCGAATCGGCACGGCCGCGGGGTACGCTGAAATCAACTTGAATGTGGGCTGTCCCAGCGATCGCGTCCTGAACGGCTCCTTTGGCGCCTGTCTGATGCTTAAGCCCGGGTTGGTTGCCGACTGCGTTCGCAGCTTGCGCGACGCGACCCATTTGCCGGTCACGGTCAAATGCCGGATCGGCGTCGATCAGCACGACGACTACGCCTTCTTCTCAGCCTTCGCCGAGGCTGTTTCGGCCGCGGATATCGATGCGCTCATCGTGCATGCCCGCATCGCGGTGCTCGGCGGCTTGTCGCCGAAGCAGAATCGGGAAATTCCACCGCTCAAGCACGATTTCGTGCATCGCCTAAAGCGCGAGCGGCCGGACATGACCGTCATCGTGAATGGCGGGCTGTGCGACCTCGCGGCCATCGGTACACAGCTGCGCGAGGGTCTTGATGGCGTAATGGTCGGCCGCGCCGCCTATCATCGGCCGACATTGCTGGCTGAGCTCGAGCAAAGCTTCATGGATCCGGCTTGGCAGATTCCCGAACCCTGGCAAATCGTCGAGCGCATCGTGCCTTATGCCAAGGCTTGCGCTCAGCGGGGCATGCGCTTGCATTCGGTCACACGGCACATGCACGGCGTCATGGCGGGGCGCGAGGGCGCTCGGGCCTGGCGGCGCTTTCTGTCTGAGGTGGCTGCCCGGCCCGATGCGGCGGCTGAAACGCTGTTTTCGGCCCTCCCGATAATAAAGCAGGGTATCGCGGCCTAAACGCTCTCAGCGGCTGAACCTTGCGTTAAGTATAATAGGCTTGGCAATGGGCAAAGAAATTGAAGTAGCCATCCTATTTGCCGATGTCGTCGGCAGCACCAAGCTCTACGAGTTACTGGGAGATATGCGTGCGCGCGACATGGTCGGCATCTGCATCGACGTGATGCGCGCGGCGACTGATCAAAATCACGGCACCGTCATCAAAACGATGGGCGATGAAGTGATGGCTACCTTTCCGACCGCGGACGACGCCTTGAATGCGGCCGCGCAGATGCAAAAGCAAATTGTCGCCCATCCGCAGCTCAAGGTCGACGAGCAAACCGTTGCCATCCGCATCGGCTGCAACTTCGGTCCGGTGGTGCTCGAGAACCGCGACATATTCGGATCCGCCGTGCACACCGCGAACCGAATGACCAGCCAGGCGAAAGCCGGTCAGATCATGACCACGGCCACCATGGTGGAACGGTTGTCTTCCGAGTGGCGCGCCATGGTGCGCCAGATCGACGTCGCCACGCTCAAGGGCCGCAGCAGCGAGGTGGCCCTGTTCGAGGTGTTGTGGCAGCCCGAGGATGTCACCAGCATGGTGCCCTCGATCGCGATCGCGGCACGCGAACAACAGAAGGGCGGCAAGTCCCAGCGGCTGCGGCTTCGATACCAGGGACAGGAAGTCTTGGTCAACGAAGGCCGTTCGAACATCACCATCGGCCGCGCCGAGGAAAATGATCTGGTCGTCAAAGGGAATCTCATTTCGCGGCTGCATGCCCGGGTCGAGATCAACCGCAACAAATTCATGCTGATCGACCAGAGCACGAACGGCACCTTCGTGCTCGGCAAGGATGGCGAAGAAGCGTTTGTGCGCCGTGATTCCATGCAGCTTCGAGGCGAAGGCTTGATCGGGCTCGGCAAAGCGCCCGACAGCAACTCGTCCCAGGTGATCCGCTACACCTGCGAGGAATGAACGCGCTGCACCGCGTCCTTGAGCTCGGTCTTGAGCGCCTGCGGTACTCGCTTGCCGAATTCGCCTAAATACCGGTCGATTCCGGAAAACTCGTCTTGCCAAAGCTTCGGGTTGACCGCCAGTAGTTCCTCGAGCGCGCCAGGGGGAATTTCTAATCCCTGCAGATCCAAATCCTTCGGGTTCGGCAGGTGTCCAATTGCAGTATCGCGCGCGCCTGCTTTGCCGTTGCAACGATCGATGATCCAGCGCAGCACGCGCAGGTTTTCGCCAAAGCCGGGCCACAGGTACTTGCCCGCGCTGTCCTGGCGGAACCAATTGACGTGAAAGATTTGCGGTGCGCTCTTGAGTTTCGCGCCGACATTGATCCAATGTGCCCAATAGTCGCCGAAGTTATAGCCGGCGAACGGTTTCATGGCCATGGGATCCCGCCGCACCACCCCGATGGCGTCGGTCGCGGCCGCAGTGGTTTCGGACGCCACTCCTGCGCCGATCAGAACGCCATGCAGCCAATTGCGTGCCTGATACACGAGCGGCGCGAGCGCGCGCCGGCGGCCGCCGAACACGATAGCCGAGATCGGCACTCCGCCCGGGGCATCCGCCAGTTTCGAGTAGCTGGGGTTTTGCTTGGCGGAGACCGTGAAGCGCGAATTCGGTTGGGCCGCGGGCCCTTTGCCGGCATCGTAAGGGCGGCCCTGCCAGTCGACGACCGGCTTACCCTCCGTCAACCCTTCCCACCACGGCTGGTTGTCAGCCGTGAGGCCGACATTCGTGAAGATCGTGTCCTTGCGGATCATCTCGTAGGCATTGCGATTGGTCTTGGCATTGGTTCCGGGCACCACGCCAAAGTAGCCCGATTCCGGATTGATGGCGTATAGACGCCCGTCCTTTCCGGGATGCAGCCACGCGATATCATCCCCCACGGTCCAAACCTTCCAGCCCTTGTAGCTGGCCGGAGGAATCAGCATAGCCAGGTTGGTCTTGCCGCAAGCCGACGGAAACGCGCAGGCCAGATAGTGAATTTCGCCCTGAGGATTTTCAATGCCGACGATCAGCATGTGCTCCGCCAACCAGCCTTCGGTGCGCGCCTGCCAGCTGGCGATGCGCAGCGCGTGGCATTTTTTGCCGAGCAGCGCGTTGCCGCCGTAGCCGGAGCCGAAGCTCTTGATGGTTAGATCTTCCGGGAAATGCATGATGAAGCGGCGCTTGGGATCAAGTTCGCCGGTGGAATGCAATCCTCGGACGAACGCGCCATCGCGCGTGATGCGCTCGAGCGCGGCGCGGCCCATGCGCGTCATGAGGCGCATGTTGAGAACCACATAGGCGCTGTCCGTGATTTCGACGCCGCAGCGCGAGAAAGGGGAGTCGATCGGACCCATGCAGTAGGGAACTACGTACAGAGTGCGTCCTTGCATGCAGCCTGCAAACAGCGCGTCCATCTGCGCATGCGCTTGGGTTGGCTCAATCCAGTGATTGTTGGGTCCCGCGTCCTCTTTGTTCTTACTGCACACGAAGGTGAGATGTTCGACGCGTGCCACGTCCGAAGGACTGGAGCGCGATAGCACGCAGCCGGGAAAACTCTGCGCATTCAAGGTCAACAATTCCTTGCCGGCGATCAATTCCCGTTTCAGCGCCTCGAACTCGGCTTCGCTGCCATCGCACCAGTGAATCTTCTGCGGCTGCGTGAGTTTCGCGACCTCATTCACCCAGGCCGCGACATCCTGATTCATGGCGGCGAGGGTTACGTGCTGCGGTGCTGTGGCCATTGGCTATCCCTAGAAGAAAGCTTGATAGATCGATAAGGATGACAGATGGGTGTGGGCACGCCAACTCCCATCAGCGCGTGAGATTTCTCCGACAATGAAATTTATTCTGCGCTGCGTGAGAATTTCTAACTGTAGATAGAATTTAATATCGATATCACCAGTAAGTGTTTGATTATAAATACCTTACATTCGCCAAAGTAGTGGGCATGAGATACACTGACGATATGTCCGGAAAGCCCATCCATGCAGCACTGGGATTGCTAATCGCCATCAGTGTGATAGTGGCGGCGACCGCTCAGAAGTCATCGGATCCGATTGCCGTCAAGGCTATCGCCGAGGTGGAACAAGCAACCCACGAGCACGGCCGCGACGCGAATAAATTGGCCGCCGCCGACCGCGTCGTGTCGGGTGATGCTGTCATTTACACCCTCGAAGTGCGCAACACTGCCGCCACGACCGTGCCTCCCCCGACCGTAACCTATCCGGTTCCCGACCACATGGTTTACACCGCGGACTCGGCGGTGGGACCCGCAACCCAAATTACCTATTCGGTTGATGGCGGCCGCAGCTTCAATGTGCCGGAGAACTTGACGATTGCCGAGCCCGGCGGAGAGCTGCGCCCGGCGACGGCCGCCGATTACACTCACATCCGCTGGCAGTTAAAGAACGCCCTGAAAAGCAATTCGGTGGCGTTCGTACGATTTCGCGCGCGAGTGAAATAGCCGGCGCCGTTTCGTCGTAGGCTATGCGCCGACACCTATTCGCATGAATACCGATTACAAAGATGTCTTCACCATGGGCGGCCCGCTCGCGCGGGCGTTGCCGGATTACGCCTATCGTCCCGAGCAGGCGGTAATGGCCAAAGCCGTCGGCGCGGCGCTTGCGCGCCTCGAACCCCTGATCGTCGAGGCCGGCACAGGCACAGGGAAGACATTCGCCTATTTGATTCCGGCGCTGCTCTCGGGGCGCAGCGTCATTATTTCCACGGGTACACGCACCCTTCAAGATCAGCTGTTTCACCGCGATGTGCCGATGCTGGCCAAGGCGCTCGGGCTGCCGGCCAAGCTCGCGCTGCTCAAGGGTCGCACCAATTATCTGTGTCGTCATCGCCTGGAACTGGCAACCCAGCAAGGCTCCTTGCTGGGACCGGAACGCAATGTCGCCCGCTTGCTGGCACGCGTTTCGCGTTGGGCTGCGACCACCAAGACCGGCGATCTCGCCGAGCTGACCGACCTCCCGGAGCAATCGCCTATTTGGCCGAGCATCACCTCCACGCGCGAAAACTGTCTCGGCCAGGAGTGTCCACAATTTTCGCGCTGCCATGTCATCGAAGCGCGCCGCAACGCGCAGGCGGCCGATATCGTCATCGTCAATCATCATCTATTGCTGGCGGACCTAGCGCTCAAGGAGGAGGGCTTCGGTGATCTGCTGCCCGGAGCCGAGGCCGTCATCCTCGATGAGGCGCATCAGGTCCCGGACATTGCCGCGCAGTTCTTCGGCCAGAGCTGGTCGGTGCGTCAGGTGCAGGTGCTGACGCGCGACATCACGGCCGAATTGGCGGCCGCCGCGATCCGTGCGCCGTCCCTGGTCGAAGCGGTCCTTGCCGTCGATGGCCAATTGGACGGATTGAGATTCGCCTTGCAGCGCGGAGTCGGGCGCTTTGAATGGTCGGAGCTGCCGGATGCATTTCTCGACGCGCTGCCGGAAATAGAGACCGCGTTGAGCAGTCTCGCCGCGCAACTCGAAGGCCTGGGCGGCGGCGCCGGCACCGCCAATTGCGCGCGCCGTGCAGCGCATTTGGCCAACGCGCTGGCGCAGTTGCGCGAACTGTCGGATGAATCGGGCCTGCGATGGGTGGAGCTCGGTGCGCATGGCATGACGCTGCAATTCACGCCATTCGAGATCGCCGAGCGTCTGCGCGAGTACGTCGAGTCGCGTCCCTGTGCGTGGATCTTTACGTCGGCGACTTTGGCGATCGCATCCGATTTCTCGCATTTTGCGGCGCGCATCGGTCTTGGCGAGGCGCGCACCTTGCGCATCGACAGTCCATTCGATTATCGCGACCAAGCGCGCCTGTTTCTTCCGCCGGGCATGCCTGATCCGCAGCATCCTGCCTATGCCGAGAAGTTCATCGAGGCCTGCGCGCCCCTCATAGAAGCCTGCGGTGGCCGCGCCTTTCTTCTGTACACGAGCTATCGAGGTTTGGCCGAAGGAGTTCGTGCGCTCAAGGCACGCTTTCCCAACCCGCCATTTCCGGTGCTGGTGCAAGGCGAGGCGCCGCGCGAATCGCTGCTGAACCGGTTCCGGGAGCTCGGCAACGCCGTGCTGCTCGCGACGGGCAGCTTCTGGGAGGGTGTGGACGTGAAGGGCGATGCGCTTTCCATTGTCGCCATCGATAAGCTGCCGTTTGCAGCTCCGGATGATCCACTGCTCAAGGCTCGCCTCGAGGGGATTCGGCGGCGTGGCGGGAATGCTTTCTTCGAGTATCAGTTGCCCCAAGCGGTGCTGGCGTTGAAGCAAGGCGTCGGCCGGTTGATTCGAGATTTCGACGATTTCGGCGTGATCGTGCTCGGTGATCCGCGCCTCAAGACCAAGGCCTACGGCCGCGTCTTCCTCGAGTCGATGCCGCCCAGTCCGATTGAGACCGAGAGCGCGGTGCTCGCCGATTTCTTAACCCATTGCATGCGTACCCGCCGGGCGGCAATCCCGGCGGTCCAGGCAACCTGATGCGCATCTTGGCGGTGGATGCAGCCACGGAGGCTTGCTCGGTCGCGCTGCTGGCAGACGGCCAGCTGCTGGTACGAAGCCTTGAATCGGGCAAGAGCAGCGTGCCGAAAATCTTAGGGATGGCTGAGGACGTGCTGTCCGAAGCGCAGTTTTCGTTGTCCATGTTGGATGGCATTGCCGCCAGTATCGGGCCAGGGTCCTTTACCGGCGTGCGAATCAGTGTTGCAGTTGCGCAAGGGCTGGCATTCGGCGCGGGCCTTAAGGTGGTGCCGGTCACGACCTTGGAGGCGTTGGCGCTTGAAGTCCTGAGCGAGCCCGGCGTCCGCGCGGTTGCCTGCCTCGATGCGCGCATGGGAGAAGTTTATTGGGGATGTTTTGCGGCCGACGCGCTTCGCGGAGTGATCGAATGCAGCGCCCCTCGGGTGGGATCGCCGGACACGGTGACGTTGATCGCGCCCGGACCGTACGTCGGCATCGGCCGGGGATTTTCGGCTTATCCAACGCTTGCGGGCATGCTGGGGCTCGAGCTCGGCGCGGCCCAAAGCATGGCGCTGCCGGATGCTCGCCAAATCGCCCGCCTCGGTGCACTGCGGTTTACGGGCGGCAGCCTCGATCCTGTCGAGCTGATGCCCCTCTATATAAGAGACAAAGTCGCGCTTACTGAGGCAGAACGCGCGCAGGTTTGATGCATCGGCACGCATTGTCACGGAACTGTCACAATCGAAGCCTGTAATACTCGGCTTTGGAATCAAGGGACTATCCTATGCCTGCCAGGCGCATTCTCATCGTCGAAGACGAAAAACCCATTCGCGACATGATCGCTTTCGGTTTGCGGCGTGCCGGGTATGAGGTTCGTGAGGCTGAGGATTGCCGCGAAGCGCGCGCCCGCATCGTCGACGTGCGGCCCGATCTGATGCTGATCGACTGGATGCTGCCGGACATGAGCGGCTTGGAGCTTACCCGCTCCCTCAAGCGCGCCAAGGACACCGAGGAAATTCCGGTCATCATGCTGACCGCGCGCGCCGAGGAGCACGACAAGGTCAATGGTCTCGAGGGCGGTGCGGACGACTACATCACCAAGCCCTTCTCGCCGCGCGAGTTGCTGGCGCGCATCCAGGCAGTGCTGCGCAGAGCCGCACCTGCGGGTGCGGATGATATCGTGGAGGTCGACGGGCTGAAGCTCGACGACTCGAGTCACCGGGTCAGCGCGGGGGAGCGGGAAATCGCACTCGGACCCACGGAGTACCGATTGCTGCATTTCTTCATGACCCACCCGGAACGGGTCTTTACTCGCGGTCAGTTGCTCGATCGCGTCTGGGGGGGTAATACTTACGTGGAAGAGCGCACCGTGGACGTGCACATTCGCCGGCTACGCAAAGCGCTCGAACCGTTTTCACTGGAAAAGTTGGTGCAAACAGTGCGCGGCGCCGGTTACCGATTTTCGACCCGAGACGCTTAACCTTAAGCCCTTTAGGAGCCGACCTCTAGCCCATGGCTGCGATGTGGACCTTCGCGCTCGCGCGGCTCGCGGGCATTTTGCTGTTAGGCCTGTGCGTGGGCCTGCTGATCTCGCCCATTTGGGTTTGGATCCTCGGCGCCGCGTGTTTCTACCTGGGCTGGCAGCTGCTGAATCTGTACCGGGTGGATCGCTGGTTGCGGCTGAGATCGCAAATCGATCCGCCCAACATCGGCGGTATCTGGGGCGACATCATCGCCCAGGTCATACGCCTGCATCGGCGCAAGCAGTATCACAAACAGCGCTTGGTGCAACTCTACCGCGAGCTGCGCCGATCGACCGCAGCGCTGCCCGACGGCGTCATCATCTTAAGCACGCAACGGGAAATCGTTTGGTTCAACCGCCAGGCGGCGCGCCTGCTGGGCTTGCGGCGGCCGGTCGATGTGGGCTTGCGGATCGACAATCTGATTCGCGCGCCCGAGTTCGCGCACTACCTGCACAGCGATGATTTCGCGATGCCGCTGGTCATCCGGCCGCCGGTGCAAATCGACATGTTCCTGGCGCTGCAAATGGTGCCCTACGGCGGCGGCCAATCCCTGCTGCTGGTCCGCGACGTGACGCGGCAGATGCGGCTCGAAGCCATGCGCAAGGATTTCGTCGCCAACGCCTCGCATGAGCTGCGCACGCCGTTGACGGTGATCTCGGGATACCTAGACACGCTTGCGGAAGATCCGAGCGTCGATCCGGCCTGGGGAGGCCCCATCAAGGACATGCGCGCCCAAGCGCAGCGCATGAATGCCATCATCGCGGATCTGCTCGAGCTGTCGCGCTTGGAATCGGCGGGCGGCGAGGCCGCCCGCGACCCCATCGATGTACCGCGCATGCTGGAGAGATTGCATCGCGACGCGCTCATCAGCCCGGATCGGCCGCGGCAAGTGCTGCTGGAATTGGACACCGGCGATGGGCTGTATGGTTCGGCCCACGAGATCGAATCCGCCTTCACCAATTTGCTGGTGAATGCCGTGAAATACACCTTGCCGGAGGGCACGGTGCGCATGCGCTGGTGGACGGACGAGGAGGGTGCCTACTTTTCCGTGATCGACAGCGGCATCGGCATCCCTGCCGAACATATTCCGCGTCTGACCGAACGCTTCTATCGCGTCGATGCGGGACGTTCCCGGGGGCAGGGCGGCTCGGGCTTAGGGTTGGCGATCGTGAAGCACGCGCTTCAGCGCCACGGAGGATGGCTCGATGTGCAAAGCATCGAGGGCAAGGGCAGCACCTTCACCTGTCATTTTCCGCAGCAGCGAATCTGGAGACTGGAGGTGCGCAATGCCGCGAGTGCATGAACGTCACAAAAATCACGTAGATGGTTGACGAACGCCGCAATCGGATGTAAACGAACGCTGCACGCATATAAAGTGCGTGCGCCAAGGTCAATACTATGGAAACCGCCGATCTTACCCACCACATATCCCGCCGCTTCAACGAAGACTTGGAGAAGGTGCGCAATCAGGTGCTGCAGATGGGCGGCTTCGTCGAGCAACAGCTGCACAAGGCCATCACCGCCTTGGTCGAGGGCGACAGCCGCTTGGGCGAGTCGGTCGCGACCGATGATTACAAGGTCAACGGCATGGAATTGTCGATTGACGAGGAGTGCAGCCGGATCCTGGCGATTCGTGCGCCGGCGGCCGGCGACCTGCGGGTAATCGTTGCGATCATCAAGACGATCACGGACCTGGAACGGATCGGCGATGAGGGCGAAAAAATCGGCTACATCGCTTCGCGCTTGGCCACGATGGAGCGCCCCGCGGACAAGTACCGGGAGGTCAAGCATTTGGGAAGGCAGGTAGCGCAAATGGTGCACGACGCGCTGGACGCCTTCGCGCGCATGGATTCCCAGGCCGCGCTCAAGACCGCTCAGGAAGACAAAATGGTGGATGAGGAATACGAGTCCATCCAGCGTCAATGCATTACCTTTATGATGGAAGATCCGCGCACCATCCGCCGTGCGCTGGAGATCATGTGGATCGTGCGTGCGCTCGAGCGCATCGGCGATCACGCCAAGAACATTTGCGAGTATGTGATCTACATGGTGCACGGCAAGGACATTCGCCATTCCTCCCTCGAGGATGTCGCCAAGCAAATCGACGCCGCGCACGCGCTCATGCGTCGCTGATGACCGCGCGCCGCGGGAATCTTCTTGGGTTTCTGGCCTGCACATGCCTGCTGGCATATGCGTATTACGCTCAGTACGTGATGCATCTGGAGCCCTGTCCGCTGTGCATATTTCAACGGATCGGCGTCTTCATCTTGGGCCTCATGTTCTTGATCGCGTCGTTCCACGATCCCGCCGCCTTCGGCCGCCGCGCCTACGCGGTGCTCGTGGCCCTGGCGGCTTTGATCACCATCGGCGTGGCCGCACGGCATCTTTATATCCAGAGCTTGCCTCCCGGCACGGTACCGGCTTGCGGGGCGTCGCTGGATTTCATGCTCAAGATATTTTCCTTGAGTGAAGTGCTGGTCAAGGTGCTCACGGGTTCCGGCGAGTGCGCCAAGGTGACTTGGGAATTCTTGGGGCTGGCCATGCCGGCATGGGTCTTGATCGCCGCCGTCGCGCTTGGCGCCTGGGGATTGTGGATCAACCTGCGGCGCCAGCCGCCGGTCCTGCGCTTCTGATGTCCAACACGCTGCAGTTGACTCAAGCATTGATTGCGCGCCAATCGGTGAGTCCCACCGATGGCGGCTGTCAGGCGCTGATGATCGAGCGGCTATCGGCGGCAGGGTTTGCCGTTGAAAGCCTGCGATTCGGTCCGGTCGATAATTTTTGGGCCAAACGCGGCAGCGGAGGTCCGGTGTTTTGCTTTGCGGGACACACCGATGTCGTGCCCTCGGGACCCTTGGATGAATGGCGCTCCGATCCGTTCGAGCCGGTGATCAGGGACGGTGTGCTCTACGGACGCGGGGCGGCCGATATGAAGAGCGGTCTTGCGGCCATGCTGACCGCCAGCGAGGAATTCGTCGCCCAGTACCCGCAGCACCGCGGGACGATTGCCTTCTTGATCACCAGCGATGAGGAGGGCCCGTCGGTCGACGGCACGCGCCGGGTGGTCGAAGTGCTGCGCGAGCGCCGAGAAAACATTGATTGGTGCTTGGTCGGTGAACCATCCAGCGAAAACACGTTGGGCGATACGATCAAGATCGGCCGCCGCGGCAGCTTGAGCGGGCGGCTCACGGTGCATGGCATTCAAGGTCACATTGCCTATCCGCAGCTGGCGGACAATCCGGTGCACGCGCTGGCGCCCGCATTGGCGGAGCTTGCGGCACGCGACTGGGATCGGGGAAACGAGCATTTCCAGCCGACCAGTTTTCAGGTCTCGAATATCTCCGCCGGAACCGGTGCGCCGAACGTGATCCCCGGAGAATTGCGGGCGCGCTTCAATTTGCGCTTCTCCACGGAACAGACCGTTGAGGGCTTGAAGCAAATTGTCGAAGAGATCCTGCAGCGCCATCGCGTCAAGTACAGCCTGGAGTGGTTTATCTCCGGGCTGCCGTTTCTGACCGTTCCCGGCACGTTGTCCCAGGCTGCCGCCCGCGCCGTGCATGAACAATTGCAGATCAGTCCCAGGCTCACCACGGGCGGGGGCACATCGGACGGACGCTTTATCGCACCCATGGGTGCGCAGGTCATCGAGCTGGGCGTCATCAATGAATCCATCCACAAGGTGAACGAATGCGTGCGGGTTGCGGATATCGACCGCCTGCACGCGATCTATCGGCGTACGCTGGAACTCTTGCTGGTCTCTTAGTGTCCGATCCGTAGCAAGGGACCCACCATGTACAACTCCAAAACGTTTTCGGCAGCCGCGCTCGTGGTTTTCATCGCCGCCGGTCTTTCGGGCTGCGAAGTATTTCAAAAGTGCTCGCCCGAGAATTGCGCGAACGATGCGAAGATCACCGCCGAGGTGAACGACATGCTGGCTCAGCACACCGAGTACGGGCCGCCGGGAACGATTCGCGTTCAGACCATCAATGGCGTGGTGTACTTGAACGGTCTGGTCAATTCGGACATGGAGCGGCAAAGCGCGGAGTCCTTCGTGCTGCAGATTCCGAATGTGAAAGACGTCGTGAATTCGCTCGCTCCGCGCGCCAACTCGCGATGATGTCCGCCTAGAGCGCTTCGGGCGCAATTCGCAGCACGACTTTCAATCGCGTGCCCCGATGGGGTTCGGCATCGATCTTAAGCTCGGCGTTGATGAGCCGAGCTTGCTCGCGCAAGCCGATCAATCCGAAGTGCCCGGGACGCACCGCCCTCGGATCGAAGCCCACGCCGTCGTCTTCGATGAGCAGCGCCAGCTGCGTGCCGTTCTCGCTGTGCAGCCGGATGTTGATCCGCGACGCTCCGGCGTGGCGTTCGATGTTGCGCAGCGCTTCCTCGGTCATGCGAAAAATCACCTCGGCGCGCTCGTCGCCAAACCGCGCAGCTTCACCGTCGCTGACGAAATCCACGCTTAGTCCCGTTCGATTCTCGAAGCGCTCGATGGCCTTGGCCAGCGCGGGACCCAAGCCGATGTCCCGCACCGAATTGCCGCGCATCTGCGTGATGGCCGAGCGTGCTTCATTCAAGCCTTCGTGCGCGACTTCCTCGGCCCGCGCCAGCTCATTCGGCAGGGACTCCGGGTCATGCACGTGCAGCTTGCGCAGCAGGCGTACCTCGCTCAGCATCGCCATCATCGAATGGGCCAGCGTGTCGTGCAGGTCTCGCGCGATCTGCAGCCGCTCGCGCACGATCGCCGCATAGCGCGACTCTTCGGCGAGGCGCTCCACCTCGCGCGTGCGCACGGCAACGCGGCGCTCAAGTTCGCTGCTCAGGTTCAGCAGCCCGGTGCGTTCCTGGCGCAAATCGTCGAGCACCTTCGCAAATGCAGCGGCGAGCTGCGCCACCTCATCATGACCGCTCGGCACCTCGATGCGCGCGATTTCATTGCGCCCGACGGCGGAGGCCGAATGGGTTAGTTTCTTGAGGCGGCCGGTCAAGTGCCGCGCTCCCAGCGCGCCGAGCAGTGCCGTCGCCGCGCCCAGGCAGATTGAGATCCAGCAGATGCGAACGGCCAGCGCGTTGGCGCGCTGATAGACAAACTCCTTGGGCTCGCTCAGCTGCACCGACCAACCGCGCGGATTCGCCGCGCCGATGATCTTGACCGGAGCGCGAATGACCAAAACCACATCCTTGTTGGGCAGACGTTCGAAATGCGCCGAGTCCGACTCGCTCGGCGATCCTTCGACTTGGATACCTTTCCAAGCCGTGTCTCGCAGCCATGCGGGGCCGACCGTAACCATTCCGGCGTCGTTCAAAATCAGCGACTGCGCGGAGCCGTGCGAATCCAGCGCGTTGCTGAGGCGCTGAACGTCGCCGGCTGCCCAAGGCCAGGTCAAATGCGCGGCGATCACGCCCACGAGCTGACCCGAAGCGTCCTTGAGCGGCGCCGACATGTCGCCGAGGAAAGGCGCACTACCATGCACCGAAGACTGCTCGATGAGGCCGATCCACAGTCCCCTGGCTCCGTGCGATAGCCATGGCTTGGGTGCGACGCCGTTCTTCGCGCCGATCGCCTCGTTGCCGGCCACGATCTTGCCGTTCGCGTCCGTCACGGCGATCCATCCCAAGTCCGGATAGGAACTCGTGAGATGCGCAAACAACTGCGCCGGCGCCAGGCCGCCCCCGGATCTGACGGCTTCGATTCTGGCGCTGACTGCCTGGCCCAAATCCGATGCCAATTGTTGCGTTTCGAGCGCCAACCGTCTGACATGTTGCTGCACGACGATTTCGCGCGCGACGCTACCGGCCCAGACCGAAGCGGCGACCGCGAAGCTGGCGGCCAAGGCGGCCATGAGCCAAATGATGCCGCCCGCCAAACTATGTCGCGGATCCAGGTCTCGAAGCATGCTGTTCGGTTTGGTCAACACTGGGCTACGTCGCGTCAGATCATGCCTTGCGGGCGGTGAAAAATCTTCGATCCCGCCCTAGCTGTTGCGAAAATAACACATCATTGGGCGGCCGTTTGTCACGTATGTGATATATGTGGCATCCTGATGGAAAGGCAGTAGAATCGGCCCGAAAAGTTACTGTCATATTGATGTAACAATACGTCGATTAAATCCAACAATTGAACAACAGCGGGAGTCATCGCAATGCAAAAGTTTCAACTGCGCAAGCCTATCCTGGCTGCCATGGGGGCCTGCGCCGCCATCGGCATCTCGCCAGGGAGTGTTCTTGCGGATAACGCACAGGATATCCAGCAACTGAAGGATCAAGTGAGGGTCATGCAGCAGAAGATCGACGACCTCAGCAGCCAACCCGCGAAGCCGGCCGCCAAGGCCGCGCCGAGCAGCTCGGGTGGCTCACTGACCTTCGCCGGTGTGACGATATACGGAACGGTCGATCTGGGTGTAGCCTACCTAACTCACGGCGCGCCGCTCAGCCAAACCTGGGGACCCGGACTGCCGTACTTCATCCAGAACTTCAGCAATCATTCAATCCTCTCGGTATCGGGTAACGGATTGAGCCAATCCAAGGTGGGCATATCCGGGGTCGAGCCGTTGTTCGGCGACTGGACCGGGGTGTTCAGAGCGGAAACGGGATTCAACCCCTGGTCGGGCCGGCTGACGGACGGTCCCGCCTCTTTGGTGGCCGACAACGGCAAGGCGGCGGCGGTGAAGATTTCCGCCGGCGATTCCAGCCGTGCCGGCCAGGCGTTCAACGGTGCGGTGTACGCGGGCGTCAGCTCGAAGTCCTTGGGCACCCTGACATTCGGGCGCCAAAACGGTCTCATGCTGGACATGCTCGGCAAGTACGACCCGCAGCTGCAAGCTCAGGCCTTCTCGCCGATTGCACTGTCCGGAACCTCGGGCGGCCTCGGCGACACGCAAAGCAACCGTCTCGATAATTCCATCAAGTATCTGTTGAACATCGGCCCTGCCCACCTGACCGTGATGCACGGCTTCGGCAGCGACGGCTACATCCCTCAAAGCGCCAACGAAATAAACGTGGGTTTGGAGATGGGCGGCTTCTCGATCGATGCGTTGTACGGCTTGGTGCATGGCGAGGTGGCGGCGGCATCCTTGAGCGCCGCGCAGGCTGCGACCTTACCGGTCGGCTCGCTGGCTGCAACGGTTTCCGATAACACCGGATATTCGGTGCAGATGAGCTACAACGCCAAGGAGTATTTCCCGATCAAGTTGTATGCCGGCTGGGAGCGCATCAAGTACAACAATCCCTCGCATACGATCCCTGCAGGTTCGATCGATATCGGCGGCTACCTCTTGAGCGTAACCAACAACACCGCGTTCAACATCCAAAAGATATTCTACATATCGTGGATCGGCGCGAGGTGGTCGGCGACGCCTCAGTTGGACCTAACCCTGGCGGGCTATGGATACAACCAGAAGAGCTTTAACGCCAATGGTTGCACCGATGCGAGCGCCACGTCCTGCGCGGGCCAACTGCATGACATTTCGTTGGTGTCGGACTACCATTTCACCAAGCGCTTCGACGCCTATGCCGGCGTCAATTACTCGAGCGTGTCGGATGGTCTTGCCAGCGGCTTCCTGTTCAAGAACGATTGGACCCCGATGGTGGGTGTCCGCTTCAATTTCTAGATCGTTGCAGATGCGGTTCATGGCCTCACGGCCATGAACCGCTTTCTCTTTCCAGGTGGGTCGACACACCCACCGCGTCGCGCGTAGCATAGGCCCCATAAGGTATCCGTAGGGGAACGCGATGAATACCACAGAAAAAAAACGCGGCGGCTGGAGCTGGTGGTACCTGCTCTTCGTGATTCAGTTTGCGGTGGCCCTATGGCCTCCGTTCTACAACAAGGCCGAACCGTATTGGTTCGGGATCCCGTTCTTCTATTGGTTCCAGATGCTGTGGGTGATCGTCAGCGCCGTCTTTACGGCAATCGTCTATTTCGCCGTCGAAGAATAAAAACATAGGGGATTGCCGTGCTGGAACTGAACTGGGTTGCGCTGACCATATTCATCCTGCTGTTCGGGTTCATCACCTGGCTGGGATTCGCCGCGGCCCGCTGGCGCCGCGGCGATTTGGATTTGCTGCATGAATGGGGCTTGGGCGGCCGGCGGTTCGGCACGGTGATTACGTGGTTCCTGGTCGGCGGCGATGTGTACACGGCATACACCTTCATCGCCGTGCCGGCGCTCGCCTTCGGTGCGGGCGCCGTTGCGTTCTTCGCAGTGCCTTACACCATCATCATTTATCCGCTGATGTTCCTCATTTTCCGCCGCTTGTGGAATGTCTGCCACAAGCATGGCTACATCACCGCCGGGGATTTCGTCAAAGGGCGTTTCGGCAATCGCTGGCTCGCACTTGCGGTCTGCATCACCGGCATTGTCGCGACCATGCCCTACATTGCCTTGCAATTGGTCGGCTTGCAGGTTGTCATCGGCGCCATGGGCATATCGGGGACCGGGCTGATGGCGGATCTGCCGCTGCTCATTGCCTTCGTCATCCTGGCGGCCTTCACGTATTCCAGTGGATTGCGCGCGCCTGCCTCGATCGCGATCGTCAAGGACCTCTTGATTTACGTCACGGCGTTCGCCGCGGTCATCGTCATTCCCTACGAGTTGGGCGGCTTCGGCAAGATTTTCGCTTCCGTGCCGGCACAAAAACTATTGCTGGCGGTTCCCGGTCCGAACACTACGGGCGCCTATAGCGCCTATGCCACGCTGGCCTTGGGATCCGCCTTCGCGCTATTTCTATATCCGCATTCACTCACGGGCATTTTGAGCGCGAGCAGCGGCCGGGTGATCCGCCGCAACGCCGCGATGCTGCCGGGCTATACCTTCATGCTGGGATTGCTGGCACTGTTTGGTTTCTTTGTGATCGCCAGCGGCGTGGACAAGCTTCCCGAATACGCGGCCGGCTTCAAGCAATTCGGCAACAACTTTGCGGTACCGGCGTTGCTGCTGCACAGTTTTCCGGCCTGGTTCGCGGGCGTGGCGTTCGCAGCGATCGGCATCGGTGCGCTGGTGCCTGCTGCCATCATGTCGATTGCGGCTGCGAACTTGTACACGCGCAATATTCACCGCGAGTTCATCAACAAGAACCCGACGGATAAGCAGGAATCCCACGTCGCCAAATTGACGTCGTTGATCGTGAAGGTCGGCGCGTTGATCTTCATCTTGTTTGTGCCGACCAAATATTCGATTCAACTGCAACTTCTCGGCGGAATCTGGATCATCCAAACCCTGCCGCCGGTGATAATGGGTGCGTACACGCGCTGGTTTAATTCTTGGGCGCTGCTGCTCGGTTGGGCGGCTGGGACGCTGGTCGGCACTTGGATGGCAATTGAAGTGAAGCTGGTGGGCACCTATACGCTTCATTTGGGCGACCAATCCTTCCCAGGATACATCGCTGTGTACAGCGTGATTCTTAACCTGCTGATCGCCGTCGTGCTGACGCCGGTATTCAACGCCATCGCGGCGAACAAGGCGGACCAGACGGTCGCGGCCGACTATCAGGCCTAGACCAGGCTCAGGAATTGCCGACAAATGAGGATTTAGCGCGTGCTAAGCCCTTGTTCTTGCTTGGCTGTAACAAAATCGTCACAAATCCTGCCGATAATCCCAGCAACCCAAAGACTTTCGGTCTCAAGAGGCCTTAAGAAGGGTCCCAACTGGAGCGATTACGAATGAAAACACTTAAACGCCTTCTGATACTCGGCGCCGCAGCCTCTTTGAGCCTGGCGGCATCGGCCGCTGACATTTCCGGGGCCGGGGCAACATTTCCCTATCCTATCTACGCCAAATGGGCGGATGCCTATAAGAAGGTGACGGGAGTCGGCCTCAACTATCAATCCATCGGATCGGGTGGCGGCATCAAGCAAATCAAGGCGAAAACGGTGACGTTTGGCGCTTCAGACATGCCTTTGAAGCCCGAGGATCTGAAGTCTTCCGGCTTGATCCAGTTCCCCATGATCATCGGCGGCGTCGTGCCGGTGGTAAACGTCAAAGGCGTGGGACCGGGTCAGTTGCACTTGGACGGTGCAACTGTAGCCGCCATCTACATGGGGGACATCAAGCAGTGGAATGATCCGGCCATCAAGAAGCTCAATCCCAAGGTGACTCTGCCGAGCACGGCGATCGCGCCGGTGTACCGTTCGGACGGATCCGGCACGAATTTCTTGTTCTCCGACTATCTGTCCAAGGCGAGCCCGAAGTTTCAATCCAGCATCGGCGCCAACACCTCGGTGCAATGGCCGGTCGGTATCGGGGCGAAGGGCAACGAGGGTGTCGCGAACATGACCACCCAAACCGACGGCGCCATCGGCTACGTCGAATATGCCTACGCCAAGCAAAATAAAATGTCCTACACCTTGCTCACCAACAAAGCAGGCGCTGCCGTAGCGCCAAGCGCCGAGTCGTTCCAGGCGGCCGCGGCCAACGCGGATTGGGCCGGCTCTGACAGCTATTACTTGATATTGACCGACCAGGCCGGCGCAAAGAGCTGGCCCATCACCGGAGCAAGCTTCATTCTGGTTTATAAGCAGCCCGACGCTGCCGCCCCCGTCAACGAGGCGCTGAAGTTTTTTGCGTGGGCTTACAAGGACGGCGCTAGTATGGCAAGCGAACTGGATTACGTGCCATTGCCGGCCGCCTTGATCGCCCAGGTGCAGAAAACCTGGACCTCGCAGGTCACCTCGGGCGGCCACCCGGTTTGGAGCGGCAAGTAAACGCGTCTTCGCGGATTAGCTAGCCAACATCGAGGTAGTTAAGATACGGTCGGGCCCGGCGTCGCGTGCGCCGGGCTCGACGTACTTTAGTGCAAAGCGGAGCGGAACTGACATCGTGGCGATCATAGATCCGGGACACGCCGCAAAGCAGCTGATTTACGAGAGAATATTCCGCTCCGCCACACTGATCGCGGCGATATTGGTTCTGTTGATCTTAGGCGGTGTCGCCGTCTCGCTGTTGCGCGGCGCCTGGCCGGCGCTGTCGCATTTCCGATTCGCGTTCATCAGCCGCGAGATCTGGAATCCCGTGACCGATCAATTCGGTGCGCTCGCACCGATCTACGGCACCGTCGTCACTTCGCTGATCGCCATGCTGATCGCGGTACCAACGGGATTCGGAATCGCCTTATTTCTCACCGAGCTGTGTCCGCCGCTTTTGAAGCGGCCCATTGGCGTCGCGGTCGAATTGCTCGCCGCGGTGCCGAGCATCATATTCGGCATCTGGGGACTGTTTGTGCTCGCGCCGGTGCTGCAGCGGCACGTGCAGCCCTGGCTGATCAGCACGCTTGGCGATATTCCCGGCATCGGCTTGCTGTTCAAGGGCCCCCCTTACGGGATCGGCATTCTCACCGCCGGAATCGTGCTCGCCATCATGGTGCTGCCTTTCATCGCCGCCACCATGCGGGATGTCTTCGATACGGTGCCGCCGATGCTCAAGGAATCCGGCTATGGCCTCGGCGCCACGACATGGGAGGTCATGTGGAACGTGGTCGTGCCGCACTCGCGCGTCGGCATCGTCGGAGGCGTCATGCTGGGCCTCGGGCGCGCGCTCGGCGAAACCATGGCGGTGACCTTTGTCATCGGCAATGCGCACCGCATCAGCTCTTCTCTGTTGGCGCCGGGCACGACCATCTCTTCGGCCATTGCCAATGAATTTACTGAAGCGGTGGGGGATTTGTACACCTCCTCGCTGATCGCACTCGGGCTGTTGCTGTTTCTCATCACCTTCACGGTGATCGCGGCGGCGCAGGCCATGCTCCGCCGGCTCGAGCGGCGAACCGGAGCCGTCGCTTGAACCGCCGTCTGCTGCGTAAAATCAAGAACAGCGCATTTCTTTCGCTGTCCCTCATCGCCACTCTCGTAGGCTTGCTGTGCCTGGCGGCAATCCTGTGGACGCTGGTATCGCACGGCGTAGCGGGCCTCTCGAGTCGCATATTTACGCAGATGACGCCGCCGCCGGGCAGCCAGGGTGGATTGCTCAATGCCATCTACGGCAGCGGTGTGATGACCCTCCTCGGGATTCTCATCGGCTCGCCCATCGGCGTGCTTGCGGGGACATACCTGGCCGAATACGGCAGAAAATCGCGCTTGAGCATGGCGATTCGCTTCATCAACGATGTGCTGTTGAGTGCGCCTTCGATCATCGTCGGCCTGTTCATCTACGAGATCATTGTTGTGAACATGAAGCATTTTTCAGCCATTGCGGGCGCGCTGTCGCTGGCGGTGCTGGCGATCCCGGTTACCTTGCGAACCACCGAGGACATGCTGAATCTCGTGCCCATCGGCATGAAAGATTCGTCCGCGGCACTCGGGGCTTATCCCTGGCGCACAACCTTGAGCGTGCTTTATCCGGCGGCGCGCAGCGGCATCGTCACCGGTTTGCTGTTGGCGATCGCGCGCATCAGCGGGGAAACCGCGCCCCTGCTGTTCACCGCGCTCAACAATCAGTTTTGGAGCACCGATCTTAATGCGCCGATGGCGAATCTGCCGGTCGTGATCTTTCAATTTGCGTTGAGCCCCTACAAGGACTGGCAGGACCTGGCTTGGGCAGGCGCGCTAATCATTACGGTTACCATTTTGATCTTGAGCATCTCCGCGCGAGTCCTATTGGCGCTGCTGCAGGCTGAACGCGGGGCGGGGCGATGATCCCGTCGACCAAACCGCCCAAGCATCTCAAGATGCGCGTGCCCTATCCCGTCACCGAAGAGCCGGCAAAGGATTTGGGACCGCCAAAAATCGAAGTCCGCGGGCTGAATTTCTTTTACGGCGCGCTACAGTCGCTGCACAACATCAACATGACCCTGGCCGACCGTTCGATATCGGCTTTCATCGGACCTTCAGGATGCGGCAAGTCGACGCTGCTGCGCGTAATGAACCGCATGTATGCGCTGTATGCCAGGCAACGGGCCGAGGGCGAAGTGCTCATCGGCGGCCGCGATATCTTGGGTCCGGCGGTGGATGTGGCGGAGCTTCGCTATCGTGTCGGCATGGTGTTTCAGAAGCCGACGCCTTTCCCAATGACGGTGTTCGAGAACGTGGCGTTTGGATTGCGTCTGGCCGGCGGGATGCGCAGCGCCGATCTCAAAGTGCGCGTCGAATCGGCGCTGCGTGATGCCGCGATTTGGGACGAGGTCAAGGATAAGCTCAGCGCCGACGGCCGCAGCCTCTCCGGCGGACAACAGCAGCGCCTGTGCATCGCCCGGGCGATCGCCGTGCAGCCCGAGGTGTTGCTGCTTGATGAGCCGACCGCGGCGCTCGATCCGATTTCCACGCTGCGCGTCGAGGAGACCTTGCAGGCATTGCGGGAGAAGTATTGCATCGTCGTGGTCACGCACAATTTGCAGCAGGCTGCACGGGTATCGAACGTCACGGGTTTCATGTTCATGGGCGAGCTGGTCGAGATCGGCCCATCGGGCCAGATTTTTACAGCGCCGAAGGATCGAAGGACCGATGACTACATCACCGGAAGATTCGGTTGACGCTCATGAATGACATCGGCACGAATGCCGGCGTGGTGTTGCCCCCGGCCGCCGCCGCGGAAGGCCGCGACAAGGTATTCAATCCCGTCATGACCGCGCGCGGCGTCAGCGTCACCTATGGCGACAAATGCGCCGTTCGCAACGTCTCCCTCGACATCGGACCTAATCAAGTGCTGGCGCTGATCGGGCCGTCGGGGTGCGGCAAGTCGACATTTTTGCGCTGCCTCAACCGCATGAACGACACCATCGCGAGTGCGCGCGTCGAAGGCACGATCACGCTGGACGGGCAAAACATCTACGACAAGAAGCAGGACGTTGCGCAATTGCGCGCGCGCGTCGGCATTGTTTTTCAGAAGCCGACACCGTTCCCGCATTCGATATACGCGAATGTAGCCTATGGCCCGCGTATCCACGGACTCACCAAGAGCCGCGCCGACATGGATGAATTGGTTCAGTCCAGCCTGGAGCGCGCGGGACTATGGGAAGAGGTAAAGGACCGCCTGGCCACTCCCGGCACCAGTCTTTCGGGCGGGCAGCAGCAGCGCCTCTGCATTGCGCGCACCATCGCAGTCAATCCGGAAGTGATTCTCATGGACGAGCCCACCTCGGCGCTCGACCCGATTGCGAGCGCCAAAATCGAGGACCTGATCGATGAGTTGCGCGAAAACTACGCGATCACCATCGTGACGCACAACATGCAGCAGGCCGCGCGCGTCTCGCAGCGCACCGCCTATTTTCATCTGGGCGATCTGGTCGAAATCGGTCCGACCGATCGCGTATTCACCAATCCGCAGCAAAGGCTCACGGAAGACTACATCACCGGCCGCTTCGGCTAGGTGTTTCCTCAAGTGGACTAATTTTTGGTGCGCGGCTCGGCGCTGAACATGTCGCGCCGGCCGCCGATGAAGCGATAACCCGCCTCCTTGAGGCTCGCGGCGGTCTTGACCATTTCGACGCTGTCAAACGGCGGATTGGTGCGGACGTCGAATATGGCGCCGCTCGGCAGCCTGAGCTCGTCGCGAAGAAACGCAACGAGATCGGCGCACGGCACTGCGCTGCCTACCGGCTCGGTGTAGAGAGCCACGACACAGCTGTGGCGGACGCCGTCAAACGTGACGATCACGTCGGGCTTGTCGGCCAACGGCGGGGGAACGGATTCGGCCTCCGGCGCCGGTGCTTTGCTGGATGATCCGCAACCGACCAGCAACAACGATGCCGCCAACATCGCAAGGCCCACGCGCGACAGGATTGTCGTGCTGCGTCGGTGCTGATTTACTGCATGCATCGAATCGCTCCTTTCATGCGCAGGGTCAGTCAGTGTTGCGCAGCAGTTCATTCAGGGATGTCTTGGCGCGAGTTTGCGCGTCCACCCGCTTCACGATGACTGCGCAGGCGAGGCCGTACTTGCCGTTCGCGGCCGGCAGAGAGCCGGGTACGACGACCGCGCCGGCAGGCACGCGGCCATAGAGGATCTGGTCGCGCTCGCGATCGTAGATGCGCGTGCTCTGTCCGATAAAAACGCCCATGGAAATCACGGCGCCGGCTTCGACCACCACCCCCTCGACGATCTCAGAGCGCGCGCCGATGAAGCAATTATCTTCGATGATGGTGGGGCCGGCTTGCAGGGGCTCCAGCACACCGCCGATGCCCACGCCTCCCGACAAATGCACATTCTTGCCGATCTGCGCACAGGAACCGACGGTCGCCCAGGTGTCGACCATGGTGCCGGTGTCTACATAAGCGCCCACGTTGACGTAGCTGGGCATCAACACCACATTCGCCGCGATATGTGCGCCGCGGCGCACGGTGGCCGGAGGCACGACCCGCGCACCGGATGCGGCGAATTTTTCCGCGCTCCAGCCGCTGTATTTCAATGGTACCTTGTCGTAGAAGTTCAGGTCGCCCGCGGACACACCGGCATTCTCATTGATGCGAAACGAAAGCAGCACGGCTTTCTTGAGCCACTCGTTGACTCGCCAGGCGCCGGCCTCAGGCTGTGCCACGCGCAGCTGCCCATCATCGAGCAGCTGCAGGGCCTCATCGACCGCCGCCCGCACGGCGCCGGGAACATTGCGGGGACTCAAGCCGGCGCGTTCCTCAAACGCCGCGTCTATGATCGAACGCAATTCGTCGTGACTGCTCAAGGCCGTGCCACATCGCGCCGATCCAGCGCCTGCGTCAGGGATTCCTGCACGCGCCGGCACACTTCGTCCTGGAGCAGGCCGCCATCAGCGCCGGTAATGTAGAACACGTCCTCCGCACGTTCGCCCACCGTCATGATCTTGGCGCCGTTGATGGCGACGCGCTCGGCGCGAAATACCTTGCCGACCTCCGATAGAAGTCCCGGACGGTCCGCCGCGACCAGTTCGAGAATCGTGCGCTGGTTGCGGTTGTCGACGCTGAAGTTGACCTGTGTCGGCGTCCAGAACATGCGGACCTGGCGCGGCGCGCGGCGCGTCACGGCCGGCGGCGAATCCTCGACCTGCTGCAGCACGCGCCACAATCCGCGCTCGATGTCGTGAACGCGCGAGGCATCGGCGATGACGGCGCCGCTGTCCTCGAGCACCACATAGGTTTCCAAACTGAAACCATTGGCGCTCGAAATCAGCCGTGCGTCGACCACGTTCAGTCCCATTTGGTCGAGCACGCCGGTGGTGCGCGCGAAGCTGCGCAGGCGTCGCGGGGTGTAGGTCAACACGGCCGTGCCGCCGCGGTCGGTGAGTTGCCGCACGGCGACCAGCGGCGTGTCGTCGTTCGGCGCCCGCGCAGCCAGCAGGGCCGTGTGCCAGGCAATCTCTTCGGGCGTGTAACGCAGGAAGTACGCTTCGGTCCATTGCGTCCAAACCGCCGCGGCCTGTTTCAGCGTGATATCGGGCGTCAATTTCGCCAGCGCCTGGTCCTGAGTCTCCCTGATCAATTCCTCTTGGTCGATCGGCGTTTCGAGTCCCCTGCGCAAGGCCCGCTTGGTGCGCTCATAGAATTCCTCGAAAAGCCGGGCTTTCCAGGAATTCCACAACTTTGGATTCGTGCCGCGCACATCGGCCACGGTCAACACGTACAGATAGTCCAAATGCACCTGATCGCCCACGTGCCGCGCGAACTCTTGCACGATGTCCGGGTCGCTGATGTCCTTCTTCTGCGAAGTGATCGACAGGATCAGGTGATTGCGTACCAGCCATGCCGCCAGGCGCGCTTCGTACCGGCCCAGCCCTTGCTCCAAGCAAAATGCTTCCGCATCCACCGCACCCAGTTCGGAGTGATCGCCGCCGCGCCCCTTGGCGATGTCGTGAAACAGCGCCGCCAGATAGGCGATTTCCTGCCGCGGCAAGGACTGCATGATCTGGCTCAACGCCGGGAATTCATCGTTGAATTTCGGCATTGCGAGACGGCGCAGGTTGCTGACCACAAACAAGGTGTGCGCATCCACAGTGTACGCATGGAAAAGATCGTACTGCATGCGGCCGACGACGCGCCCGAACGCGGGGATATAGCGGCCGAGCACGCCGTACAGGTTCATGCGCCGCAGCTCATGCGTCACGCCGACGGGCGCGCACAAAATCTCGATGAAAAGGCGGTGGTGGCGCGGGTTCTGGCGAAACTCCTCATCGATGAGCCAGACATGGGTGCCGATCAGGCGGATGGTCTCGGCGCGCACCCCCCGCAATTCCGGATGCTGCTGAAGCAGCACGAACAGCTCCAGCAGCGCGGAAGGGTAGCGGGCAAAGACGTCCGGGTGGGTCACTTCCAAATAGTCATTGCGGATTTGGAAGCGCGCATTGATCGGAAGAGGCGCGGCGCTTTGCGTCAAAATCGCCTCGCGAAAAAGCTGCAGCAGCATTTCGTTCAGAAGGCTGATATCCATGACCGTGCGGTAGTACTTCTGCATGAGCTGCTCGACCGCCAGGGTGAAGCTGGCGTCTTCGTAGCCGAACAATTTCGCGAGCTTGATCTGGTAGTCGAACAGCAGCCGATCTTCGCGCCGGCCCGTCAGCACATGCAGTCCGAAGCGCACCTTCCACAAGAACGATTGCGCGGCCTGCAGCTTGCGCAGCTCCTCACGGGTCAAAAATCCGTGCGGGACCAGTTCATCCAGCGTGTCGGTGCCGAAGTGCCGCTTCGCAACCCAGCCGATGGTCTGGATATCGCGCAGGCCGCCGGGACTGGATTTGACGTTGGGCTCCAGGTTGTAGGCGGTGTCGAAATAACGGTGGTGGCGCTCGGTCTGTTCGCGGACCTTGGCTTCGAAGAAGTCCTGGGACGACCAGAGGCGGTCGGGTGCCAACGCGCGCCGCATGCCGGCGAATAGCGGTTCCGGCCCCGACAGCAATCGCGCTTCGAATAAAGTGGTGGCGACGCTGATGTCGGCGAGGCTCTCGCGTTGGCAATCGTCGATCGACCGCACGCTATGTCCGACTTCCAGGCCGATGTCCCACAAAAAGGTGAGGAAGCGCTCGATGTCAGGCTGCCAATCGGCCGAGTCGCTCTTGGGCAAGAGCACCATGATGTCGATATCGGAACAAGGATGCAGCTCGCCGCGGCCATAACCGCCGACCGCGACCAACGCCAGATCGCCTGCGAACTTTCCGGCATGATTGACCCACGCGGCGCGCAGCGCGATATCCACCAGCCGCGCGCGGTCGCGCACCAGATCCTCGATCGGCTCATCGGCGACGAACCGATCTTTGAGCAGATCGGTGCCTTGATCGAGCACCTGGCGAAAGGTGATGGGAGAGTACCCGCCCTCTTCGAGGGCCGCGGGCACTGCTGTGAGATAGGGCCAGTCGGCGATTGGATCGAGGAACCTGCCGTGCGCGCTCAAGAAGCCGCCGCGGCAGCCGGCGTGCTGACGCCTGCGCCCAGAGTGAGCACCTCGTAGCCTTCATCGGTGACCAAAATCGTGTGTTCCCACTGAGCGGACAACGACTGATCCTTGGTCACCACGGTCCAGCCGTCGGGCAGCAAGCGCACGTCGCGCCGGCCGGCGTTGATCATGGGCTCGATGGTAAAGGTCATGCCTGCCGTCAGCTGAAGCCCCGTTCCCGGCTTGCCGTAATGCAACACCTGCGGGTCTTCGTGATAAATCCTGCCGATGCCGTGGCCGCAATACTCTCGAACCACCGAAAAGTTATTGGATTCGGCAAAGGTCTGTATCGCGTGCCCGATGTCGCCCAAGTGGGCGCCGGGCCTGACCTGTTGAATGCCGCGCCACATGGCTTCATGGCAAGCGGCGGTGAGGCGGCGGGCAAGGATGGCGGCGTTGCCGACCAGGTACATGCGGCTCGTGTCGCCGTGGAATCCATCGCGGATCACCGTGACGTCGATATTAATGATGTCGCCGCTCTTTAAGCGCTTGTCTCCGGGAATGCCGTGGCATACCACGTGATTCACCGAGGTACAGATGGTCTTGGGGAAACCCCGGTAATTGAGGTTCGCAGGGATGGATTTCAGCTCCTCGACGATAAAATCGTGGCAGCGCTTGTCGAGCTCGTCGGTGCTCACCCCCGGCTGGACGTAGGGTTCGATCATGTCCAAGACGCTGGCTGCAAGCCGGCCGGCGGCGCGCATTTTGTCCTGTTCCGCAGCGTTTTTGATGGTCACATTCATAAAGGCAGTCGGCAGACCTCTTAAGGGCGGCGGGCTTTGTTTCTACTAGGGGTTCATGGTATAAAGCGCGGCTATTTTTAACAACCCCGCACGCGTGTCGTCACAGTCGACTGGGTGCCCGGCCTTGGCTTGAAATGAAGCCTTACAGCTGCAATTTCAAGGCAAATCCGGGTTGCCGATTGGGACACGCGGAGGCTCAACCCAACCAGGAGTATTTATGACCAGCGTGTCCATGCGACAAATGCTGGAAGCGGGCGTCCATTTTGGACACCAAACCCGCTTCTGGAACCCGAAAATGGCTCCGTTCATCTTCGGCGAACGCAACAAAATTCACATCATCAATCTCGAGAAGACCCAGCCTCTTTATTCGCAGGCGGCGGCCTTCATCAAAGGCGTGGCATCCGAAGGCGGCAAGGTGCTGTTTGTCGGCACCAAACGATCGGCGCGCGACGCGGTGCAGAAAGAGGCGGCGCGCTGCGCGATGCCCTATGTCAACCAGCGCTGGCTGGGCGGCATGCTCACGAATTTCAAGACCATCCGGCAGTCCATCAAGCGGCTGAACGAATTGGACGAAATGGCGCAGAGCGGCGCGTTGGAACGCCGCGGCAAGAAAGAAGCGCAGATGCTGCGCCGTGAAATGGATAAATTGCTGCGCAGCTTGGGCGGCATCCGCGACATGACGGCGCTGCCCGATGCGCTGTTCGTCATCGACGTGGGCCACGAGCAGATCGCGATTCACGAAGCCCAAAAACTCGGCATCCCGGTGGTCGCAGTCGTGGATACCAATTGCTCGCCTGACGGCATCGACTATGTCATTCCGGGCAACGATGACGCCATGCGCGCCATCCTGCTGTACGCCGGCGGAATCGCTGATTCGGTCCTGGAAGGGAAAGCCTCCCTGCCGGAAGTACCCGTGGGCGAGGATGAGTTCGTCGAACTGGACGAGGAAGGCAACCCGAAGAAGCGCAGTGCGGGCGGGCGGCGTCCCGCAGCGCCGGCGCGCGGCCACAAGAAGGCGCCCCCTCGCCGCAAGGTGCCCGTCACCGTCGTACCGAGCGTCGCGGCTGTCGCCGCATCACTCGACGAGGTGGAGGTCGAGGCCGACGACGTCGATGCCCCGGATACACCACCCGCGGAGACTAAGGCGGCCAGTGCACCGCGCCGCCGGCCTGCGGGACGGCGTGCTCCGGCGCGCGGCGCTTAAGGCTTAAGGCTCCGGCGCTCGGGGCTTAGGGCCGGGCGCCAAACTTTGAGACGCGGCGCGTAACTGCGCCGCTGCATAATGCAAAAACCAGCTCAATGAGGGACCGCCGCAGCCGGCGGTCGTAGGATCCGATGAACATCACGGCAGAGTCAGTCAAGCAACTTCGCGAACGCACCGGGGCCGGCATGATGGAGTGCAAGAAGGCACTCGTCGAGACCGAGGGCAATCTGGAAGCTGCCGCGGAATTGATGCGCAAGAGCGGCTTGGCCAAGGCGGACAAGAAGGCTGCGCGTGTGGCCGCGGAAGGCACCGTGGTCATCGAGCGCTCCGGCAACGATGCCGCCCTGGTCGAGGTGAACTGCGAAACCGACTTCGTGGCGCGCAGCGACGAATTCCAAGCCTTCGCGCGGTCGGTCGCGGCGGCCGCCTTGAAAGCCGCGCCTTCGAGCTTGGGGGAACTGCTGGCGCTCTCGCACGAGGGTTCAACCCTGGACGAGCGCCGCCGCGCGTTGGTCGCCAAGATCGGCGAGAACCTGGCCGTTCGGCGTTTCGTACGGGTCGCCTCTCCTGGACCCCTGGGCAGCTACATTCATGGCGCCCGGATAGGCAGCCTGGCGGCATTGCAGGGCGGCGATGAGGCGCTGGCTCGCGATATCGCGATGCATGTGGCTGCGGCAAATCCGGCCTTCATCGATGCCGGCGACGTACCGGCTGATATGCTCAACAAAGAGCGGGAAATTTTAATCGAGCAGGCCAAGGGTGAGAAGAAGCCGCCTGAGATCATTGCCAAGATGGTGGAGGGGCGGCTGCGCAAGTATCTGGCGGAAATCACCCTGGTCGGGCAACCTTTCATCAAGGATGAGGATATTACCGTCGAGAAGCTGCTGAAGAAGGCGGGCGCAAAAGTGACGATGTTCGCCCGGTATGAAGTGGGCGCGGGCATCGAGAAGAAGCAGGATGATTTCGTCGGCGAAGTCATGGCCCAGGTGAAGGCGCAAGAAAAAAACTAAGCGACTATGACCACCCAAACCGGCACGGCTCGTTATCGAAGAATTCTAGTCAAACTTTCCGGCGAAGCCCTGCTCGGAAACGAGGACTACGGCATCGATCCGGTCATCCTCAAGCGCATCGCCGGAGAAATTCGCGACCTGACCCAGCTGGGGGTTCAGGTCGCGGTCGTTTTGGGAGGCGGAAATATTTTTCGCGGCGCCGGATTGGCGCGGGCTGGCATGGATCGGGTGACCGCCGACCATATGGGCATGCTGGCCACCGTCATCAATGCGCTGGCCATGCAGGACGCGCTGGAGAGCCTCGGCACGTACGCGCGGGTCATGTCGGCGTTGCGCATCAATGAGGTCTGCGAGGATTACATCAGGCGGCGCGCGGTGAGGCACCTGGAAAAAGGCCGGGTGGTGATATTCGGCGCCGGAACCGGCAATCCCTTCTTCACCACCGACACGGCCGCCAGCTTGCGCGCCATCGAGATCAATGCCGATGTTTTGCTGAAGGCGACCAAGGTCAACGGCATTTACGATTCCGACCCGGTCACCAACCCGAACGCCAAGCGCTACGCGCGCCTGACCTTCGATAAGGTGCTCAACGACCGCCTCAATGTCATGGACGCCACGGCCATCGTGATGTGCCGGGAGAACAACCTGCCGCTGCAGGTCTTCAATCTTTTCAACGCCGGCGATTTGATGCGTATTGTTCAAGGCGAAGACGTCGGCACCGTGGTATCGGCCGATCCTTAAAGTTTGAGGGGGATACATGCTGGAGGATGTGAAGAAGGATGCGACGGCGCGCATGCAAAAATGCGTCGCGGCGTTCAAGGAGCAGCTGAAAAAAATGCGCACGGGCCGCGCGCATACCAGTCTCATCGAGCATATCAAGGTCGACTACTATGGCTCTGAAATGCCGTTGAACCAGGTGGCCAACATCGCCACCGAGGACGCCCGCACCTTGACGGTGAGCCCTTGGGAAAAGGCCATGGTGCCGGTGATCGAAAAGGCCATCTACAAATCGGATCTGGGGCTCACCCCGAACACCGCCGGACAGATCATCCGTATTCACATGCCGGCTCTCACGGAAGAGCGGCGGCGCGACATCATCAAGGTCGTGAAAGCCGAGGCGGAAAACGCGCGTGTCGCCGTGCGCGGCGTGCGCCGCGAAATCAACACCGAACTGAAGGAAATGCTCAAGGAGAAACTCATCGCGCAAGACGATGAGCGGCGCGGCCAGGACGACATTCAAAAATTAACCGACAAGCATGTGGCCGATATCGACCACGCGATGGCCGACAAGGAGAAGGAGCTCATGCAGGTCTGACCCAGACCCGCAGCTCCTAAAACGCGCATGGCCGACTCGCCGCAGCACGTAGCAATCATCATGGACGGCAACGGCCGCTGGGCCCGCTCGCGCGGCATGCCCCGGGTCGCCGGACATCGCGCCAGCGTCAAGGTCGTGCGCAAGATCGTCGAGGAGTGCGCCGAGCGCAAGGTCCGCTACTTGACCCTGTTCGCTTTCAGCAGCGAGAACTGGCTGCGCCCTGCGGAGGAGGTCGGCGTGCTCATGGGATTGTTTTTGGATGCACTGGTGCGCGAAGTGGCGGACCTGCACCGCAATCAGGTGCGCCTGCGCTTCATCGGGGACCGGGACTCGCTCGTACCTGAGCTTCGGCAAAGAATGCAGGATGCGGAAACCCTGACTGCATCGAACCAGGGCTTAGGGCTGATGGTAGCCGTCGCCTACGGCGGACGCTGGGACCTCACCCAGGCCTGCAGATCGCTCGCTGCGGATGCGGCAGCGGGCAAATTGGCCGCGGCGCAGATCACCGAAGAGCATATCGGTGCACGCTTGGCGCTCGCGGGAATCCCGGATCCGGATCTGCTGATTCGCACCGGCGGCGAGCAGCGCATCAGTAATTTCCTGTTGTGGAACCTCGCCTACACCGAATTTTATTTCACCGATGCGCTGTGGCCGGAATTCTCCCCCGCGCAACTGCAGGCCGCGTTCGACTATTTCGGCAAACGTGAGCGCCGCTTCGGCAAGACTTCGGCCCAGGTCGCGGCGAAGGCCGATGCGTAGCGGCTCACATGCTTAGAACACGAATCCTGACCGGATGCGTTTTGGGCACCCTATTGCTGCTCGGCTTATTTCTGCTGCCGCCGTTCTGGTCAGTGCTGGCTTTCGGCGCGGTATTTACCATCGGTGCCTGGGAATGGGCTGGCTTCGGCATGCTTCGCGGGACCGTCGCCCGCGCCTCGTATGCGCTCGCCGTCGCGCTGGTGCTTCTGCTCTGTTGGCGCTGGACCGGAGAGTCCGGGCATCTGATAGCGCTCCTGAGCGCTGCGTGCGGTTGGTGGGTTGTTGCTTTCCTGTGGCTGGCATTGGCGCCTGGGCGGCATCGCGCGGCGCTCACGCTCATCTGCGGCTTGGCGGTGCTGGCGCCGGCCTTCGTGGCACTCGCACGGCTGCAAATATCGACGCATGGACCGGCGCGCGGGCCCTTCATCGTGCTATGGCTGGTGCTCATGGTGTGCGCCGCGGACATCGGCGCCTATGCCGCCGGGCGCGCCTTCGGTCAGCGGAAATTGGCGCCGCGCGTTAGTCCAGGTAAGACCTGGGAGGGCGCCGTGGGAGGACTCGCTATGGTGGCTGTGGTTGCAGGGGTCGGGGCTGCGTATTTTGGCCTGCCGCCGCTTGCCGCGGTCGCCTTCGGCTGCGCGGTGGGAATCTTTTCCATCATCGGCGATCTGACTGAGAGCATGTTCAAGCGTGCGGCGGCGCTTAAAGACAGCGGCACATTGCTGCCGGGGCATGGGGGTCTGTTGGATCGCATCGACAGTGTGACGGCGGCGGCGCCTTTGTATGCGCTCGGGCTTTTCGGCTGCGGCGTGCTTACCTAAGCCATGCAGCGCGGCATTGCCATCTTGGGTTCGACGGGCAGCATCGGGCGCAGCACGCTGAGCGTGCTCGCGCTGCATCCTGAACGTTTCAAGGTCGCGGTGCTGGGCGCTTTCAATAGCTGGCAAGTGATCGTGGAACAGGCGCGCGAGTTCAACGCCGAGACCGTGGTGCTGGTCGATGAAGAAGCTGCCGCCAAGGCACGCGCCGCCTTGCGCGAGTGCGGCTCGGCGACCCGGGTCGAGAGCGGCGAGCAGGCGCTGAGCGCTGCGGCAAGCGCTGCCAACGTTCATATGGTCATGGCAGCGATCGTCGGCGCGGCGGGATTGACCTCGACCTTGGCGGCGGTGCGTGCCGGCAAGCGCGTATTTCTCGCCAACAAAGAAGCGCTGGTCATGACCGGCCGGCTGTTGATGGACGAGGTACGCCGCGCACGCGCGGAACTGATTCCCATCGACAGCGAACATAACGCCATCTTTCAATGCATGCCGGGCGGTTACCTGCCGGGAGACGAGGCGCGCGGCGTGACGCGCGTGATCCTTACCGCATCCGGCGGCCCGTTTCGCAGCGTGTCCGCGGCAAAAATGGCGCAGGCCACGCCTGACGAAGCCTGCGCGCATCCGAAATGGAAGATGGGCCGCAAGATTTCCGTGGATTCCGCGACCTTGATGAACAAGGGACTCGAGGTCATTGAGGCGACGCTGCTGTTCGGCCTGCCGGAAACGCAGGTCACGGTTGTGGTGCACCCGCAGAGCGTGGTGCATTCGTTGGTCGAATACGCGGACGGCTCCATGTTGGCGCAGCTCGGTGCCCCCGACATGCGCACGCCCATTGCGCAGGCGCTGGCCTGGCCTGAACGATTTGCGTCCGGCGTACAATCGCTGGATCTGCTCGCGATCGGACAGCTGGAATTCGAACCGCCCGACCATGCTCGCTTCCCGAGCTTGACGCTGGCCCGGGCCGCTGCCCGCGCCGGCGGTACCGCGCCGACAGTGCTAAACGCCGCCAATGAGGTCGCGGTTCAAGCGTTTCTGGAGCGGCGCTTGAACTTTGTAGGTATTTCAACGGTCATTGACAAAGTACTGCAGCGGCTCAATACATCTCCCGTGAAGGTCTTGGGTGATGTTTTGGAGGCCGACGCTGCGGCGCGACGCCTGGCGGTTACCATGATAGAGCTTAGCGCTGGAGCCCCTGCATGATGTTTTTGATTGTCCCCGCCGCGTTTTTGGTCGCGATCAGCATCTTGGTTGCCGTGCATGAGTTCGGACACTATTGGGTCGCGAAAAAACTCGGCTTCAAGGTGCTGCGCTTCAGCATCGGCTTCGGAAAGCCGCTGTTGACGCGCGTCGGCAAGGATGCGGACCACACGGAGTATTGCGTGGCTGCGATCCCCTTGGGCGGCTATGTCAAGCTATTGGACGAGCGCGAAGGCGACGTGGCGCCATCGGAACTCCATCGCTCCTTCACCCGCCGCCCCATCTCGCATCGCATTGCGGTGCTGCTGGCGGGGCCTGCGATGAATTTACTGTTTGCCTCGCTGCTCTACGCCATCCTGGCGATGGTCGGCACCGAAATCGTCAAGCCGGTGGTTGGGCAGGTTCGGCTCGACAGCCCGGCAGCAATCGCTGGCCTGCAGCGAGGCGATCAAATCGTCCGTGTCGGCCAGCACAACGTCAACGATACCGAAGAGCTGCAAATCGCGTTGATTCGCCAATTCACCGGCGACGGCCTGGTTCCGCTGACCGTGCGGCGCGACGGCGCGGAGCGCTCCATGACGCTTCGGGTAACCGCCGATCGGCGCAGCTTGACCGAGCCCGGAAAGCTGCTGCCGGGATTGGGATTCGATCTCACGACCTGGAACGCCGCCACGCTGATCGATTCCGCGGATGCGGGCAGCGCCGGCGCGCGCGCCGGCCTACGCGCCGGCGATAAAGTGCTCGCCGTGGATGGGCAACCAATTGCCAATGCCAGCGAGTTCCGTTCTGTCGTGGGTGCCGCGGCCAATCGCGATATTTCGATTGAAGTCGAGCGCCACGGCCAGCGATTGCGTATGGTAGCGGCGGTTCCGCGTGCGATGGAGGACGGTCAAGCCGTCGGCCGTCTGGGAGTTCGCCTCAAAGAGGGGCCGCCCGTCTGGCCGCCGGGACTGGTTGAAACGCATCGCTCCGGACCGATTGACGCTGCCGTGATCGGCGTCAAGAAGACCTGGGAGATGTCGGCGCTGACCGTGCAGATGCTATGGCGCATGCTGACCGGGCAGGTTTCCGCCAAGAACATCAGCGGAGTTGTGAGCATTGCGGAGTTCGCCGGCATCAGCGCTTCATTGGGTGCGACGGCGTTCATGGCGTTTTTGGCGATTATCAGCGTGAGCCTGGGCGTGCTCAATTTGCTGCCGGTTCCCTTGTTGGACGGCGGCCAGGTGGTCTATCAAGCGGTGGAGGCCGTCAAGGGCAGCCCGCTTTCGGAGCGCACGCAGCTTTTTGGTCAGCAGGTGGGGATTGCGCTGTTGGTGCTGTTGATGAGCTTGGCTTTCTATAACGACATTTCAAGACATTTGAATTAACGGGAAATCATGATCAAACGCAAATTCCAGCCGTACGAGCGGCGTTGCCTGCGCGGCTCCGCCCAACAGAACAGCATCCGGTCGTTGCCGCGTGCGGCTTGAATTTCGCCTAGCCTTGTTGGTGGCGCTGGCCAGCCAACCGATCTGCAGCACCGTGCGGGCGCAAGCAGCCCAAGAGACCTTTACCGTCGGCGATATCCGCATCGAAGGCCTGCAGCGAATTTCCGAGGGCACGGTATTCAATTATCTGCCGGTGAATATCGGCGACCACCTGGACGGCGCGCGCATCGGCGAAGCCATGCGGGCGCTGTACGCGACCGGATTCTTCCGCGACGTGGAATTGCGGCGCGACGGAAACACGCTGCTCGTCGTGGTGGTTGAGCGTCCTTCAATCGCGAAATTCGAGATCAAGGGCAACAAGGACATCAAGACCGAGGATCTGCAGAAGAGCTTGCGCAATGTCGGGCTCGCGACCGGCAAGACCTTCGACCGCTCAGTGCTCGAGGACGTGAAGCAATATCTGACTGATCAGTATTTCAGCCGTGGCAAATATGCCGTGCGCGTCGATACGAAGATCACCGACTTGCCGGGCAACAAGGTCGATATCGTCGTCGATATCAAGGAAGGCAAGCGCGCCAAGATCGAGCAAATCAATATCGTCGGCAACACGAAATTCAAGGAAAAGGACATTCTCGACAGTTTCGAGCTGAAAACGCCGAACTGGCTGTCCTGGTACAAGCAGGATGATCGCTACTCGCGCGAGTCGTTGACGGGTGATTTGGAAAAATTGCGTTCCTATTACATGGATAGGGGCTACGCGAATTTCCAGATCGAATCGACGCAGGTGGCCATTGCGCCCGAAAAAGACGACATGTACATCACCGTGAACGTCAGCGAGGGCGAGGTATACAAGATCAGCGACGTCAAGCTCGCCGGCACCATGGTCGTGCCCGAGGATCAACTGCGCCGGTTGCTGTTGGTCAAGCCGGGCGACACGTATTCCCGCAAGATGGTCACATCGACGCAGCAGCTGATGAGCTATCGGCTCGGCGCAGACGGCTACGCGTTCGCCAAGATAGATCCGGTGCCGACCGCCGACAATGAGCACAAGACCGTGGCGCTGACGTTCTTCATCGAGCCCGGCAACCGCGTCTACGTGCGCCACATCAATTTCACCGACACCACGGCCATCAACGACGAAACGCTGCGCCGCGAAATGCGCCAGCTGGAAGGCGGCTGGCTGTCGAACTCCGCGGTCGAGCGCTCCAAGGAGCGCATTCAACGCCTGCCCTACGTCGAAAAGGTCGAGTTCGAGACCAAGCCCGTGGCAGGCAGCGCCGACTTGGTCGACGTCGACTACAAGATCAAGGAAGGCCTGCCAGGGCAGTTCGGCGGCGGCATAGGTTACTCTGAGTCGCAGAAATTCAGTTTGAACGGCAACTTCGTGCACAGCAATTTCATGGGCACCGGCGATCGCATCGCCCTCGAAATCAACGCCGGCAAGTACAGCAAGAGCTATACCTTCGCTCACACCGATCCTTACACGACGATCGACGGCATCTCGCGCACGACGTCGCTCACGCTGCGCGACGTGACGCAATTCGTCGCGGCGTCGTCGGCTTTCTCGACCAAGCAAATTACCGGCGCAATGCAATGGTCCTATCCGATCAGCGAGTACCAATACTTGAGCGCCGGGGTTTCAGCCAACAAGAACAGCCTTGTGGTCTCCGAAGGATATAGCGCGCAGCAATCGGTCGATTGGGTCAAGCAAAACGGCAATACCTTCGAGCGCGAGCTCACCGATACGAACGGCGATGGCGTCGTCAATTCATTGGACAGCCCGTACACCGTTTTCGGCACGAACTTTTACACCTATGAATTGACCGGCGGTTGGTCTTACGAGGGCCGCAACCGTGCGTTGTTTCCCGACCGCGGCATGAAGATCGCAATTTCGGCCCGCTACGCGCTGCCTTTGAGCGATGTGCAGTACTACCAGACGAACTTCGATTTCATCTCCTACATCCCTCTGTGGCGCAGGTTCTTGATCTCGGTGCAAGCGTCGGTGGACTACGCCTCATCGCTCGGCAAGACCACCTCCTTGCCGCCATACCTGAACTATTTCGCCGGCGGTCCGGACAGCATCCGAGGCTACCGCGAGAGCCGCCTGGGGCCGAAGGACAACATCGGAATCGGCAACCCCTACGGCGGCAACTTCCGGGTGGTCAATCGCTATGAGTTGATTTTCCCGGTGCCGGAGAAGTGGAAGAGTTCGGCTCGCGTCAGCTTGTTCTATGACATCGGCAACGTCTTTCAGACCGGAAACAAGGTCAAATTCCTGGGTGTCGATGACATAACGCCGGTCGATTATCACTTCAATTATGCTAATCTAAAACAATCAACCGGCATTGCAGTGCAGTGGCTTGCGCCATTAGGTCTGTTCCGTTTCTCGTACGGCATTCCATTGAATCCGTTCCCTGGCGATACGGTGCGGTTCGGCGACGAGACGGAGCGTTTTCAATTTTCCATCGGTCAAGCGTTTTGACCGCAATTTGAGGTCTTAGGATCAACATGTCGACTTACTTTCGCAGCATTCCGCTCCTCGCATTGGGCCTGTGCGGACTCATGGTGTCGCAGCAGGCGAGCGCTGAAATCAAGGTTGGATACGTGGACTTCCAGAAGCTCATGTCGGAGGCTCCGCAGGTCAAGAGCGCCATGCAGTCCTTGCAGAATGAATTCGGCCCGCGCCAGCGCGAATTGGTGGCGATGCAGAACGATTTGAAAGCGCGCGATGAGAAATTGGCGAAGGAAGGGGCGATCATGGCGGAAGCCGATCGCGCAAAAGCTGAAAAAGCCTTGCGCGACGAGCAACGCGAATTTTCCCGCAAGGGCGGCGAATACCAGGACGACATCAACACGCGCAAGAATGAGGAGATCGGCAAGGTCCAGCGCTACCTGCTGGAAGAAATTCGCACCTATTCCAGCGCGCAAGGCTTTGACCTGGTGCTGGGCGAGGGCGTGTTCTACAGCAAACCGCAGCTGGACATCACGGCGCAAGTGTTGGAATTGCTGAAGACCAAGCCCTCGACCGTGCCGAACGCGCCCAAACCCGCGGCCGCACCGAAACCTCCGGCCACCAAATAAGGCGCCGAAAAAAAGCACTCGAGGAGTGCTTGCAGAACTGGGAGCCTGAGTGCCGGCAGAATTCAGTCTCGGGGAACTGGCGGTACGGTTCGGGCTCACGCTGCGCGGTGAGCCCAGCCTCAAAGTTCATGGTGTCGCGACGCTGTCGCGCGCGGAACCGGGAAGCTTGAGCTTTCTCGCGAACTCCCGCTACCGCCGGCAGCTTCAAACGACCAGGGCAACCGCCGTCATCGTCAGCGCCGAGGACGAAGCGCACTGTCCATCGGCAGCTTTGATCCACCCCAATCCCTACCTGGCTTACGCCCGCATTGCGACGCTGATGCACCCCGAGGCGAGCGCTGCGCCAGGAATCCACCGCAGCGCCGTGGTCGGCAGCGCGGCCCGGGTCGCCGCAAGTGCCTGCATCGGGCCGCTGGCGGTGGTCGAAGATGATGCCGAAATCGGCGAGCGCGTGTCGATCGGCCCCGGATGCATCGTGCAAAAAGGCGCTCGAATCGGGGCCGACTCGATACTCGTGTCCCGGGTCAATTTGTACCCGGGCGTGAGCTTGGGCCAGCGTTGCATACTGCACGCCGGCGCGGTGGTCGGCGCAGACGGCTTCGGCTTTGCGCCCAATGCCGGTACATGGGTGAAAGTCCCTCAGGTCGGCAGCGTGCGAATCGGCGATGATGTGGAAGTCGGAGCCAATACCACCATCGATCGGGGCGCGATTGATGATACGGTTGTCGAGGATGGGGTCAAACTGGACAATCAGATCCAGGTAGGCCACAACGTGCTGATCGGCGCACACACGGCGATTGCCGCGTGCACCGGCATATCGGGCAGCACGGTGATCGGCAGGCGCTGCATGATAGGCGGCATGGTTGGCTTTGCGGGTCATTTGACCATTGCCGATGATGTGGTGGTGACGGGCTGCAGCTTGGTCAGCGCATCGATCAAGCAGGCCGGCAGCTACTCGAGCGGCATGCCGACGGTAGAGACGCGATTATGGCGGCGAATGGTCGCCCATTTGAGGCGGCTGGATGGATAGGAGAGAGAATGTCGGAGTCCGATAGACTGGATATCGCAGCGATCATGCGGCAATTGCCGCATCGGTATCCATTCTTGCTGGTGGATCGGGTCTTGGAGTGCGTCGCGGGACAGCACTGCCTTGCTCTGAAGAATGTGACGGTCAACGAACCATTCTTTCAAGGCCATTTCCCGCACCGTCCGGTGATGCCGGGCGTGCTCATCATCGAGGCCTTGGCGCAGGCTGCCGGTATTCTGGCGTTCAAGACCGCCAAAGTGGTGCCGGACATCAACACCCGGTTTTACTTTGTCGCCATCGACAATGCGCGCTTCCGCAAGCCGGTCGAGCCCGGCGATCAGCTGATGCTGCGGGTCGAATTGAAGCGTTCGTTCAAGGGCATCTGGAAATTCGACTGCCTCGCGCAAGTCGACGGCAAGGAAGTGGCGTCAGCGGAAATCATGGTCGCACCGGAGACCAAAGCGCCGGCGGGGAAGGGAGCGCAAGGATGATTGATGCGCGGGCGGTGGTATCGCCGCAAGCAGACATCGCGGCGGACGTGCAAATCGGCCCCTTCACGGTGATCGGTGCGGACGTGGTCATCGGTCCCGGAACCTGGGTCGGCCCGCACGCCGTGATCAACGGACCGACGCGCATCGGCGCAAACAACAAGATCTACCAATTCGCCTCGTTGGGCGATGCGCCGCAGGACAAGAAATACAACGGCGAACCGACACGCCTCGAGATCGGCGACCGCAACGTGTTCCGCGAATCCGTTACCGTGAATCGCGGCACCACGCACGACCAGGGTGTGACCCGCATCGGCAACGACAATCTGCTCATGGCGTACTCGCATGTCGCGCATGACTGCCAGCTCGGCAACCAGATCGTTATGGCGAACTGCGCCACCTTGGGCGGCCACGTGGAAGTCGGCGATTGGGTCACCATGGGGGGCCTGTCGGCGGTGCACCAGTTCACCAAGATCGGCGCCTATTGCTTCCTGGCGCACAACGCGGCGGTCACGCGCGATGTGCCGCCGTATGTCATGGCGGTGGGACGTCCCGCCGTGCCTCACAGCGTCAACGCGGTAGGCTTGCAGCGCCGCGGATTCACGCCGGAACAAATCCTGAATATTCGCCGCGCCTATCGCACCCTGTACCGCTCCGGCTTGAAATTGAACGCGGCCCTGGAAGAGCTCGAGAAGGCGGCTGCGGATCAGCCGGAAATCGTGCCCTTCGTGGAATTCATCAAGCGCAGCTCACGCAGCATCGTCCGTTAGGCGCCAGAATGTCCGAGCCACTGCGAGTGGGACTGTTGGCGGGTGAAGCCTCAGGCGACACCTTAGGCGCGGATCTCATTCACGCGCTGCGCGGCTTGGCGCCCGACACCAAGTTCTTCGGCGTTGCCGGACCCAAAATGCAATCCGCCGGGTGCGAGGTTTGGGAACCGGCGGAATCCTTGGCGGTCATGGGGCTGTTCGATGTGCTGCGCGATCTGCCGCGGCTGGCAAAATTGATCGCGCGCATCAAGCGGATGTTTTTGGCGGCGCGTCCGGACGTTTTCATCGGGATCGACGCGCCGGATACCAATTTGCGCATTGCCCGCACGCTGCATGCCGCCGGAATTCCGACTGTCCAATACGTGAGCCCGCAAGTGTGGGCTTGGCGCCAGGGCCGCGCGCGCAATATCCGCGAGTCGGTGGACCTTGTCCTGTGCCTGCTGCCGTTCGAAAAGCGCTTTTACGATGAGCATGGCATCCGCGCCGAATTTGTCGGCCATCCGCTGGCGGACGCGATTCCGGAGAAAGTCGATCGCGACGCTGCGCGGCGCGCGCTCGACCTTGCCCCGGACGCAGCCGTGGTAGCGTTGCTGCCGGGAAGCCGTCGCGGCGAGGTAGCACGGCTCGCCGCAGACTTTGCGGCGACGATTCGCTGGCTGGCGGGGCGGCGGCCGGAGCTGAAATTCGTCGCGCCGATGGCGAGCGCTGCGACGCGGCAGATTTTTTCCCGGGTGATCGAGCGCGATGCACCCGGCATTGCCGTGCAATTGATCGACGGACGGGCGACGACTGCCTTGAGCGCCGCCGACGTGGTGCTGGTCGCCTCGGGCACGGCCAGCCTGGAGGCAGCCTTGTGCAAGCGGCCCATGGTGGTCGTGTACCGGCTGGGCACGCTCACCGCCTGGATGCTGACGCATTTCAATCTGGTCAGCTCGAAATTTTTCGCCCAACCGAATCTACTTGCGGATCGACGCGTCGTCGGCGAATATTTTCAGCGGCAAATTATCCCAGAGTCGATCGGAGCGGAGCTCTTGATGTGGCTTGACGATACCGAACGGCGTACGGCTCTAGAACGCGAGTTCTCGCGTATCCATGCCGAGCTGCGCCGCGGCGCAGGGCCGCGGGCCGCGCAAGCCATCTTGGCTCTGCTCCGTACGCGCCAGGATCCGGCGGCACCGCGGTGAGGCGGGTCGCCGGCATCGACGAGGCAGGCCGTGGTCCCCTGGCTGGGCCGGTTGTCGCGGCGGCGGTGATTCTACGGCCGCGCAGGCGCATCGAAGGCGTCGCCGATTCCAAATCCCTGACTCCCGAGGAGCGCCTACGCTTGAGCGTCGAGATTAGGCGCGAAGCCCTTTGCTTCGGCATCGGGTGGGCGGACCACGTGGAGATCGATGCCCTAAATATCCTGCAGGCGACGTTTCTTGCCATGCGCCGGGCTCTGCTCGCCATGTGTCTTACACCCGACCACGTGCTGGTGGATGGCAACCGGCTGCCCCATTTGCATGGATTGGGCAAAGAGTTGACCGCTCGTGCCATCATTGACGGCGATGTCAGCGAGCCCGCCATCAGCGCCGCTTCCATACTGGCCAAGACAGCCAGAGATGCTTATATGAATCAAATGGATACGGTCTATCCTGCATATGACTTCGCAAGTCACAAAGGTTATGCGACGCCGGATCATCAACGTCTGTTGAACCTACACGGCCCTTGTCCCTTGCATCGCCGCTCTTTCGAGCCCGTACGCCTCGCATTGCGGTGCGAACTTTGAGCAACTTTGTTCACCTGCGAGTGCACACCGAGTATTCGTTGGTGGACGGCATCGTGCGCGTGCCGGAATTGATGGCGGCGGTCGCCGCCGCCCGTATGCCCGCGATTGCGCTCACCGATCAAAGCAACTTGTTTGCCATGGTGAAGTTCTACAAGGAAGCGCAAGCCGCCGGCATAAAGCCCGTGATCGGCGTCGATGCATGGATTCGGGAAGCCGGCGAGCGCGCACCGCCCTCCCGCATCGTGTTCCTTTGCCAGAACTTGGCCGGTTACCGTCACCTGACTCAGCTGGTGACGCGCTCCTTCTTGCAAGGCCAGCATCGCGGCGCACCGATGCTGGAGCGCGGCTGGATTACCCGCGAGAGCTTGCAAGGCTTGATCGTGCTGTCGGGAGGCTTCGAGGGAGATATCGGGCAAGCCTTTGCGCGCGGGCGGGACGACGAGGCAGAACGCTGTCTCGATCGTTGGCAGTCGTTCTGCGGAGATCGCTTCTATCTCGAGGTGCAACGCACCGGCCGGGCCGGTGAACAGGTGTGCTCGGAGGCAGCCATGGAACTTGCACAAGCGCGGGGCGTCGCAGCGGTCGCGACGAACGATGTGCGTTTCCTGGCGCGTGCGGAGTTCGAGGCGCATGAGGCGCGTGTCTGCATCCACGACGGCGCCCAACTCGGCGATTCGAGCCGCAGGCGCCGCTACTCCGAAGAGCAATACCTGAAATCGCCGGCTGAGATGGCGCTGCTGTTTCAAGATGCACCGGAATTGCTGGCGAATAGCGTCGAAATCGCGAAACGCTGTTCCCTGCAGATCCGCTTGGGATCATCGATGTTGCCGGCATATCCTGTGCCGGCCGGATCGACCACGGAAGGTTTTTTGCGCGAGGAATCCGAGCGCGGCCTGCGCGGGCGCATCGCGGCATCGCCGGCGTTGGTATCTTCCACAGCGGTGCCCGCTTACGAGGCGCGTCTCGCGCTGGAGCTCGGCGTCATCTGCGCGATGGGGTTTGCCGGTTACTTTCTGATCGTCGCCGACTTCATCCGGTGGGCGCGCGACAACGGCGTTCCGGTCGGCCCGGGCCGCGGTTCAGGCGCCGGATCGCTGGTTGCCTATGCGCTCGGCATCACAGATCTTGATCCAATCGAGCATGACCTGCTGTTCGAGCGATTCCTGAATCCGGAGCGCGTATCGATGCCGGACTTCGACGTCGACTTCTGCATGGAAGGGCGCGATCGGGTGATCGAATACGTCGCCAACAAATACGGCCGCGACCGCGTGTCGCAGATCATCACCTACGGCACCTTGGCGGCCAAGGCCGTGGTGCGCGACGTCGGCCGGGTTCTCGGGCACCCCTACGGCTACGTGGACAAGATCGCGAAGCTCATTCCATTGGAAATCGGCATGACGCTCGACAAGGCGCTCGAGCAGGAAGAAGAGCTGAAACGGCTCTACGACAGTGAAGCGGAGATTCGCGATCTCATCGATTTGGCGCGCTCGCTCGAGGGCTTGGCGCGCAATGCCGGCACGCACGCCGGCGGCGTGGTTATCGCGCCATCGATCCTGACCGATTTCACGCCGCTGTACTGTGAAGAGGGCAGCAGCACGCCGGTCACGCAGTTCGACAAGGATGACGTCGAAGCCGCGGGCTTGGTGAAATTCGATTTCCTGGGTTTGCGAACCCTGACCATCATCGATTGGGTGGTGCGTGACATCAATGCGGAGCGCGCCGGCAGCGGCGAAGCGCCCTTGGTGATGAGCGCCCTGCCGATGGACGACGCGGCGACCTACGCGTTGCTGAAGAGCACCAAAACCACCGCCGTCTTCCAGCTCGAATCGCGCGGCATGAAGGACTTGATCCGCCGCCTTCAGCCGGACCGGTTCGGCGACATCGTGGCATTGGTGGCCCTGTTCCGGCCGGGTCCACTGCAATCGGGCATGGTCGAGGATTTCATCGCGCGCAAGCACGACACCACCGGCGCAACGATCGATTATCTGCATCCGGATCTGAAGCCGGTCCTGGAAGCGACCTACGGCGTGATCCTGTATCAGGAACAGGTCATGCAAATCGCGCAGATCCTGGCGGGCTATACCTTGGGAGGCGCGGATCTTCTACGCCGCGCCATGGGCAAGAAGAAGCCCGAGGAAATGGCGAAGCAACGTTCGGTTTTCGTCAGCGGCGCCGTGGCGCGCGGCGTTCGCGAGGCCCAGGCGACGCATATTTTCGATCTCATGGAGAAGTTCGCGGGCTACGGATTCAACAAGTCGCATTCGGCGGCGTATGCGCTGCTGTCATATCAAACGGCATGGCTCAAGGCGCATTATCCGGCGGCTTACATGGCGGCGGTGCTTTCGTCGGACATGGACAAAACCGAAAAAGTAGTCACGCTGATCGACGAATGCAACGGCATGGGACTGAAAGTGTTGCCGCCCGATGTGAACGCATCCGTCTATGCCTTTCGGGTCGCCGGCGCCGACAGCATCCGCTATGGCATGGGTGCCATCAAAGGCGTGGGCGCATCGGCCGTCGAAGCCATCATCGAGGAGCGCGAGAAGAACGGCGCATTCAGCAGTCTCCCGGATCTGTGCCGGCGCATCGACTTGGCAAGGGTGAATCGCCGCGTGCTGGAAGCGCTGATCCGCTCTGGAAGCCTTGACCTGATTGGTCCGAATCGCGCGTCGCTGACCGCGGAGCTCGAGCGTGCCATGCATCTCGGCGAGCAAAACTCGCGTGCCTTGAGCGTAGGTCAAGTGGATCTGTTCGGCTTGAGCGCAGCGGAGAACACTGCGGTCGCCGACTGGTCCGAAGCGGAACGCCTTGCGGGCGAACGCGAGACACTCGGACTGTTCTTGAGCGGTCATCCCATTACTCCCTACGAGCCGGATCTGAAATTCTTGGTAAGCGCGCGTCTCGCGGATGTCGGCGGCCCTAAACCGCCGCCCGTGATGGAAGGCGGCCGCGGCTGGTCCGCCGGCAAGCCCGCGACCGTGGCCGGATTGGTTCTGGAAATCCGGCGCCGCCCGAACCGGGTGACGCTCATCTTGGATGATCGCAGCGCCCGCCTCGAGGTGAGCCTGTACGAAGAAGTTTTTCAGCAGCATCGCGACATCATCGTCAAGGATGCGATCCTGATCATAGACGGTACGTTGCGATTCGATGACTTCATTGAGGCGTGGCGCCTGCAGGGGAAATCCTTGATGGACATCGACCGGGCGCGCGAGCGTTTTGCCCGCCGCCTGTGGCTGCGCTGGCCCGCGGAGTTCGATGGCCCTCAAGGGATGAACCGCTTCGAGCAGGTGCTCAAACCGTACCTGCGCGGGCCCTGCGGCGTGAGTGTTGCGGTAAATCGCAGCGATTACAGCGGCAAGGTGAATCTGCCGGATGCCTGGTCGGTGCGGCCCACAAGAGAGCTCCTGGATCGGCTTTCTGCGCTTGTCGGGCGCGAAGGGTGGTATTTAGTGTATGGTCCGCGAAATGATGTTCGCGGCGAGGAAACTTCTTCATGGCGATGAATTTTCTGGAATTTGAACAGCCGATCGCGGAACTCGAGGCCAAGATCGAGGAGCTGAAATTCATCGGCAGCGATGCCAGCGTGAATATCACGGAGGAGATCAAGCGTCTGCAATCGAAGAGCAGGGCGCTTACGACCAGCATTTTTGCCAATTTGACGCCGTGGCAAATCACTGAACTCGCACGCCATCCGCAGCGTCCCTACACGCTGGATTACGTCTCGATGATTTTCAGCGACTGGCAGGAGCTGCATGGCGATCGCATGTACAGCGACGATCTGGCGATCGTCGGCGGACTGGCGCGGATCGACGGAATGCCGGTGATGCTGATCGGACACCAAAAGGGCCGCGACACCAAGGAGCGTGTGCGGCGCAACTATGGAATGCCGAAACCCGAAGGGTATCGCAAGGCGCTGCGCCTGATGAAAATGGCAGAGCGATTCCGCATCCCCGTGGTGACGCTCATCGATACGCCGGGCGCCTACCCGGGCATCGGCTCGGAGGAGCGAGGTCAAAGCGAAGCCATTGCCCGCAACCTGTTCGAGATGTCGCATTTGGCGGCGCCGGTTTTGAGCATCGTCATCGGCGAGGGTGGCTCGGGCGGCGCGCTCGCCATCGGCGTGTGCGACTATCTGGTCATGCTGCAGTTCAGCGTCTACTCGGTAATTACGCCGGAAGCCTGCGCCTCGATTCTGTTCAAGAGCACTGAAAAGAAAGAGATCGCCGCCGAGGCGATGGGCGGTACGGCCGAGCGGCTGTTCAAGCTGGGCCTGGTCGATGAGGTTTTGAAGGAGCCGCACGGCGGCGCGCATCGCGACCCGCAGCTGATGGCTGAGACCATGAAGCAGAGCATCGTCAAAAATCTCGCCGATCTGCGCAACCAGCCGATCACGCAACTGCTCGATGCGCGGCAGGCCCGCTTGCGCGGATTCGGCGCGTTTCGCGACGGTTGACCGCCCGCATGGGCTTTTCCGCGGCCTCACTGCACGCGGTGCTCGAAATCTTGGTGCCCGCGGACGCCACCGGCTTGGTGGTGGCATTGAGCGGCGGCCGCGATTCTGCGGCGCTGCTGGCCGCGGCCGCCGACTTGCAGGGCAGCTTTCGCGCGTTGCCCGTGCGTGCAGTCCACATCAATCATGGACTGCAGCCCGCCGCCGCGGAGTTTTCCAAATCCTGCCGAACGCTTTGCAATAGTTTGGCCATTCCGCTCAGCATTATTGAAGTCGAGGTGGACGGTTCTGCCAAGTCGATCGAAGCGGCGGCGCGCGCGGCGCGTTACGCGGCGCTCGCCGTGCATCTTCGGCCGGGCGAATGCCTCTTGACGGCACATCACCGCAAGGACCAGGCCGAGACGTTGCTGCTGCAGGCCTTGCGCGGTGCCGGCGTCAAAGGCATGGCGGCCATGCCGGTGCGCCGCGTGCTGGGCGCCGGCTGGCATGTGCGGCCGATGCTCGATATTGCGCAAGACGAACTGCTGCAGTTCAGCGCTCCGTTGCAGCAATCCCATTCCCACGATCCCATGAATGAGGATTTGCGATTTGACCGTGTCTACCTGCGCAAAACCCTGTGGCCGCTGATCGAAGATCGCTGGCCGGGGGCGGGCATCGCGCTGTCGCGCGCCGCCGGACACATGGCCGAGGCGCAGCAGCTGTTGGACATGACGGCGGCCGCCGATGTGGCGCAGCTGCGTGACGGCGAAGCTCTATCCGTTCAAGGTCTGCGATCTCTCTGTTCATGGAAACGCATGAATGCGGTGCGCTGGTGGCTGCGCGAAACGGGCGTCGAAGCGCCTTCCACCGCGCGCCTCGAGGAGGCGTTGCGCCAAATGTTCGACGCGCAGCCGGACCAGAATCCAAGCATCATCTGGGGCAAAAAAGCGCTGCGACGCTATCGACAGAGGATGTTCGTTACGGATGTCGATCTGCCGCGCTTGAGTGATACGAGAGAATGGGCCGCGACGCCCGGTTTATCGCTCGAGTTGGGCGCGAAGCTGGGAACGTTGTCGTGGATCGCGGGGCCGCGCGGCCTGGCGCCCGAGAAGTTACCCGCCGCGGTCACCGTGCGGCGGCGCGAGGGAGGCGAGTCGCTGCGGCCGGCGCGATCGGCAAAAACGCAAACCTTGCAGCACCTTTGTCAAAACGCCGGCGTGCTGCCTTGGATGCGGGATGCGCTGCCGCTGGTTTTTGCCGCCGATGCATTGATTGCCGTCGGTGATTTATGGATGGACGCCGACTGGTGCGCAGCCGCAGGTGCGCCGGGGTGGAACATCGCGTGGAACAATGGCCCTCTCGTGACCTGAAGACGGATTGTCGAGCGCGCCGCGATCTGCTAATCTGAACTCCCGTCGAATTCCCATTGTTCCCTTTTGGCTTTCGTTTGACACCGCCTAGATCGCGGTAACAAACGTTTAATCGGCGGTGACTCATTATGAATCGATTTGTTTTCGTCACCGGCGGCGTGGTTTCCTCGCTGGGCAAAGGCATTGCGTCGGCGTCCCTCGGCGCCATTCTCGAAGCTCGCGGCCTCAAAATCAGCATGGTCAAGCTGGACCCCTACATCAATGTGGATCCTGGCACCATGAGCCCGTTCCAGCACGGTGAAGTGTTCGTCACGGCGGACGGGACGGAGACCGATTTAGATCTCGGCCACTATGAACGCTTCGTGCGCACCACGACCGGACGCAACAGCAATTTCACCACGGGACGGATTTACGAGCGCGTCATTGCGAAGGAGCGCCGCGGCGACTATTTGGGCGCGACGGTTCAGGTCATCCCTCACATCACGGACGAGATCAAGCACCGGATTCGCATGGGCGCCGGAGACTCCGATGTGTGCATGGTGGAGATCGGCGGTACCGTCGGCGATATCGAATCGCTGCCGTTTCTCGAAGCGATCCGCCAAATGGGCGTCGAGCTCGGCCGCGACAAGGTGCTCTACATGCATTTGACATTGGTGCCGATCTTAGGCGGCGCCGGAGAGATCAAAACCAAACCGACGCAGCACTCTGTCAAGGAGCTGCGCGGCATCGGCATCCAGCCCGATATTCTGCTGTGCCGGTGTTCGCAGAGCCTGCCTGATGAGCAGCGGCGCAAGATTGCGCTGTTCACCAATGTCGAGGAACGCGCGGTAATTTCAGCGGTGGATGCCGACGATATTTACAAGATACCGATGCTGCTGCATGAGCAGGACCTCGATGACATTGTGGTCGACAAGCTGCGCCTGAATGCGCCGCCGACCGATCTTTCCGAGTGGCGCGCGGTGGTCGCGGCCAAGCAAAATCCGGAAGCCGTCGTGGACATCGGCATGGTCGGCAAGTACGTGCAGATTCGCGATTCGTATATTTCCCTGAATGAGTCGCTGATGCACGGCGGCATAAAGGCCCGGACACGGGTCAACATTCATTATTTCGAGTCGCAGGATATCGAACGTTCCGGCGCCGCTGCGCTGCAGAAAATGGATGCCATCCTGGTACCGGGCGGATTCGGCGACCGCGGCATCGAGGGTAAGATACAAGCGATTCGTTTTGCACGCGAAAACGGCATCCCGTATCTCGGCATATGTTTGGGAATGCAGCTTGCCATCATCGAATACGCGCGCAACGTGCTCGCGCTCAAAGGCGCCAACAGCACCGAATTCGATCGGGCGACCAATCATCCGGTGATTGCGCTGATCACGGAGTGGCAGGACCTGGAGCGCGGCCAACAGGTGCGCGATGAGAAGTCGGATCTGGGCGGCAGCATGCGCCTTGGTGCGCAGGAGGCCAAGCTTAAAGCCGGCTCTCTGGCCAGGGCGCTGTACGGCAAGGAATCGATCTACGAGCGCCATCGCCACCGCTATGAATTCAACAATCATTATCTCGATGAATTGACTGCGGGGGGCCTGAGTTTCTCCGGATTCTCCGCCGATGGCCTGGTCGAGTTCATCGAGCTGCCCAGCCACCCCTGGTTCGTCGCCAGCCAGTTCCATCCGGAGTTCACCTCGACTCCGCGCGACGGCCATCCGCTGTTCACGGGATTCGTCCGGGCGGCGCGCAAATACCGGGCTTCGCTGCAGCCGGGCCGCGCCACCGCATGAGCGCTTGAGCGCATGAAGCTGACATCCTTCGAGGTCGGGCCTGATCGCCCGTTCTTCTTGATTGCAGGTCCTTGTGTCATCGAGAGCGAAGCCCTCGTGATCGAGGTTGCGGGTCGCCTCAAGGAAATGACGGCTGCGCTCAAGATTCCCTTCGTTTTCAAGGCGTCGTTCGACAAGGCCAACCGCTCATCGCGCTCGAGCTTTCGCGGGCCCGGATTGGAAGGCGGTTTGAAGGCGCTCGCGCACGTGCGCGAAAAAATCGGCGTACCGGTTCTGACGGACGTGCATGAGGATACGCCGCTGGACGAAGTCGCCGCAGTTGTCGATGTTCTGCAAACACCTGCCTTTCTCTGCCGCCAGACCAATTTCATCGTGGCCGCCTGCTCGCAGGGCAAGCCGGTGAACATCAAAAAGGGGCAATTCTTGTCGCCTTGGGAAATGCAGAATGTGGTCGACAAAGCGCGATCCACGGGCAATACCCAGATCATGGTTTGCGAGCGGGGTTTCTCCTTCGGCTACAACAATCTGGTCTCGGACATGCGCTCTCTATCGGTCATGCGGGCAACCGGCTGTCCGGTGGTATTCGACGCGACGCATTCCGTGCAGCTGCCCGGCGGCAAGGGCGACTCATCCGGCGGCCAACGGGAATTCGTGCCGGTGCTGGCGCGCGCCGCGGTTGCCGCCGGTGTCGCGGGAATTTTCATGGAAACCCATCCCGATCCCGCCAAGGCCCTGTCGGACGGACCGAACGCCTGGCCGCTGGATCGCATGAGGCCGCTGCTGGCCACGCTGACGGAATTGGATATTGCGGTGAAGAGGCAACCCTTCGAGGAATCATTGTTATGAGTCGGATTGTCGATGTTCGCGGCCGCCAAATCATCGATTCGCGCGGCAATCCCACGGTTGAGGCAGACGTGGTGCTGGACTCCGGTACCATCGGCCGGGCCGCCGTGCCGTCAGGCGCATCGACCGGCTCGCGCGAGGCTGTCGAGTTGCGGGACGGTGATATGAAGCGATTCGGCGGCAAGGGCGTGCTCAAGGCTGTCGCTGCAGTGAATGGTCCGCTGCGCACCGGAGTGCTCGGGTCGAACGCTCAGGATCAGGCGGGACTGGATGCCAAGATGATCAAATTGGACGGCACGGACGCCAAGTCGAATCTCGGCGCCAACGCGATTTTAGCGGTGTCGCTGGCGGCGGCGCATGCAGCGGCCATCGATCAAGGCCTGCCCCTGTATCGGCATCTGGCGAGCAGCGGCGATTTGACGCTTCCCGTGCCCATGATGAACATCATCAATGGCGGGGCGCACGCGGATAATAGCGTCGATATCCAGGAATTCATGATTCTTCCCATCGGCGCGCCGTCCTTTTCCGAGGCGGTGCGCTACGGCGCTGAGGTGTTTCATACCCTAAAGAAAGTGCTGCACGGCAAGGGTCTGAACACCGCGGTTGGAGATGAGGGTGGCTTCGCGCCGGACCTGCCTTCGAATGAAGCGGCGATCACCACGATCCTGGAAGCCATCGAAAAGGCGGGTTACCGCGCCGGCAAGGACATCTACTTAGGGCTGGACGTGGCCAGCACGGAATTCTTCAAGGACGGCGTTTACGACTTGGAAAGCGAAGGACGTAAATTCAATTCATCCGAGTTCGCGGATTACCTGGCGGGCCTGGCCGCGAAATATCCCATCGTCACCATTGAAGACGGGATGAGCGAGGGCGACTGGGAAGGCTGGGCGATTCTCACGCGCAAATTGGGTGCCAAGGTGCAGTTGGTCGGCGATGATTTGTTCGTGACGAACACCAAAATCTTTGCCGAAGGGATAGCCAAGAAGATTGCCAACGCGATACTCATCAAGCCCAATCAAATCGGCACCCTGACCGAGACACTGGCAGCCATCGATATGGCGTTCAAGGCCAAGTACGCGGCGGTCGTGTCGCATCGATCCGGGGAAACGGAAGATGCGACCATCGCGGATATCGCCGCCGCCACTACCGCAACGCAAATCAAGACCGGCTCGATGTCGCGATCGGACCGAATCGCGAAATACAATCAGTTGCTGCGGATCGAAGCAGAGCTCGGCGCCAAAGCCTCCTATGCCGGCGCGCGCGCTTTATCGGTTCCAATCTCTTAAGAGTTCATGCTAAGCTCCTGTCCCCATGAGGATTTTCGCGGCCGCACTGGCCATCGCACTGGTCTTGCTCCAAGGTCGGCTCTGGTTTTCTGGGCGGGGACTGAGCGAGGTTTCGGGACTCAAAGCCTCGGTTGAAGCTCAACGCGCGGCCAACCTCGAGCAATCCGAACGCAATAGGCAGCTGAGCGCCGAAGTGGCAAATCTTAAAACCGGGCTGACTGCGCTGGAGGAACGAGCGCGCAGTGAACTCGGCATGGTTGCTGCGAGCGAAACGTTTTACCAAGTGGTCCGAGCCAACCCCCCGGCTCCAGCCGCGCCTCCCGCCGCATCCACCGCACCCGTTACCGCTCGCGTGGAATGAGCGAACCTGCGGCGCGCCGCCTTTGGGCGATCGTTCCTGCAGCAGGCCGCGGTGAGCGCTTTTCAACCGGCTCGACGCATGGCGTTCCCAAGCAATATACCCCGCTGCTCGGCCGCAGCGTGCTCGAGTGGTCGCTGCGCGCGCTGCTCGGCGAGCCGCGCATTCACGCGATCGTCGCGGTCATCGCTGACGGCGATGAGCGTTGGCCCGAAGTTGCCAAGAGACTCGATTCACCGAAGGTTCACAGCACGATCGGCGGCGCTCACCGTCAGGATTCGGTCATGAACGGTTTGGAATTTCTCGCCGGAAGAGTCGCGGCGGACGATTGGGTTTTAGTGCACGATGCGGCGCGCCCATGCTTGAGCGCCGCCGAGATCGGGGCCTTGGCGGACGCGCTGGAAAGCGGTGCAGCCGGTGCACGGTCGGGCGGCGCGGTGCTCGCCGCAGCCATTGTCGACACGGTTAAGCGTGAACTTACAACCGGCATGGAGACGGTGGATCGTTCCGGTTTGTGGCGGGCGCTGACACCGCAAGTATTCGCGTACGCGCAATTGCGCCGCGCATTGCAGGATGCCGCCCGTTCGAATGCGGCGGTCACCGACGAAGCACAAGCGATGGAACGCATCGGCATTCGTGCGGTCCTGGTCCCGGGTTCGCCGTTCAACATCAAAGTGACGCGCGCCGAGGACTTAAAAATAGCAGCCGACATATTGCGGATGGGGGAGAGCAGTCAAATGCGAATCGGTCAGGGTGTGGACGTGCACGCTTTTGGCGAGGGCGATCACGTGGTGCTGGGCGGGGTGCGCATTGCGCATGCGCAGGGAATCGTCGCGCACTCGGACGGCGATGTGGTTATCCACGCCCTGTGCGATGCCCTGCTGGGCGCCCTCGGCGATGGCGATATCGGTCAGCACTTTCCCGACAGCGACCCGCGCTACCGCGGCGCCGATAGCCGGGTGTTCTTGCGGGCCGTGGCGCAGCGCGTGAAGGCGGCGGCATTGCACCTCGTCAACGCGGATATCACGGTGTTGGCAGAGGCGCCGCGCATCGGCGCGCATCGGGCCGCGATGGCGGCGAATCTCGCAGCCGACTTAGGAGTGGCGCCGGGTGCCATCAACATTAAAGCCACGACGACCGAGCGCCTGGGATTCATTGGCCGCCAGGAAGGACTGGCCGCGATGGCCTCAGTGCTGCTGGCTCGCTGAAGGCGGCTCCGAGTTCCTCTTGTTCAAAATCGCCTCGATGGCTTCGAGCGATACCAACAAATCCTTGTGAACGACCTGCGCGTGCTGCGTAGGGTTGACCCCGGTGCTGCTGCGGGTGAAGAGCGGATCGGCAAACAGCGTGCGCAGCTGCTTGAGCGCGTGGCTAACCGCCGGCTGCGAGATCATCAGGATCTTGGAGGCGCGGGTGACCGATCGTTCGCGCATCAGCACGGCGAATATCACCAGCAGATTCAAATTCACATTGTCGAAGTTTTTCGGATTCACGTTATCGCGTCCGCCGGCGCGGGAGTCTCGGCAAGTTCTGGCCGATTTCCTCGCGCACCACCTTGCTGATCAACAAAATCGCCTTGCGCATGAAGGCGCTCTTCGGCCGCCGTGTCGAGGTCACTATCGACAGCGGGAAAGTCAGCGTGGGATTCAAAATGGGCTTGATCAGCACGTGCGCGGCCCAGGGCGAGGACTTGACGGCGTTGAGCGACAGCACTCCGTAGCCGTGGCCCTGACGCACCAAGTCGACAATCGCAGCGATGCATTCGACCTCGTGCGCGATCTTGATTTTCTTGCCGATATCCGACAGCGCATGCTCCACGGTCATCCGGTTGGCGTGCGGCCGGCCGGGAATGACCAGCGGATAGTCGGCCAGCTCACTCAAGGATATCGATGCCGGTGTTTTCTTGGATCGGGATGCCGGCGCAATCAGAAACAGCTGGTCCTCGAGCAATGGCGCCACGTCGAAGTCTTCGGAAGCGGTGGCATTGTAGGCGAGCGCACAATCGATTCGGCCGACGCTCAGGCGCTCGAGAATGTAGGCCGAAAGACCTTCCGAGAAGGCTAGGCGCGACCGGGGCAGAACCTTGGCGAACGCCTTGACCAGAGGCACGGTTACCACATTGCCGAGACTCGAGGGCAGCCCCAGCGTGATATGGCCGGAATCGCCGCTGCGCGTCGTTTCCAGCTCTTGGCGAGCCCGGCCGACCTGCATGAGGATGCCGCGCGTGTGCTCGAGCAGCTGCGAACCCGCCTGAGTCAGCACGACGCCGCGCCCGTTGCGGTCGAACAAATCCTGGCCGAATTCCATCTCAAGGTCGGCAATCTGCCGGCTCAAGGTCGGCTGGCCGACGGACAGGAAGGCCGCGGCATTGGTGAAGCTGCCGAGCTCAGCGACGTGGCGGAAGTATTCGAGCTGCTTGAGATCCAATGCCGATCCGATATCAGTTATCTGATATTCACATAGCTACGCAAATTCATGCCCATTCAGTATACCCACGTAATTGTTGCCGAAGCTAGTCGCGGGCCGGAATGCGCGAATCCGCTAAGATGCCGTGCAATGATTTCGACCATCGTCATCGTGGGCGGCGGACAGGCGGGCGCTCAGGCGATCGATACGCTGCGCCGTGAGGGATTCACGGGCCGTCTGGTCCTTGTCAGCGATGAAGCCTCTCTTCCGTACCAGAGGCCGCCTCTGTCCAAGAAATTTCTGTCCGGCGAGTTGGCCCCCGAACGGCTGTTGTTCCGGCATCGCCCGTTTTATGACGAGCACGCGGTGGAGCTCAAGCTGGGCGTGCGTGCGATCGGCGTGCAGCCCGGCGCGCGCCAAGTCGTGCTCTCGAGCGGCGAGAAATTGCGCTATGACCGCCTGCTGTTGTGCCTCGGCGCCGTCCCGCGCCCCTTGACCTGTCCAGGAGCGGATCTGCGCGGAGTGCATTATTTGCGCGATGTCGCCGATGCCACCGCGATTCAAAGGGACCTTAAGCCCGGCGCCCGCGTGGTCATCATCGGCGGCGGGTACATCGGACTCGAAATAGCCGCGACGGCACGGCAGATGGGCTGCGCGGTCACGGTTCTGGAAATGGCGGATCGCGTCATGAATCGAGTCGTGGCCTCGAATGTCTCAGAGTACTTCGCGCACGAACACCGCACGCAAGGCGTGCGGATCGTGTGCAACTCGCGCGTGGTGCGCCTGGAGGGAAGCGGCCGGGTGGAAAGCGTCGTCTGTGCCGACGGCAGCCTGTATCCCGTGGATTCCTTGATCGTCGGCGTGGGCGCGCTCCCAAATTCGCAATTGGCAAGCGAAGCCGGCTTAAAATGCGCCAACGGCATCGTGGTCGACGAGTACTGCCGAACCAGCGATCCCGCGATCTACGCCGCCGGGGACTGCACCAATTTTTTCTCGCCGCGCTATCAATCGCGGCTGCGTCTCGAGTCCGTCGATAATGCCTTTGAACAGAGCAAGGTGGCAGCGTCGAACATGATCGGCCACGCCGCGGTGCATGATCGGGTGCCCTGGTTTTGGTCTGATCAATTCGACAACAAACTGCTCATCGTCGGATTATCGTCCGGCCATGATCAGCAGGTTACGCGGGGCGATCCGGCCACTCGCAGCTTCAGCGTGTGCTACTTGAAGGGCGGAGAACTGCTGGCGGTGGAGGCGGTGAACCACGCCAAGGACTACATGGCGGCACGCAAGCTCATCCCTGAGCGGCTATGCCCTGATATCGATCGGCTCGCGGACCCCCGCATCGGGATCAAGGATACGGGTCAGCCCGGCGCTGCGGGTGTGCTCGGCGCGCTTCCCCCGGGTGTTTCGAGACCTTGAACCAACTTGCAACGCTGATGCTCATGTTCGAGCGTTGCGCAGGCGGAGTTCGCCGATGCCTGGCTCATCGGTCCGGAGGTGATGCGAAACATCTTGTCAGAGGCGTCCGGCGGCACGACGACGACCTCGTGCAGGACCTTGCTGAACTTCGTTGCCAGTTGACTGCGCTTGTGCTCGGCTTCAGCTTTGCTGCGCGAGTCCGCAAGCTGAACGCGGTAGTCCAACTCCTTGAGCCTGGCACGCGCCTCATTGGACTCGACTCCCTGCGGATACTTTTGTAGGAATGCTTGCAAGACGTCGGCGGACGCGTCGCTGGGGATAGCCTTCCAGTCGTTCGCCCGCTGCAGCGCCGTAATGTGGTACTTCGCCTCGCCTACGTGCACGCCGCCGCTCTCGGCAGTCAAGTATCCTTGATAGCTTGCGATCGTGTTGGTCGCCTGCGCATCGCTCCACGCCTGCTCATCCTTCAGGCCGAGGATCCGGCCTTGTGCATTGTCGGCATGCTTGTTGCCGGGATGCTTTTGCAGAAACGTTTGATAGGCAGCCGTGGTATTCGCCGCCGTCGCCTTGTTCCAGTCGCTCTCCGCGGTATTGCAGGCGGCGAGTGCGGCGCCGGCGCAAACCACGGCAGGTATCAACAATCGAATGTTCATACGCACCTCCTAGCCATTAAAGTATACGATACAGTCTGTATGCTAAAGTTCCCTTAAAGTGCGAAGCAACAATTCTGCACTGAAACCCAGGGGGAGGCCTCGAGACGGACGCATCGACAAGGAGGTGGTTGCCGCCGTCCTCGGCGTGCTGCGGGTTCGCGGCTATCGCGCGGTCACGATTGAAAGTATCGCGCGGCGCGTGAAGCGCGCCCGCACCAGCCTCTACCGCCGGTGGCCGAGCAAACGCCACTTGGTGGCGTTTGCCGTGGTCCACGAGCTCGGAACGCAACCGGCACCGAACACCGGATCATTGCGTGCGGACCTGAAGATTGCGGTGGAAACCTTGCGGCACGCATTCGCGGGGCCCTTGGGATCGGCGATCGCGGGTCTCGCGTCGGATATGGCGCACGATCCAGCGCTGGCGCGGCTGATCCGCGCGGCGGTACTGACGCCGCGGCGCGATTCCATGCGCGCAGCGGTGACACGGGGCGCGGCGCGGGGTCAAATTGCGCCCGGTCTCGATTTGGAACTGCTGCTCGACATGCTTACGGCGCCGTATTACTTCCGGGCCCTGTTCGGACACGCGCCGATCACCGCAGGCATGAACGACAGAGTGGTGGATTTAGTGCTGCAAGCGGCGGCCGTGAGCCCGTGAATCGGGATTAGGCCCGAAGCAAGACGTAAACCGCTCCGGTTCCCCCGTCAATCGCACGAGCAGAGGTGAACGCGACGACGTCCAGATGCCGGCGCAGCCATAGGTTGACGGCGGCCTTGAGGACCGGGCCGCGCGCGCCGGAGCGATAGCCCTTGCCGTGCACGATTCTCACGCAGCGGCAGCCGCAATCGCGGCTGTGCGTGAGGAATTCGGCGAGCCGATCGCGTGCCGCGGTTTGATTCAGTCCATGGAGATCGAGTTCATCCTCGCTTGGATACAATCCGCGCCGCAACCGCCGCATGACCTGGTCGCGTATGCCGCCCCGTTGGAAAGACAACACGGCGCTTGCGCCCTCAGCCTCGGTCGCGGCCGAGATCAACGGCATCATCTGATCGAGGTTTTGAACGGAGTCGGGCGCCTTGCGCGGGCGTGGGCGGCCGCGTGATGCGACCGGCGCGTGACGCGATTCGCGCAGCAGCGGTTTGACGTCGCGCATCGCGGTATGAAACGCCTCTGCATCCGTTGGATCGTGTTCGGCGCCCAGATCGGGCGTGCGCTTTTTGCCCATGGATCCAGTATAGTCCGCACGGCGACACCCGCCAGTGCGGCGCAGACTGTTAAGTGTGAAGATCCTCCTTTCCAATGACGACGGCTACCGCGCCGAGGGCCTGGCGGCACTTGGGGAAGCGATCAGGCCGCTCGGTGCGGTGACGATCGTCGCGCCCGATCGAAATCGCAGCGGCGCGAGCAATTCGTTGACCCTGGATGTGCCGGTGCGCGCGGTGCGCTACGATGCTGACGCCTACTTCGTCAATGGCACGCCGACCGACTGCGTGCATCTGGCAATTTCGGGCCTGTTCGATTTCGAACACGACATCGTCGTGACGGGTGTGAACGACGGCGCAAATCTGGGCGATGACACACTGTATTCGGGCACGGTGGCGGCCGCCATCGAGGGGCGATACCTGGGCCTGCCGGCTATTGCCGTCTCGCTTTGTCTCACGCCCGACAGTCCGCGCAATTTCAAGAGCGCGGCGCGGGTCGCTGCGCAGTTGATTGAACGCGTGGCGCAGCATCCGTTGCAAGGCTCGCCGGAGGGGCCGGTCATTCTCAACGTCAATGTTCCGGATCTGCCCGAAGGTCAATTGCGCGGCATCAAGGTCACGCGGCTGGGAAGCAGGCATCGAGCCAAGCCCATCGTCAAGGCGAAAGATCCCAGGGGCCGCGACGTCTACTGGGTTGGAAACGCCGGAGCGGGGCAAGACGCAGGCCCCGGCACCGACTTTCATGCCGTCGCAGAAGGGTATGCTTCGATCACGCCGCTGCAAATCGACCTGACTCGCCACAGCGCAGTGACGGACCTTCGACGATGGCTGGAGCTTAAATAGATTATGGAAGGGCCACGGCTCAGCGGTATCGGCATGACCTCGGCGCGCACCCGCGAGCGCTTGGTGCAGCGGCTGCAGGAGCAGGGCATTGTCGATCAGCGGGTATTGGATCGGATACGCACCGTGCCCCGCCATTTGTTCATGGACGAGGCACTGGCGAGCCGGGCTTACGAGGACACGGCGTTGCCGATCGGCTTCGGGCAAACCATTTCGCAGCCCTTTGTGGTCGCGAAGATGACCGAAGCTTTGCTGGCGGCCGGAGAAACAACCCGGGTGCTGGAGATAGGCACCGGTTGCGGCTATCAAACCGCCGTGCTCTCCCCGTTGGTGGCGGAAATTTACACCATCGAGCGGATCGCTCCCTTGCTCGGGCGCGCGCGGCGCACCTTGCGCGAGCTGAAAATTCGCAACGTCAACTTCCGGCATGACGACGGCAACGTCGGCTGGCCGGCACGCGCGCCCTTTGACGGCATCCTGCTGACCGCCGCGCCGCACACGGTGCCTGCCGCGCTGTTCGAGCAATTAAAGCCCGGCGGCAGACTGATCGCGCCAGTCGGCCCGGAAGGCAAGCAGGAACTGTTCCGCTACACCAAGGGTGAAACCAGGATTGACCGCCAGTCGCTCGGTGCCGTGAGTTTCGTTCCTTTGGTTTCAGGCCTGCAGCGCTAGGAGCGGCTCCGACGTTGAGCCGTACGCGATGGATATGTGCGCTGAGCCTTAACTGCTTGCTGTTGGCCGCTTGTGCGGACACCGCCATCTATGAGCGCGAAACCTATGTCGTTCGGCCGCAGGACACGCTGTACAGCATTGCCTGGCGCCATGGTCTCGATTTCCACGACTTGGCGCACTGGAATAATATCGGGCCTGATTTTCGCATCGCCGTTGGGCAGACGCTCACCTTGCGGCCTAACGGTGCCGGGCGCCCGAGTACCGCCGCCGCGGCGGCTCAACCGCGATCGAACTCAAACCCATCGGTGCAGGCGGCTCCCGGCGTGGCGCCGGCCGGATGGGGATGGCCCACCGATCGCAGGGGTGTGCCTCTGCCGGTGGCCGGCGGCGGAGTGCTGCTGCCGGGGATGCTAGGTCAGGACATTCGCGCCGCCTCGGCGGGCCGCGTCGTGTACACCGGCAGCGGCATCCGCGGTTACGGAAACCTCGTCATCATCAAGCATGGCGAAAACTTTCTTTCAGCCTATGCGCACAACCGCGAATTGCTGGTGCGCGAAGGTGAGGAGGTTTCGTTGGGCCAGGTCATTGCTCACATGGGCGAAGGAGCGCCGCAAAAGCCCGTTCTGTATTTTGAAATTCGGCGCAACGGCAAACCAATCGATCCGCTGCAGTTCCTTTCACAAACGAAGTAGTTTCTACTTAATTATAGTAACTATTTGAAATTACTAGATATTGAATATAATTCAAAGTTGTCGGGGACTTGCGACAGATAATTCCGTATGTTTTACTGCGACCCGTCGGGAAGATCCATTGCGGGGCGCTAGGCTTACACAGTTAATCGGAAAAACAACAACAAGATCAAATAGAAGAAGAATATTTCTCGATACTAGTTTGGTTGTGTATTGTGCTTATCGCCCTGCTATTTTTTTCCTTTTCTTCATAACAGCAGCACAGCTACCACGCGCCGCTGCTCACCGGCCAGAACATTGTAAGTGCGGCATGCCGCGCTCGTATCCATGACTTCAAAGCCGATGCCGGCGCGTAAGAATTGGGCGCCATAAGCGGGCGCTGGGAACACCTGGCGCTCGCCCGTGCCGAGCAGAACCATCTCCGGTTCAAGAGCCAGCGTTCGCGAGACGTCGAGTGCCGCCAGCGTTTCGAGATTCTGTATGTTTGGCTCCGCAATCACTGTTGATGCGCTTAGGATGACCGCGCCACGATAGACGTTTTCGTTGACGCGCAGTTCTCCATTACCGTAAGAGCGGATGAGGTTGATGCCGGACGCTGAGTCCTGGGTGAAGCGCATGCGCTTAAGATACTCAAATTGCGGATGGACCGGCCGTGTCTAGCCAATATTTTCGGTTCATGGCGCGAGGTTCCCCTCACCGGCGCTCGGCGCTGCTGGAGCGCCTGCTGGCGCGGGCGGACGCCCGCGCCACTCTGACCGACTGGCGCGCGGATGCATTTCGAGTCCTCGCACCCGGCGCCGCGCCCGTGCCGGCGGTCGGGCCCGCGGTGCTGTGTGCCGATCGGGGCGCGACGGACTTAGCCTGGGTCTGCCTGGCGACCCCGGTGCACTACGTGGCCGAAATGAGCACCGTGCGTTTGCCGCAAGACGGTATGCTGACGCTGTCGACCGGCGGCGCAGAGACGCTCGCCGCGGACTTCAATCGCATCTGGCATGGCTCCGGGATCCGGCTGACGGCGGCCCGGTCGGCAGCGCAGCTGCTATGCACTTTTGACCGGCCTCTCGATGTGCGAACGCGCGATCCGCATGATGCGCTGGGCCTCGAGATTGAAGAATTTCTGCCGGCCGGCGCGGACTCGGGAAGATTGCGGCAATTGATCAGCGAAACGGAGATGTGGTTGTTCGAGCATGCTGCAAATCGGGCTCGCTGCGATCTCGGCTTGCCTGCCATAAACGGACTTTGGTTTTGGGGAGGCGGTGCGCCGCTGACCTCGCTGCCGAAGCTGCAAGGCTGGGTTGCAGGCGACGATGTACTCTTTAACGCTCTCGGTTCGCCGCGGCATGAGCATGCGGAGAGCGGAGTCATTGCCGTTGAGGGTGGCCCTGGGGACGAGCGGTGGCACGACATCGAATCGCGCTGGCTCAAGGCTGCGGTGGCAAGACTTAGGGCCGGCCGCATCTCGCAATTGCAGCTGTCGGCCGAAGAATGCTGCTTCACCGTGACGGCGCGAGGCCTGCGGCGGTTTTGGCGTCGAAGCAAGCCGTGGTGGGAATTCTTCGCATGAATAGCATGCAAGTCCGGCGGCGCGACCGCCTGGTTTCTGAAGATTTTGCGGCGCACCTGCACCCCGTGCTGCGGCGTGTGTATGCGGCACGCGGCATCGCCGATGTTTCGGAGCTGGATCTGTCCCTCGATAAGCTTCTGCCGGTGAACTCCCTGGAGGGGCTCGATGCGGCGACCCGCTTGCTGGCGGCGCATCGCGCCGCGGGCAGGGTGCTGGTGATCGGCGACTTCGATGCCGACGGTGCAACTAGCACGGCGGTGGTCGTGCGGGCATTGCGCGCAATGCAATTTGCGCATGTTGATTTCCTGGTGCCCGATCGCTTTCGCTTCGGCTACGGCCTCACGCCGGAGATCGTGCAGCAGGCAAAAACGCGCGCACCCACATTAATAATGACCGTGGACAATGGCGTCTCGAGCATCGCGGGAGTCGAAGCGGCACGCGCGATGGGAGTGCCGGTGCTGGTGACCGACCACCATCTGCCCGGCGCCGTGCTGCCGCGCGCTGAAGTCATTGTGAATCCCAATCTTCCCGGGGGCCGGTTCGCCAGCGGCGCACTCGCCGGCGTGGGTGTGGCGTTCTACCTGGTCGCCGCCCTCGCCAGGGCGCTCGGGGAAGAACGCTTTAGAGCAGCCGAGTTGCTCGATTTGGTGGCGCTCGGAACCGTCGCGGACATGGTCCCGCTCGATCGGAACAATCGGATCCTGGTATCCCAGGGCTTGAAGCGCATCCGCGCCGGGCGCTGCGCCGCGGGCATTCGCGCGCTGCTCGAATCCGCCGGGCGCAATCCGGCGGAGCTCACCGCTGCCGATCTGGCTTTCGCAGTCGCGCCGCGATTGAACGCCGCGGGCCGTCTCGCAGACATGAGCGTCGGCATTGCCTGCCTGTTGACCGATGAGATGGCAGAAGCGACGCACCTGGCGGGGTCGCTCGCACGGCTCAACGATGAACGCCGCGAAATCGAGCAACGCATGCAGCTCGAGGCCGTCGCGCTTGCGGCTGCGATGCGCGCCGGGGACGCGGCCGAGGCGCTGGGAGTTTGCCTCTTTGACGAGACTTGGCATCAAGGCGTGGTGGGCTTGGTTGCCGGCCGCATCAAAGACCGGCTGCACCGCCCGGTCATCGCCTTCGCGCGGGCTGAGGATGGCTCATTGCGAGGTTCAGCGCGCTCAGTGGCCGGCGTCAATATCCGCGACGCCCTCGATAGCGTAGCCGCGCGCCGGCCTGGGCTAGTGGACAAATTCGGCGGACACGCCATGGCCGCGGGCTTAAGTCTGCGCGAAGAAAACCTGCCGGATTTCAGGATCGAATTTGCCGCCGAAATAGCGGCGCGTGCGGACCGCGATTCCCTCACGGGGATCATATATTCGGACGGCGCCCTGAGCGCGCCGGAGCTGTGCATCGACACCGCGCAGGCGCTGCGCAGCGCGGGGCCCTGGGGTCAAGGATTTCCAGAACCGATATTTGACGGTCAGTTCGAGGTGCTGGATGCACGGATCGTCGGCGACCGGCACTTGAAAATGCGGCTGCGGCTGCCCGAGGCGGGTTCGCCGGCGATGGATGCCATCGCCTTCGGCTATGTCGGCGGGCCGGCCGAAGAGATGGCTTTGAGCGAAGGTGCGGCGATACATCTCGCCTACCGCCTCGAGATCAACGAGTACCGCGGCGATAAGCGCGTGCAGCTGAATTGCCAACACCTCAAGCTCGAGCGGGCGGTGTGTTAGGATTCTCAATGATGGAAGTCAATCAAATCAAGCGTTCGATCAAAGATCTCGAGGAGCGTACCGATTCCTTGAGGAGGTATCTTTGATTACGACAACAAACACGAACGCCTGCAGGAAGTAGCGCGCGAACTCGAGCAGCCCGGCATCTGGGACGATCCTGACCGCGCGCAAGAATTGGGCAGAGAGCGCGCCAAGCTCGAGCAAGTCGTCAATGGCTTGGACCACTTGAAACGCAGCCTGAGCGACGCCGCAGAGCTGATCGATCTTGCCGCCGAGGAGTCCGATGCCTCAGCTGCCCAAGAGATCGAGGCGGACGTGAATCGTTCCGCGGCGGAGGTCGAGCGCCTCGAATTTCAGCGCATGTTCCCCGGCAAGATGGACTCGCACAACGCCTTTCTCGACATTCAGGCCGGAGCAGGCGGGACCGAAGCCCAGGACTGGGCCGCGATGCTGTTGCGCATGTACTTGAAATGGGCTGACGCGCATGGCATCAAGACGGAAATCATCGATCAGAGTCCCGGCGAAGTCGCGGGCATCAAGGGAGCGACGATCGAAATGATCGGCGATCATGCCTACGGCTGGCTGCGCACCGAAACCGGCGTGCACCGCTTGGTCCGCAAATCGCCGTTCGACTCGGGCAATCGCCGGCATACCTCATTTGCTTCGGTGTTCGTTTCGCCGGAAGTCGATGACGACATCGATATCGAGATCAACCCAGCCGACCTGCGCACCGACGTCTACCGTTCGAGCGGCGCGGGCGGCCAACACGTCAACAAGACCGAATCGGCGGTGCGAATCACGCACATACCGAGCGGCATCGTGGTGGCGTGCCAAGGCGAGCGCAGCCAGCACAAGAACCGCTCGACCGCGATGAAAATGCTCAAGGCCAAGCTCTACGAGCTTGAATTCAACAAGCGCAATGCGGCGGCGAAGGTGCTGGAGGATTCCAAATCCGACGTCAGCTGGGGCAACCAAATCCGCAGCTACGTCCTGGACCAATCGCGCATCAAGGACTTGCGCACCGGAGTGGAGATAGGCAACACGACGGCCGTGCTCGACGGCGCGCTGGATGAATTCATGCAAGCCAGCCTGAAGCAGGGCCTGTAACCTAAGGATCTATGAGCGACAACGACGAGAACCATTTGATCGCGGAGCGCAGGGCCAAGCTGGCAAAGTTGCGCGAGCGCGGCACGGCGTTTCCGAATGACTTTCGACGCAATGCGTTGGCGGGCGACTTGCTGAACGCGTACGGCGAGAAATCGGGCGAGGTGCTGGACGCGGCTGCGATACGCGTCAGCATCGCCGGCCGCATGCGCGCCAAGCGCGTGATGGGCAAGGCGAGCTTCGTCAAGGTTGAGGACTCGAGCGGCGCGATACAGATATTTCTGCAGCAAAGCGCGCTTGGCGAAGCATACGATGAATTCAAGACGTGGGACGTCGGCGATGTGATCGGCGCCGAAGGCGTCTTGTTTCGCACCAAGACCAATGAATTGTCGGTCCGCGCGGATAAGATATTGCTGCTGACCAAGTCGTTGCGCCCGCTGCCCGACAAATGGCATGGAATCGCGGACACGGAGATGCGCTACCGGCGCCGCTATGTGGATTTGATCATGAATGAGGAGAGCCGGCGTGTTTTCGAGACGCGCACGGCGATCGTGCGCTACCTGCGCGCGTTTCTGGATTCGCGCGGATTTCTCGAAGTCGAGACGCCGATGCTGCATCCGATTCCGGGCGGCGCGGCGGCGCGGCCCTTCAAGACTCATCACAATGCGCTCGATGTCGGCATGTATCTGCGCATCGCGCCCGAGCTGTATCTGAAGCGTCTGACGGTGGGCGGCTTCGAGCGCGTGTACGAGATCAACCGGAATTTCCGCAATGAAGGCGTCTCGACGCAGCACAATCCTGAGTTCACCATGCTGGAGCTTTATCAGGCTTATGCCGACTACACGGATCTGATGGAGCTGATCGAAACGCTGTTTCAGGGTCTCGCCGATGCGCTGATCGGGTCGCGGAAGCTCATCTGTCAGGGCACCGAGTTCGATCTCTCGAAGAGCTTCGCGCGCATGAGCATCGAGGACATCATTCTGGCGAACAACGCCGATTTGGATCCCATGTCGTTGCGCGACGCGGCGTACCTGCGCCGCGTGTGCGATCACATGAAGATCCCGTACAAGCCGGGCGATGGGCCGGGCAAATTGCAAATCGAAATCTTTGAAAAGACCGGCGAGCACACGCTGCTCCAGCCGACCTTCGCCTATGCCTATCCCGCGGAAGTGTCTCCCCTGTCGCGGCGTAACGATCAGGATCCCTTCATCACCGATCGATGGGAATTCTTCATCGGGGGCCGCGAGCTGGCGAACGGATTCTCGGAATTGAACGATGCCGAGGATCAGGCGCAGCGCTTCAAAGATCAGGTCACCCGCAAGGATGCGGGAGACGAAGAGGCGATGTACTACGACGCGGACTACATCCGCGCGTTGGAGTACGGCATGCCGCCCGCGGCGGGCTTAGGCTTGGGCGTCGATCGCCTGGTGATGCTGTATACGAATTCGCCCTCGATCCGCGATGTGCTGCTGTTCCCGCACATGCGGCCGGAATAAGCCGCGGCTAGAATTCATAGGGCAGCGGCAGCTCGGCGGCGTCCACCCATTGCGCGGACGCGGCTTCGTCGGCCGGCGGGTTGGGTTCGACGTTCAGGACCGCGAGCGCTTCGATGCGCCCATCGCTCTCGATCACCTCGGTGAGACGTCCTTGCCGCCCATCGCGCAAGTGCACCGCCTGTCCGATGCTCCATGCACCCGATGGCAAGTGCAAGCGATGCAAGCGGCGCTTGATTCTTCCCAAGTGCTGCGTGCGCGCGATGATTTCCTGGCCGGTGTAGCAGCCCTTGCTGAAGCTGATTCCGTCCAGCAGGTCGAGATTGAGCATTTGCGCGACGAAAGCCTCGCTCGTGGCGGCGTAAACCTGCGGCAGGCCGGCGCGAATGTCGGCGAGCCGCCATGCTTGCTCGAAGCCCGCGGCGGCTGCCGCATCAATCGTGGGCGAACCTCCGATCGCGCCGGGCGTGCCGATGATCCAGCAGCGCTTCTGATCAGGGCCCACGGGCGCGGTGCCGATGCCGTCGCGCTCCGCATAGCTTGATCCGGGCGCCGCGCCGAAACGGCCGGCGACGGCCAGAGAATCCCCCGCGTCCTCGATGCGCACTTTCGCGCGCAAGATGTACTTGCGCATGCGCTCTAATGTCGGCTGAAGGATCTCGCGCGGCAGTATCGCGGCGATGCCGCTCGAGTGCGGCAACAGATATATGAGTGCCAACACGCGCCCCTGCGGGCTGGAATAGGCGGCAAAAACCGGAATATTTTCAGCCAATCGCTGCGCGTCGTTGGAAATCTGACCCTGCAGAAACTGAAGCGCATCCGCGCCGCTGAATCGCAGGATTGCCAAATGGTTGAGGCGGGCGGTCGGCGCTGAGGCGATGGTCATTCGATATGAGATGGGAGCGGCGGCCGCGATGTCAACCCCTCGCGAATGCACCGTTTGTCACTGTTTTCTGGCAAACTTTCACCTGTGATGCTGACTCCAGATGATCTGCCGCCTTCGACACCACCCGCGGACGCCGATGCCGCTGCCGCGAAGCCTCCCGCCGAGATCGGCGGACGCGACGGTCCCGAGCCGACGCGTTTTGGCGATTGGGAACTCCGTGGCCGCTGCATCGATTTCTAACTGCGCTTTGCGCTTACTCGTTTAGCTGCAAGGAGCATTGATGCCGGCCCGCATCCGACCAACATCACCTCACGCGATGATCTATCGATGGGAGATCGGCAACACGCTGTCGATTGTGCATCGGCTGACCGGTGCTGCGCTGGCGGTGGGTTTGCTCGCATTGAGCTACTGGTTTGTATGCCTGGCAGGCGGTCCGGAGACTTATGCATCCGCCGCGCGGCTATTCAAAAGTCCGGTCGGATTGCTGCTGCTGCTCGGTTGGACCTTTGCTTTCTTGTATCACCTGCTGAACGGCGTTCGCCATCTCTTCTGGGATGCCGGCAAGGGATTCGAGCGCAGGGAGCGGCATGCCAGCGGCTGGGCTGTCGTTGTTGGCGCCATCGCATTGACCGTGTGCGTCGCGGCCTGGGTTTGGCCCCACCTGTCATGAGCTTGCGCAGCCCCCTAGGCCGAGTCTTGGGACTGGGATCCGCGCGGGAGGGGACCGCGCATTGGTGGGGCCAGCGAGTGACCGCGGTTGCGCTGCTGCCCCTGACACTGTGGTTTTTAGTTTCCCTGCTGACCCTGCCGGGCCTCGACTATGAGACGGTACGCACCTGGCTATCGGTGCCGGTCACGGGTTTCCTGGCCGTGCTGCTGGTTGCCGTGCTGACCTATCACTCGTATCTCGGCACCATGGTCATCGTCGAGGACTACGTGACTTCGAGCGGCATGAAAGTCTTTACTCTATTGCTGCTGCGCTTTCTCTACGTGCTGGCCGGCGGCGCCGCGATATTTGCGATCTTGCGCGTCGCGTTCGGATTTTCGAGGCTATGAGCGAATACAAGTTCATTGACCACGCCTACGATGTGGTCGTGGTCGGCGCCGGCGGGGCAGGATTGCGCGCCACGTTTGGCCTGGCCGAAGCGGGACTTTCTACCGCATGCCTCACCAAAGTATTTCCGACGCGCAGCCACACGGTCGCGGCGCAAGGCGGCATCTCCGCCGCGCTCGGCAACATGGGCGCCGACGACTGGCGCTGGCATATGTACGACACGGTCAAGGGTTCCGACTGGCTCGGCGATCAGGATGCCATCGAGTTCATGTGCAAGGAGGCTCCGGCCGCGGTCATTGAGCTCGAACATTATGGCGTGCCATTTTCTCGCACCGAGGACGGTAAGATTTATCAGCGGCCGTTCGGCGGCATGACCACGCATTTCGGCAAAGGGATCGCGCAGCGCACCTGCGCCGCGGCCGATCGCACCGGCCATGCCATGCTGCATACGCTGTACCAACAATCCTTGAAGCATGAAGCCAGTTTTTTTATCGAGTATTTTGCGCTCGACCTCATTATGGAAAACGGCGAATGCCGGGGCGTGGTTGCGCTCGACATGTCCGATGGCAAGCTGCATCGATTTCGTGCCCACCAGGTGATATTGGCGACCGGGGGCTACGGGCGCGCGTGGTTCTCATGCACCTCCGCGCATACCTGCACCGGCGATGGCGGCGGCATGGCGCTGCGCGCCGGCCTGCCGCTGCAGGATATGGAGTTCGTGCAATTTCACCCCACGGGCATCTACGGCGCCGGGTGTCTCATCACGGAAGGCTCGCGCGGCGAGGGCGGATATCTGACCAATGCCGCCGGCGAGCGATTCATGGAACGTTATGCGCCCAATGCCAAGGACTTGGCATCGCGCGATGTCGTCAGCCGCTCAATGACCATCGAGATTCGCGAGGGCCGCGGCGTCGGCAAACTCAAAGATCACATCGATTTGCATTTGGAGCACCTGGGACCGGCGGTCATCAAGGAGCGCCTGCCCGGCATCGCGGAAACCGCGCGGATATTCGCCGGCGTGGATGTCAACAAGGAACCCATACCGGTTCTGCCGACCGTGCACTACAACATGGGCGGCATTCCCTGCAACGTCCAGGGCGAGGCGCTGACGCGGAGCGCGGAGGGGGAGAAAATCGTGCCGGGGCTCATGGCGGTGGGCGAGGCGGCATGCGTCTCGGTGCACGGCGCAAACCGCCTGGGGTCAAACTCGCTGCTCGACTTGGTGGTCTTCGGCCGCGAGGCCGCGCAGCACTGCAAGCGCGTGCTGAAACCGGGTGCGCCGCACCGGCCGCTAAAATCCGACGCGGCGGCGTCGGCGGTGGAACGCCTGGAAAAGTTCCGCAATGCCAAGGGCTCGCAGCGCACAGCGGATATCCGGTTGAACATGCAGCGCGTCATGCAAAGCGACGCTGCCGTATTTCGCACCGCCGACACCTTGAATGAAGGCAAACGCAAATTGGCGCAGGTGTTCGAATCATTCGCGGACGTCAAGGTTGACGATCGATCCTTGGTGTGGAACAGCGATCTGATTGAAACATTGGAATTGGACAACCTGTTGGGCCAAGCGATCGCGACGCTGCACTCGGCGGAAAATCGCAAGGAAAGCCGCGGCGCACAGGCACGGGAGGATTTTCCGAACCGGGACGATCAGAAATGGCTGAAGCACACCTTGTGCTGGGTCGACTCTTCGGGCAACAGCCGCTTCGACTATCGCGCGGTGCATTTAAATACCTTGACCGACGAGGTGGAGTCGATTCCGCCGAAAGCGCGGACCTATTGAGGAGCATTGATGGCTGAGTTCTTTCTTCCTCCCAATTCCAAGATCCGCAAGGACGGGCGCGTCTACAAGGCACCGTCCGGCGCGAAGAACGTTCGAGTCTTCAAAATTTACCGATTCGATCCCGATGTAAATGAGAATCCGCGTCTCGATACCTATGAAGTGGATATGGATCACTGCGGCCCCATGGTCCTTGACGCGCTGATCAAGATAAAGAATGAGATCGATACGACGTTGACGTTTCGCCGCTCCTGCCGCGAAGGGATCTGCGGCTCCTGCGCCATGAACATCGACGGCAAGAATGCGCTGGCTTGCATCAGTGCCTGTGCCGACGTCAAGCGCGACATCAAGATCTACCCGTTGCCGCATATGCCCGTCATCAAGGATCTGGTGCCCGACCTCACCAATTTCTACGCCCAATACGCCTCGATCAAACCCTGGCTGCAGACCCGTACCCCACCGCCGCCGGACGGCGAACGGCTGCAGTCCAAGGAAGATCAAGAGAAAGTCGACCGGCCTTCCGCATGCATTCTTTGCGCCTGCTGTTCGACCAGCTGCCCGAGCTATTGGTGGAACAGCGACCGCTATTTGGGGCCGGCCGCCCTATTGGCAGCTTATCGCTGGATCGTCGACAGCCGCGACGAGGCGGCGGGCGAGCGGCTGGACGACCTCGAGGACCCGTTCCGGCTATATCGGTGCCACACCATCATGAACTGCACGGAGAGCTGCCCCAAGGACCTGAATCCCGCCAAGGCGATCGGCGAGATCAAACAAATGATGGTCCGGCGGCGTCACTGATGGTGCCGGACCAGGGCAGACTGCGCTGGCGTTGCCGGCGTGGGATGAAGGAGCTCGATTTGCTGCTCACGCGCTACGTCGATGAGCGATATTCCATAGCCTCCCCGCCGGAGCAGGAGGCGTTCCGGGGTCTGTTGGACTCCCAGGATCCGGTAATCTATGCCTATTGTCTTGGCCAGGAGAGGCCCCCCGAGCACCTCGCGGACCTGATCGAACGAATTACCGCCGCCCCGTCTGCCGATTGCTAACGCCGCCGAGCGCGGCTGTTAGAATTCATCGTGTGCGCAATTTCACGTTTAATAACCTTGGGAAGGGAATTGTCGAACTTTTCCCCGCGCGGTCGGTCTATCGCGACAGGCGTAGGTTTACGCTCGCCGGTTTGTGATCACCCATGAGCGTCGAGGAGAGTGACCTCAAACTGGTCGAGAGAGTCCAGCGCGGCGAGCGCGCGGCGTTCGATTTATTGGTCCTGCGATACCAGCACAAGGTGCTGAAGCTGATCATGCGATACGTGCACGATGCAACTGAGGCTGAAGACATCGCACAAGAGGCTTTCGTCAAGGCGTTCCGCGCGTTGCAGTCGTTTCGCGGCGATAGTGCTTTCTATACATGGCTCTACCGGATCGCCATCAACACTGCCAAAAATGCGCTCGTTGCGACGAAACGGCGGCCCATGGACTACGACTTGGATCTGCAAGACCCCGAGCAATACGATTTGCATGCCCGGCTTGCCGAGTCCGAGACGCCGGAAGGCCTGCTCCTCACCGATGAGATTCGTGAAACCGTGAACCGGGCAATCGAGAATCTGCCGGAAGACCTGCGCACGGCGATCGTGCTGCGCGAGCTGGAAGGATTGAGTTACGAGGACATTGCCCAGACGATGGATTGTCCGGTGGGCACCGTGCGCTCGCGGATCTTCAGAGCACGAGAAGCGATTGACAAAAAGTTACGACCGATTTTTGATGGCGGCTTAGGAAGGCCTGAGGACACATGAGCGAACAAATTCGTGAACAAGTCTCGGCGTTTCTGGACGGCGAGTTGCCCAATAGCGAAACCGAACTGCTTTTGAAGCGCCTGACCCGCGACGGTGAGTTGCGCGAGAGCTTCGGGCGATATGCGCTGATCGGCGAAGCATTGCGCGGCAATGGTTCGCAAATCTTGACCCGGGGCTTCGCTTCCCGGGTGAACCTTGCAATCGATGGCGAGCCGGCGCCGGCCTTAGGCCACGTCCACTCGTCTCGTCCTGCCCGATGGTGGCGGCCTCTCGCCGGAGTCACCGTTGCCGCGGGGGTCGCGGCGGTCGCAATCGTTGCCCTGCAGCAACGCGCGATTTCCCCGGGCTTACGCGCTGCGGCGCCGAACGCCGCCCAAGCCGTGCAAAACGCGGCTCTGCCGCTGCGGGCGTCGGCGGGAACTCAGTCCCCGGTTCAGGGCGGAGGAGGGCCGCGCGAAGCGCTCTCTTATACGGTACCTGCCGCCTCGCCTGAAGCGCCCGGCAGCGTTGCTCCCGCCCGATTGACCAACTACATTTTTGCCCACAGTAAGTATTCCTCCGGCCTCGGCCAGCGCGGCGTGCTGGCGGACTTGCTGATCGAGGACGATGAACCGCAAGTGATCCCGATTCAACGCAGCACACAACCTCCTCCAGCTCCGGACGCTCGCGTCGCTCCATGACGCAGCCACGACTCGCCTTCACCCATTGGCTAGCTCCGTGTGCCTTGTTTGGCGCGCTGTTGGCCACCGTTCCTCGGCCCGCCAGCGGCGCGGATGACCCGCGCGAATGGCTGGAGCGGATGAACAAAGCGCTGGCGACTCGCAACTACGACGGCACTTTTTTTCACATCAGCGGCGGCCGGGTCGAGACCATGCGCATCGTCCACCGCGTGCGCTCCGGCCGGGTTAGTGAGCGGCTGCAATCATTGGACGGTTCGGGGCGCGAGTTTGTGCGCGCAAATGGCGAGTTGACCTGCTACCTGCCGGACCAGCATACCGTGCTGGTCGAGCCGCGCCAGGATCAAGGCCCTTTCCTCGGTTCGCTGCCGCAATTTGACTCGACGGTGAATGATTTCTACCGGATCGAGGCACTGCCGCCGACGCATATTCTTGGCCGCCCGACCAAGGTTATTGCCGTAAACCCCAAGGATCAGTTCCGTTTCGGCTATCGTTTGTGGCTCGATGAAAGCACTGCGATGCCCCTGAAAACACAGTTGTGCGATTCGCGCGGCCAGGTCATCGAGCAGATCTTCTTTGCGCGGCTGGATATGCCGGAGAACATTCCGGACAGCGATTTGGCGCCCACGGTGCATACGGAGGGCATGCGCTGGGTGCGTCAAGGCCCCTCGCAGGACAGTGCATCCTCAGCGTTGGCGGCGTATCGCGCCAGTCAGCTGCCCCCCGGGTTTCGCTTGACGGTGCAGGGAGCGCAGACATTGGGGGGTGCTTCCGCGCCCGCCAGCCATCTGGTGTATTCGGACGGCTTGGCGACCGTCTCGGTGTTCGTCGAAGAGCAAAAAACGCAGGTCTCCGGAGAGGCTGCTGCACCTAATTCCCCGCCGCAACCGCCCATGCAGGGGCTGGCACGAGTGGGATCCGGTTACGCCTTTTCGACGGTAGTGCAGGGCCACCAAGTGACTGCGGTGGGCGAAGTGCCGGCCCAGACGGTCGAGTTCATCGCGCACTCGGTAAAGATCTATAGCAGCGAAGAGATTCCTCGTCGTTAAAGCCATGCGTTTCTTGCTGTACTCACGGCCGGGGTGCGGCCTATGCGAGGAAATGCTGAGCGATCTTAAGGCGCTGCCCTCCGCACAGGGAATTCCCGTTGATGTGGTCGATGTCGATCTCGAGCCCGCGGCCCGGGCGCGTTACGGACACAAAATTCCGGTGCTGATCCTGGCGGGAGAATTGCTATGCCACGGCCGCCTGGATCCGGAAGAGGTCGATAAGACCCTCAGCTTTCACCGCCGGCCGGTATAATGCCTGGTTTGCCCAAGCAGGCAGGCTCCCCGATTGATGAAGAATATCCGCAATTTCTCGATCATTGCTCATGTTGACCATGGCAAATCCACGTTGGCCGATCGGTTCATTCAGGAATGCGGTGGGCTCGATGCGCGGGAAATGCAGGCGCAGGTGCTCGACTCGATGGACCTCGAGCGCGAGAGGGGCATTACCATCAAGGCTCAGAGCGTGACGTTGGGCTTCCAGTCCACCACCGGTGAGCTATATCAGCTGAATTTCATCGATACGCCGGGACATGTGGACTTCTCTTACGAGGTTTCACGCTCGCTCGCTGCCTGCGAGGGGGCGCTGCTGGTGGTCGACGCGGCGCAGGGCGTCGAGGCCCAGAGCGTCGCCAACTGTTACACCGCGCTGGAGCAAGGATTGGAGGTGCTGCCGGTCATCAACAAGATCGACCTGCCTTCCGCTGATCCTAAGAAGGTCATTCACGAAATCGAAGAGATCATCGGCATACCGGCGGAAGATGCTGCGCTGGTCAGCGCCAAGACCGGCGAAGGCGTGCACGAGCTGCTGGAGCAGTTGGTCAAGCGGATACCTGCGCCCAAGGGCAATCCAGAGGGTCCGCTTCAGGCATTGATCATCGATTCCTGGTTCGATAATTACGTGGGCGTCGTCTCTTTGGTGCGGGTGATGAACGGGGCGCTGCGCACGGGCGAAAAGATCCGCGTCATGTCCACGGGCCGCAGCCACCAGATCGACAAGCTCGGCCGCTTCTCCCCGAAACCCGTTACGCGAGAATCACTGGAGACCGGCGAAGTCGGTTTCGTCATCGCCGGCATCAAGGAGATTGACGGCGCTCCGGTCGGGGACACCATCACGCTGGAGAATAATCCGGCGAAGGAACCTCTGGCCGGATTCAAGCAGGTCCAGCCGCGGGTCTTCGCCGGGCTATTCCCGGTGAGCTCGGATGATTATGAGCAGTTTCGCGATGCGCTCAAGAAGCTCAAGCTCAATGATTCGGCGCTGCATTTCGAGCCGGAGGTGTCGACCGCCTTGGGGTTCGGCTTCAGATGCGGATTTTTGGGCCTGCTGCACATGGATATCGTGCAAGAGCGGTTGGAGCGCGAGTATGGCTTGAACCTGATCACCAGCGCGCCGACGGTAATCTACGAACTGCTGCTCACCGACGGATCGGTGATCAATGTTGATAATCCCACCAAGCTGCCGCCGACGGATCGCATCGAAGAGCTGCGCGAGCCCATCATCATCGCCAACATATTGGTGCCGCCGGATCACGTCGGCGCGGTGTTGACTCTGTGCAGCGAAAAGCGCGGCGTGCAGAAAAAAATGCTGTTCTTGGGCAGTCAGGTGTCGCTGCAGTACGAATTGCCGCTCGCTGAAATCGTGCTCGATTTCTTCGATCGGCTCAAGTCATCGAGCCGCGGCTACGCCTCGTTCGACTATGAATTCAGCCATTTTCAGGCAGCCCCGCTGGTGAAGCTCGACGTACTCATCAATGGCGATCCGGTGGACGCTCTGTCGCTCATCGTGCATCGCGACAATTCCTATTCCCGGGGCCGCGAGCTGGTCGACAAGATGCAGGAGCTGATACCGCGCCAGATGTTCGACATCGCCGTGCAGGCCGCGATCGGCAGCCATATCATCGCCCGCGCCAGCGTCAAGGCGATGCGCAAGAACGTGCTGGCGAAGTGCTACGGCGGCGACATTACGCGCAAGCGCAAGCTGCTCGAGAAGCAAAAGGCCGGCAAGAAGCGCATGAAACAGGTCGGCCAGGTCGAGATACCGCAAGAGGCCTTCCTCGCGGTGCTGCAGGTCGGCAAGAAGGCCAATTGATCCGGCCTTTCCATTTTGATGACGTTGGGGGTATTTCGTGACTGACGGTGATCGAATTTTTTTCGCGCTGCTTTGCGCCGCTGCCGTTTGCGTGCTGGTGATCCTGATCGACGGATGGTTCTTGCGGCCGCGGCGCGACCCGGGTGCGACCAGCGCCGAGGAACCCTTGCTGCCGCGCCTGGCGGGCTACGCGCTCGTGGGCCTGGCCCTAGGGATGTTGTGGCGGCTGTTCCGATATGAGGCGGTGGATTTCAGCCTCATGCTGGTGATCGTCGGTGCGGTGTCCGGCATCATTTGGGCGGCGGATGCCGCGTTCTTCGCGCGCCGCCGGCAGGTCGCCGCGGCATCGGCGGGAACGCCCGCCGAACGCGTCCGCGAACCCTTGGCGGTGGAATACGCGCGATCGTTCTTTCCGGTCATCATTCTGGTGCTCGTCATCCGCTCGTTTTTATTCGAGCCGTTTCGCATACCGTCCGATTCGATGATGCCCACGCTGTTCGACGGCGATTTCATCTTCGTCAGCAAGTACTCCTACGGGCTGCGCCTGCCGGTGACCAATACGCTGATACTCGCCACGGGCACGCCGCAGCGCGGCGATGTGATCGTATTCCGCCTGCCGCCGAATCCGAAGATCAACTACATCAAGCGCCTGGTGGGACTGCCCGGGGACCGGATCCGAGTGGATGAGAACAACGTGCTGTACGTGAACGGCAAACCGATGCCGCAGACGCCTGGTCCGGCGTACACCGGACCCAAGCAGGATCTATGGAACTATACGAACGTTGCGACGGCCTTCGAGCAGCTGGACGCCAAGCGCCATCGCATCATGTTTGCCAACGGCAGCGTCAAAACCGGGGAATGGGTGGTGCCGGCGGGCCATTATTTCTTCATGGGCGACAACCGCAATAACAGCAAGGATAGCCGCTGGCTCGATGAGCCGGATGCGCCGGGATTCGTTCCGGAGCAGAATCTAGTCGGAAAAGCGGTGCGAATCTGGCTTAATCTCGATACTCGTGACGGACCTCTCTGGAGAAGGGTTGGAAATAAGATTGAATAGGGGGTCTTATAGGGAGGTTTTATGCGTAACCACCAGCAAGGCATGACATTCATCGGATTGCTGTGCATTCTCGCGTTGGTCGGAGTAGTCGTGTATGCGGGCATCAGGCTCGCACCCCTCTACCTGAACTACATGAAGATCGCGCGAACCTTGGACGCGGTCGCAACCGAAGTGAAGGGCGACAATCCCGACCCTGCGATGATACGAGTTGCCATCGATCGGCACTTCAATATTGAGGACCCGAGAGGGGTTGATGCCAAGGATATCGATATCACCAAGGACGAAGGCGGTATCCAAATGCATGTTGCCTACGACGATGCCGTGCCCTACGTGGCCAATGTCTCGCTTTCCGTGCATTTCGAAAAGACTGTGAAGGTGCGGTGATTCCGCTGCTCAAGCCGGACGCCCTTTCGAATTGGGTTGAACGCTCCTTCGGCCACGTGTTCGCGGCGCCCTCGCTTTGCCATTCGGCGCTGACTCATCGCAGCGCCGGGAGCGACCACAACGAGCGCTTGGAATTCTTGGGCGATTCGGTTCTCAATTGCGCGGTGGCGCGTTTGCTTTACGATGCGCACCCGCAGGCGGACGAGGGCGCTTTGTCGCGGCTGCGGGCGTCCGTGGTCAGCGGCGAGAGCTTGGCGCAGATCGCCGCCGATTTGGGGCTGGGAGAATACTTGCATTTAGGGTCGGGCGAGTTGAAAACCGGCGGCTTCCGCCGGGCGTCGATCTTGGCAGATGCGTTGGAGGCCATGCTGGGGGCCATTTTCTTGGATGCCGGATATGAGGCGGCGGCATCGGCCGTGGCGCGCATCGTCGCAGCCAAGCTGTCGGACCTTCCGGCTGCCGGCTCTCTCAAGGATCCCAAGACTCGACTCCAGGAGCTGCTGCAGGCACGCGGGCTGGCTTTACCGGTTTACACCCTGACAGCCGTGAGCGGCGATGCGCACGCGCAAGCCTTTACCGTCAGCTGCGAGGTTCCGGTGCTCGGTGTTGCAGCGGTCGGCGAGGGCGCCAGCCGCCGCCGCGCGGAACAATTGGCGGCGGCAAAAGTCATCGACCTTCTACCTGTCGAGATACGCACAGACGCATGAGCGAATCTAATTTTCGCGCCGGCCATGTGGCCATCGTCGGCCGGCCCAATGTCGGCAAGTCCACGCTGGTCAACGCCTTGGTGGGACGCAAGGTAAGCATCGTGACTGCCAAGCCGCAGACCACGCGGCACCGCATTTTGGGCGTGGTCAATCGACCCGAGGCTCAGCTGGTGCTGGTCGATACACCGGGGCTGCACGAATCGACGCGCCGCGTGATGAATCAATACATGAATCGCGTGGCCATTTCCTCTTCCCAGGATGCCGACGTCATCCTATTCGTAATCGAAGCGATGCGATTCACCGAGGAGGATATGTGGGTGTGGGAGCGGGTGCGGGGCCTGAAGCAACCGCTTTTCTTGGTCGTCAATAAAGTCGACCGCGTATTCCCGAAAGACCAACTGCTGCCCTTTCTCGAAGAGCTGACCACGCGGGTGCCGGCCTCGGAAATCATTCCGATTTCGGCGCAACAGTCGGACAATCTCAATCGGCTGGTGGATTTGGTGGGATCGCGGCTGCCGGTGTCGCCGCCGCTGTTCGCACCGGATGTGCTGACCGACCGCGACGAGCCGTTTCACGCCGCCGAGATCGTGCGTGAAAAGCTGACTTTGAAGCTTCGCGAGGAGCTGCCATACGGCATCAATGTGCAGATCGAGCGCTTTGCGGACGAAGACAATCGAATTATGATCAATGCGGTCATTTGGGTCGAACGCGCCGGTCAGAAGGCCATCGTGATCGGTCAGGGCGGCGAGCGCTTGAAGGAAATCGGCCGGCTGGCGCGCATCGAACTCAATGACCTATGGCAGCGTTCCGTGCATCTGGAGCTCTGGGTCAAGGTCAAGGAAAATTGGGCTGACAGCGAAATGGCTTTGCGTCAATTTGGGTACGACACGTTGTGAAAAGCACGCGGCGCGTATGGCTGGCACCGGCCTACGTATTGCACCAGTACGCCTATCGGGACACCAGCCGAATCCTGGAGGTGTTCACCGCGGAACATGGGCGGCTCACTTTGTTCGCGCGCGGCGCCAACGGCCCCAAATCGGCCCTTAAAGGGGTATTGCGGCCCTTCCAACGGCTGTTGGTTTCCTGGTCCGGCACTTCTGAGGCATGCCCACTGGTGACGGCCGAGACCGACGGTTTGATCACCAATCTCGCGCCGGAACGGCTCATGAGCGGCTTTTATTTGAACGAGCTGCTGTTGAAGCTGACCGAGCGGCGCGATCCGCATCCGGAGATTTTCTTCTCGTACGCCAGCTGCGTTCAAGCGCTGTGCCATGGGGCGGTGGAAGAGCCCACGTTGCGCCGCTTCGAGAAGCGCTTGCTGAATGAACTAGGCTACGGATTGGAGCTGACCCAGACCGGCGACGGATTGCCGGTGCAACAAGACAAGTATTATCGATTCGCGCTGCAAAGCGGGCCGCAGTTGTGCGTTGCCGAGGCGCCCGGCGCTGTCTATGGGCAGTCGCTCGCCGACCTGCAGGCGGAGAGCTTCGAGGACGCCCGTTCGCTGCGGGACGCCAAACGCGTGCTGCGTGCTGCGATCGATGTCTGTTTGGACGGACGCGCCCTGAAATCCCGCGAGGTGATGCTGGCACTGCGCCATCGAGAGCCGCTCACGCGGAATGCCCAGACAGGCTCCCTGGAGGGTTCGTGAGCGAGCCGAAGCTTCACGGCAGCATCGCGCTGGGTGTGAATATCGATCACGTCGCGACGCTGCGCCAGGCGCGCCGGGCGCGTTATCCGGATCCGATGTATGCGGCACTCTTGGCCGAAGAGGCGGGCGCCGACAGCATCACCCTGCATTTGCGCGAAGACCGGCGGCACATTCAGGACCGCGATGTGACCGCGATGCGTGAGGCGCTGCAGACTCGCATGAATCTCGAGATGGCAGTGACCGAGGAGATGGTCCGCATCGCCCAGGGGGTGCGGCCGCAGGATGTTTGCCTGGTGCCGGAGTCGCGCCAGGAAGTGACCACCGAAGGCGGCCTCGACGTCTCGGGACAACGTGCGCGCGTCAAGGATGTCGTGGCGGCGCTGGCCGGTGCCGGGATCCGCGTGTCGTTATTCATCGATCCGAGCGAAGCCCAGATCGAGGCGGCACGGGGGGTCGGCGCGCCGGTGATCGAGCTGCACACCGGAGCGTATGCCGAGGCGACCGGCGGCGGCCGCGCGCGGGAATTCGAGCGGCTGCGCACGTCGGCAAAGTTTGCCGCCTCCATGGGGCTGACCGTGAATGCAGGTCATGGCCTCAACTACCACAATGTCGAGCCGATCGCCGCCATCCCTGAAATCATCGAACTCAATATCGGCCACTCCATCGTGGCTCGCGCCCTCTTCGATGGATTGGCCAAGGCGGTGCGTGACATGAAGGAACTGATGCTGCGCGCCCGGGCCGGATCCAAGAGCCCGTGATTTTCGGCATCGGCATCGACGTCCTGCAAGTTGATCGGGTCGAACGGGTGTACCAGAAACACGGCGAGCGCTTCGTGCGGCATCTGCTGCTGCCCGAGGAGCGCGCGCAGCTCGAGCGCACCGCGCGGCCGGTAAGGTTTCTCGCCATGCGCTTTGCCGCCAAGGAAGCCATCGTCAAGGGCATGGGGACCGGGTTCTCGCACGGCGTGTGGATTCGCGACGTGGGCATCGTGCAAAACTCGTGGGGCAAGCCGGAAGTGGTGTATTCGGAGCGCGGCGCTAAGGTTCGCGATGGTCTAGGAATAGGCGAGGGCCACGTGACACTGACCGACGAGGCCGGCCTGGTGGTTGCCGTCGCCATACTCATGCGGCGCTCATCAACATGAATACCTTGGTGTTCGACATCGAGACGGTGCCCGATACGAGTCTCGGCAGACGCCTGTATGATTTGCACGATCTATCCGACGAACACGTGGCGCAGATCATGTTCACCAAGCGCCGGCAGGAAACCGGCAGCGAATTCCTGTCGCACGAACAGCAGCGCATCGTCGCCATCTCTGTGGTCATGCGCACGCGAGAATCGCTGAAGGTGTGGAGCCTGGGCGATGAGTCTTCGGCGGAAAAGGATCTCATCGAGCGCTTCTTCGACGGCCTGGACAAATACACGCCGGATCTGGTTTCCTGGAATGGCGCGGGCTTCGATCTGCCGGTGCTGCACTACCGAAGCTTGCTGCACAGCGTGTCCGCCGCGCGCTATTGGGAACTGGGAGATTCCGATCAGAGCTTCAGGTACAGCAACTATTTGAGCCGCTTTCATTGGCGGCACATGGACCTGATGGACATTTTATCGGGCTTTCAGGGCCGCGGCCGGGCTAGCCTGCAGGACATCGCAACGTTGCTGGGTTTCCCCGGAAAACTGGGCATGGATGGCTCGGAGGTTTGGGGCGCGTATCTGCAGGGCGGCTTGGCGCGGATCCGCGACTACTGCGAAACCGATGTCTTGAACACCTATCTGATCTACCTGCGGTTTCAGCTGATACGCGGCCACTTGAACGCGGCCGAGCACGCGCATGAACTCTCGCGGGTGCGCAAATTGCTGGACGAGGCGAGCACACCACACCTCAAAGAATTCGCGGCAGCGTGGCCGCACCCTTAAGCGCTGTGCAGGAGGCCGACGTCGTCGACCTGGCGCACGACGGCCGCGGCGTAGCGCGCATCGACGGCAAGGCCGTATTCGTCGACGGCGCGTTGCCCGCCGAACGCGTGCGTCTGCGCGTTCACAAGCGGCGCCGTCACATGGATGAAGCGGGATTGGTCGAGGTTCTGTCCACATCCCCGGATCGCGTCGTGCCGCGCTGCCTGCATTTTGGCGTCTGCGGCGGCTGCTCGCTGCAGCATCTTGCCCCTTCCGCACAGCTGGCAGCGAAACAACGCCAGCTGCTGGAGAATCTGCAGCGCATCGGCAATGTTGAGCCCCTGCGCGTGCTCGAGCCTCTGCGCGGGCCGGAGTGGGCCTATCGCCGGCGTGCGCGGTTGGGAGTCAAGTACGTGCACAAGAAAGGCCGCGTGCTTGCGGGCTTTCGCGAACGCGAAAAGCCCTATATCGCCGACATCGGGCGCTGCGAGATCTTGCCGGCATCGCTCGCACTCTTGCCGCAAGAGCTGGCGGCGTTGGCCGAGACGCTCGAGATTCGCGAGAAGCTGCCGCAGGTTGAGGTGGCCGCCGGAGACAGCGCTACGGCTCTTGTGTTTCGCGTGCTCGAGCCGCCCGGCGCCGCGGATCTTCAGAAGCTTGCCGCTTTCGGCGAGAAAATCGGCGTGCAGATTTTCCTGCAGCCGGGGGGCTTGAGCAGCGTGCGGCCGCTGCGCGATGACTATGCGCCGCTCACCTACGCAGTGGACGAGGGCCGCGTGGCGATTGAATTCGGCCCGGTCGATTTCATCCAGGTCAACCGCGAGGTCAATGCATCGATGGTAAGCGCCGCCTTGGCGCATTTGCGGCCCGGGGCGGACGATGCGGTGCTCGATCTATTCTGCGGCCTCGGGAACTTCACGCTGCCGCTGGCGCGGCGCGCAAGGCGCGTGCTGGGCGTGGAAGGCGATGCGGCGCTCGTGGCCAAGGCACGCGCCAACGCCGCGCGAAATGCACTCGGCAATGCCGAGTTTGCGGTGGAAAATCTGTTCGAGCCGAAGAGCTTTGGCGCGTGGGCCGACGATCGCTACGATTTGCTCATGCTGGATCCGCCACGCGCCGGCGCCGCCGAACTGATGACCCGCATGGGCGATTGGCGGCCGCGGCGGGTCGTGTATATTTCCTGCCATCCCGGCAGTTTGGCGCGGGACGCGGGTATCTTGGTGGTAGAACAGGGATTCACGCTGACCGCAGCGGGGGTGATGGATATGTTTCCGCATACGACGCACGTCGAATCGCTCGCAGTCTTCGAGAAGTCCCGATGACCCTGGGTCCGCTCATGGTCGATATCGCCGGCACGGAACTCACCGCCGAGGACATCCGGGTCTTGTCGCATCCGCTGGTGGGAAGCGTCATTTTGTTCAGCCGCAACTATCGTGACGTGGCGCAGGTCAGCCGCCTTACCGCGGCCATCCGTTCCTTGCGCACTCCCCATTTGTTGATCGCGGTCGATCATGAGGGCGGGCGCGTGCAGCGCTTTCGCGAGGGCTTCACGCGGCTGCCCCCGGCACGAGCGCTGGGCCGCCGCTACGACGAGGATCGGCGCGAGGGCCTGGCCCTTGCCCACTCGGCCGGCTGGTTGATGGCCAGCGAGCTGCGCGCCGTGGGGGTCGATTTCAGCTTTGCCCCCTGCGTCGACCTCGACTACGGGGTCAGCGAAATCATCGGGGATCGAGCCTTCCACAGCGATCCGGATGCGGTCGGAGCCTTAGCCGTAGCCTATATGGCGGGGATGCGCGAGGCCGGCATGGCAGCGGTGGCCAAGCATTTCCCAGGCCACGGTGCGGTGATCGCCGATTCTCACGTCGCCTTGCCCGTGGATAGGCGCAATTTCGTCGATTTGGAGCCTGATATCAGGCCCTACCGCCTGCTGATCGAGAACAATGTGGCGGGCATCATGGGAGCGCATGTGGTGTACCCCACGACCGACCCCCTCCCGGCCAGCCTATCCAAGCGCTGGATCACGGGGGTACTGCGCGGCGAGATGGGATTCCATGGTTGTGTGTTTGCCGACGACCTGACAATGGCCGGTGCCGCCGCTTTTGGGGGTGTGATTGAGCGGGCGGAGCTGGCATTTGCTGCAGGTTGCGACGTCCTACCCATTTGCAACGATAGACACGCGGTAAAGTCTGTGCTCGAACACTTTGGGCCGGATTCAGGCTCGCCGGCCTCGCTGGCCCGGGTGGTACGAATGAGGGCGCGTGGAGAGGCCCCGAGCAATCTTGGAGCAGACCGGCAGTGGCAGCAAACCGTAATTTCAATCGCAAGCCTTTCGGCTACCCCTCCGTTGGTGCTGACGGAGGGGGGTCATGACGGAGTTTGATCCGGATTTGTACCGGCGCCTGGTCGCGAGCTCGCCCGAAGGTGTGGCCCTGATCGACGCGCAAGGTACGGACCATCCTGTGATTTATGTTAACCCGGCCTTTGAGGCTCTGACCGGCTACTCGGCGGCTGAGCTCAAGGGGCGAAACTTGCGGCTGCTGCAGGCGGACGATCGCGAGCAGGATGGCCGCCACCGCTTGCGCGATGCCTTGAGCCGGGGAGAAACCTGCCGCGTGCTGCTGCGCAATTACCGCAAGGACGGCAGCTTGTTTTGGAACGAAATGACGGTCATGCCGCTGCGTCATCCGGACGGCTGCGTCACTCACTACGCCGGTCACCACCGCGATGCCGGCGAGCGGTTGCGCATCGACCCCAAAACCGCGAAGGACACCCTGAGCGGCGCCCATCAGCCGACCGCCATTGCGGTCCGCGACGATCGTTTGACGGGCCTGTACACCTTGCCGTACCTGGAAGAATTGCTGAAGCGCGACTGGGCCGTTGCACATCGCGAGCAACGCAACATCGCGGTTTTTGCCGTCGACATCGACGCCTTGGATCTATACAACACGACCTTCGGTCGCGCCGCGGGCGACTCAACCATTCGACGGGTGGCGCACGTGGTATCGGGATGCCTACGCCGCTCGAGCGACGTGACTGCGCGCATCGACGGCGGCAGCTTGATCGCATTTGCGCCGGGACTTTCGACGGAGCAAGCTCTGCGAGTCGGGCAGCTCATGGCCGAGCGGGTGCGCGAATTGCGGATTCATCATCCGCGCTCCGCGGTGCTGCGTTACATCAGCATCAGCGTGGGTGTGTGCTCAGCCACGCCCGGCGCCGAAGACAATCCGTCGGATCTTCTGCAAAAAGCGCAGCAGCAGCTGCAGTTTGCAAAAAAATCCGGCCGCAACCAGGCGGCCTAGCTCTCTGCTAGGTTTTGGCCTCCGGCGCGCTGCTGATGCTGTCGCGGACGCGGCCATAGCTTCCGCCCCATCGATCCGTCATCGCGGCGCGAATATCCCATAAGGGACCGAAGAACCGATTCTTTGCGCCGGCCTGCAATAGGTCCACCGATCGCCCCTTGAGCGACGCCGCGCCCATGCCGATCGAGCGCTGAATCAGCAGAATGTGGTACTGCCTGAATTTCTGAAACAGCTCGTCGAAGTTCAGCATCGCTTCGGCAATGGCATAGACATCGTCGTGCGCGTAGTGCGAATCGTAGATCTGCTCGACCGTTAAGTTGCGGTTCTTCAGGTAAATCGCGTCGAAGGTGCGCCAAATATTGGGAATGATCTTCAGCAGGACGCGAAACCCCGGCGATTCCTGGCCGCTGCCATTGCCAAGCTGCAGTCGGATCTCCTGATATTCCTTTGGCGACATGGTTTCAAGCAGCTCGAGCTGGTCGGTCATGAGCCGCACGGTGCGATTGCAGCGCTCGAATAGCGTCAGGATGCGGAAGGCATTTTGTTGCTCCATATACTCATCGATGTCAAGCAGCGTGTAGGCGATCAACTTCATCCACAACTCTTCCACCTGATGCACGACTTGAAATTGCAGCTCGTCCTTGTTGCAAAATTTGTCGAATGGTTTCTGACACGCCAGCAGATCGGCCGTGTTCAAATAGGTTTCGTAATCCAGATTCTTTCCGCCGGCCATGTCGGCGTAGACTGATTCTCGGTTCATAGGGGTAATCACTCGCGTGCTAAACTGTTTATGAGTTCGAATATATCACCGCAAGCGGGGGAGCGATTGGACGCATCGGCAATCGCCAGCCGCGAGGCCGGCCTGCATAAGGACTTGAGCCGCAGGCAACTGATCATGATCGGGTTGGGCGGGGCTATCGGCACCGGCTTGTTCATGGGCAGCGGTCAAGCAATCGGCTACGCAGGTCCTGCGGTCATCGTCAGCTATGCAATCGCGGCGATTGCCGCGGCGGCGATCGTGCTCAGCCTGTCCGAGATGGCCGTGATGCATCCGACCGCGGGTTCCTTCGGCACTTATGCCGAGATTTACTTGAATCCCTGGGCGGGAATCATCACGCGTTATTCGTACTGGATGGCACAAGTTATCGCAGTGGGCGCAGAGGCCGTGGCGGCGGGCCTATACATGACGTTCTATTTTCCCGGCACGCCCGTGTGGATGTGGTCGGTCGGCTTCGCCTTCGTGTTGCTCTACTTCAATTCGCGCTCGGTCAATAACTTTGGGTCCATCGAGTATTGGTTTGCGCTGATCAAAGTGGTGGCGATCGTCATCTTCATCATCTTAGGGGTCGCAACCATTTTCGGCTTATGGACCGAGCCGGTTGGATTTCACAATCTCACCGGCCTGCCCGGCGGCTTCATGCCGAAAGGATTCAGCGGCGTCTGGATGGCGGTAATCCTGGGCGTCTTGTCGTTCAACGGCATCGAAGTCATTGCCGTGACCTCCGGCGAAGCCAAAGACCCGGTGCGCACGATCCCGGCGGCGTTGCGCACCATGGCATTGCGGCTGTTTCTGTTTTACATACTCGCGCTGACCATCGTCGTCACCTTTGTTCCCTGGACCGAGACGGGCGCAACGGTGGTGACGCAAAGTCCGTTCGTGCGGATTTTCGCGCACTCCGGCATCCGGCATGCCGCCGGCATCATGAATTTCGTGGTGTTGAGCGCGGCGCTGTCGAGCATGAACACCAATGTGTATCTGTGCTCGCGAATGTTGTTTTCGCTCTCGCGCGGCGGATTCGCGCCGAAATTTCTCGGCCGGCTCGGCCACAATGGCACGCCCATTGCCGCCATTTTGGTGTCGGGGGCGTGCATCCTCGCGGCTGCCGGACTTTCCAAGCTCACGCCGAAGGCCTATGGCTATTTGTTCGGGGTAGCACTGTTCGATGCGATGATCGTGTGGATCATCATTCTCTTGAGTCACTTAAGTTTCAGGCGGCGGCATAAGCCGGCGGATCTGCCGGTACGCACGCCGGGATTCCCGATCGTGCAGCTCGTCGGCCTCGCACTGCTCGTGGCGATACTGGTCACCATGGGACTGGATCGGGAGATTTGGTATATCTCCTGGGTGGTAGGCATTCCTTGGCTGGTCCTGGTGTCGGTCGGCTACTTCATCATGCGTGCGCGCATCGCTCGCGGCGCCGTAACCTCGGCCCGGGCCCTAAAAGCGGACTTAGGTTAGCTCGGCTGGCGTCCCTGCAGGATCGCGGCCAAGACATCGCTGTCGATATTGCCGCCGGAAACGACAGCACAAACCCTCGTTTGCGGATACTGCGCCGCCAGTGCCGCGGCCACCGGCAAAGCGCCGGCTCCTTCCGCCACGATTCGATTGTTTTGCGCGAGCAGTTTAACGGCCGCAGCCACTTGCGCGAGCGACACGGTCACCACGTCATCGATCAGCGCACGGGCAAGCGGCCACATCTCGGGCAACACGGTGCCGAAACCCACACCGCTGACGAATCCGGCATCGTGCGGGCTGAGGGTCGGCGCGCCCGCGGCGAATGCTGTCTTCAAAGGATGCGCACTCTCGAGCTCGCAGGCGATGATTTTCACCGCCGGCTTGAGGGCGCGCACGGCGCACGCGATTCCCGATGCGAGGCCGCCTCCGCCGAAGGGAACGAATATCGCCTCGACCTCCGGCCACTGTGAAACGATCTCAGCGCCGATCGTGCCATCCCCGGCCAGCGAAGCCGGATCTCGCACCGCGTCTATATACGCGCCGGCCTGGTCCTCCAGAACGCCAGTCTCGATTGCGCGCCACCAGGCCTCATTGCTGAGCGTCTCGATGCGAGTGCCCAGCCGTCGCAGCTTTTCCAATTTCGCCTGCGGCGCATTGGCGGAGACGATGGCGGTGGCCTTGAGATCCAAGCGGCGGGCCATCCACGCCACGCCGAGCGCGCTGTTGCCGGAGCTGGTGGTGTAGAGTCCCGCACGCAGGTCGCTGGGTTTTTTCGATAAAATCGCGTTGGCGATGGGGCGGATCTTGAACGAGCCGATGGCCTGAAGATTTTCCAGCTTCAGCCGCAGCGTCTTATCCTGCGGTGCGACGTCGCATCCAACCAGCGGAGTGATGAGGCTCAAGTCCTTGATGCGCTCGCGCGCTGCGTCAATTTGCGCGATCCCGACCGGCTTCACTTCGGCGAACACCTATACGCCCTCGCGGCTGATGCGCAAGCGCTGCTTGCGTGCCGCGCATAATTGCATGTTTATATGACTGTGCATATAATTCAGCGCGTGAATTTCTTGCGACAGGAACACTTCGACATGGAACCGAACTTCGAGGCACTGCGCAAGGAATTTCCGGTCCTGCAGCGAAAGACTTATCTTAACAGCGGCTCGTATTGCGCACTTGCGAACGAGGTGAGGGCCGCGTTCAACGCTTATATGGAAGACCGCCTGCTCGTCGGCGCCAACTGGGACGTCTGGGTGACGAAGAACGAGTCAGTGCGGAATTTGACCGCGACGCTTCTGCACGCCTCGCCCGACGAGATCGCCGTCACCGCCTCTGTTTCGGCCGGATTGAACGCGCTGGCAAGCGCGCTGCAATTCAACGGGCCGCGCAACAAGGTCGTGGTGAGCGACTTCGAATTTCCCACCAATGCGCAAATCTGGCACGCGCAGGAGCCGCGCGGAGCACGGGTGGTGCATGTGCCGCGTGCCGCGGACGGCTATATACCTGCGGAAATGTTCGAGAAGGCCATCGATGAGGAAACGCAACTCGTGGCAATCACGCACGTTTGCTTTCGCAACGGCGCCAAGCTGGACATTCCCGGCATCGTGCGCATCGCGCGCGCCAAGGGCGCCAAAGTGCTGCTGGATTGCTATCAATCGGTGGGTTCACTCGACATAGACGTGAAGGCGCTGGATGTCGACTTTGCGGCCGGCGGCATGCTCAAGTACTTGCTGGGAACCGCCGGCATCGGCTTCCTTTATGCAAAGGACTCCTGCGTGCGCTCGCTCCTGCCGACCAATAGCGGCTGGTTTGCGCAGGCAAACATCACGGCGATGGATATTACCGCCAACCGCCCGGCACCGAATGCGCGCCGCTTCGAAGCCGGCACACCGCCGGTGGTCAATTGCTACGCGGCCGAAGCAGGCTTGAAGATGCTGTTGCGCGTCGGCACAGAGGCGATCACCAAGCGCAATTACGCCCTGACGCGGCGTTGCATGCGAAGACTCGAGGAAATCGGTTGGCCCAGCATTACTCCTGCGCAAGATGAGCGGCGCGGCGCCACGGTGGCCGTGCCCTCGCGCAACAGTGGGGGCTTGTCGGCCGAACTCATGAAGCACGACATCGTCACCTCATATCGCGATGACAATGTTCGCGCGAGCTTTCATTTCTACAACAATGAAGACGATGTAGAGTCCTTCATTGCTTCCATGAAAGAGCTGCGCGCCTCGTTCGGACCGCGCTAGCATGGAGATCCGGGTGTTGCGTGGCCCGGAAGTGCGCCAGCTTTTGCCCATGCCTGAGTGCATCGACCTGATGCAAACCACCATGATCGCGGTTTCGGAAGGCCGGGTCGTCCTGCCGCTTCGCTCGATTTTGGTGATGCCTGGCGATCGCGGCATGATGGGCATGATGCCCGGATATCTTGCGGATCCCGAGTGCTTCGGCGTGAAGTTGGTCAGTCTCATTCCGCGCAACAAACCGCCGCAGTATTCATCGCATCTGGGATTGGTTCTGCTGTTTGAAGCTGAGCACGGCCAGCCCGTGGCTCTGCTCGACGCAGCGGAAATCACCGCCATTCGCACCGCCGCGGCCAGTGGACTGGCCACGCGGCTTTTGGCGCGCGAAGACGCGTCCGACCTGGCTTTGCTTGGAGCGGGGGAGCAGGCTCGCAGCCATCTGGAGGCTATGCTGGCGGTGCGGCCGCTGCGGCGCATCCGGGTCTGGGCACGCGATCGCGACAAAGCCAAGAAGTTTGCTGAGGTTGAGGGCGCGCGCCATCGAGTATCGATCGAAACTTCTGAATCCGTCCGCGAGGCCGTGACGGGCGCGGACATCGTATGCACCACGACCAAGGCGCGGGAGCCGATCCTGCAAGGCGACTGGTTATCCCCCGGCGTGCACTTGAACGTGGTTGGATCCAGCATCGCCGCGGCGGCGGAGATCGATACCCCCGCGGTCGTCAAGTCGCGCTTCTTCGTCGATTGCCGCAACTCGACCGTCAACGAGGGCGGCGAGTACCTTCGCGCGCTGCGCGCCGGCGCGATCACGCCGGAGCACATCCTTGCGGAGATCGGCGAGGTCGCCAACGATTCCAAGGAGGGGCGTTGCTCGCCGCTCGACATGACTCTGTACAAATCGCTGGGGATTGCGCCGCAGGATCTAGCCTCAGCGCACTATGTGCTGCAGAAGGCGCGCGCTGCGGGCACCGGGCAGGTAATTGATTTCTGAGTCGCTGATCTTGCCGGACGGCAACATGGTCGCGGCCGCACGCGGCAATCTTCGCGGCATCGCAATTCGAACGCCATTGCTCCGGCTGAATGCTGAAATGCCCGGCACCCGTATCTATCTGAAGCTGGAAAATCTTCAGCCGTGGGGCTCGTTCAAGATCCGCCCGGCCGTGAATGCCCTCAGAACCATGGATCCAATCCGCCTTCGGCAGGGGGTCTTGAGCGCGAGCTCGGGTAACTTTGGGCAGGGTCTCGCCTTTGCGGCGCAGCTGCTTGGCATCCCGGCGACGTTGGTGGTGCCTGAGGGTGCCTCCCAGACCAAACTGGATGCGCTGAAGGAGCTTGGCGCCAAGGTGATTCGACTGCCTTTCGATGAATGGTGGTCAGTGCTCACGAGCCGCAGCTGTTCAGGAGAAGAGGGCACGTTCATACATCCGGTAGCGGAAACGGCTGTCTTGGCCGGCAATGCGACCATAGGCGCGGAAATTCTCGAGCAACTGCCGGAGTGCGACACGGTGCTGGTGCCATTCGGGGGCGGCGGCCTGATCTGCGGCATCGGCTCGGTGATGCGGCGCCTCAAGCCTGCCGTGCGCATGATTGCCGTGGAGTCGGAAGCTGCGCAACCGGCTGGCGCCGCGCTCAAAAACGGGCGGCCAACGCAGGTGCCGCATCTAAAGAGCTTTGTCGACGGCATGGGCAGCACGACGGTGCTCGAGGAAATGTGGCCGCTGCTGCGCCAGACGGCGGATGCGGCCTCGTGCGTTTCTTTTGCGCAAATCGCCGCGGCGATTCGCTTGCTGGCCGACCGGCATCGCATCATTGCGGAAGCGGCCGGTGCGGTGGCGCTGGCTGCTGCCATGGCGGGGCTGGGGGGCCGAGGCAATATTGTCTGTATAATCTCGGGCGGCAATCTGGACGCCGCAAGGCTGGCGGCCATCTTAAGCGGCCAGAGCCCATTTTAAGAACATGGCGTCACGAAACACCAAGAATTCCGCAAGCGAGCCGAGCTCGACGCCTGCGCCCAAGGACCGGCCGTTGTTCGATGATTTCCTGCCGCATTTGATCGCGCGGCTTGCCTATCAGCTCAACACCGACCTGATGGAGAAGCTGCGGCGCGAAGGCATCAATGTGACCCGCTGGCGGATCTTGGCGGTTCTCTCGATGGGTGATGGCATCACGATCAAAGAGATCATCGATCGCGCGATGGTGCAGCAATCGGCCTTGAGCCGTGCCTTGATGCGCATGGAGAAGGAAAATTATGTGCGCCGAATCTTGCGCCCCGACGATGCACGCTGCGTCGAGGTCTATCTGACCGACAAGGGCCGGGCGCTGTTCAACTCGCTGAATGTCGTCGTGAGGCGCCGCGAGCAACGCCTGCTGGAGGGCTTTTCAGCTGCGCAAATCGCCGCCGCATTCGCGCTGATCCGCCGCTTGAGCCGAAACATGCGCAGCTAAAATGACGCGTTCTGTGGGTCATGCGCAACAGTCGCCCGCATTTATTTGATATTTCATATGATAACTCATATTGTGATCGCTTAAATCCAGGGAGAATCTGCGATGAATAGAACAATTGGACGGGGGTTGACCCGCAAGTCTGAGTTTGCAATCCGGCTGTTTGCCGCGAGCGTTGGCATTGCCGCCGCATCGGCTGCGCCGCTCGCGTCGCTGGCTCAGACGGTTGCCGCCAACTCTGCCGGTCTCGAGGAGATCGTCGTCACCGCCAACAAGCTCAATGCCCAGAAAGTTCTGGATATTCCGGTATCCATCCAAGCGATCAGCGGCGAGACTTTGCAGAACGAAAGTGCATCGGGGATCATGAGCATTGCCGGGCAGGTTCCCGGCCTCTCGATTCAGGACTTGGGTCCCGGCGATAAGAAATACGTCATCCGCGGCATCAATTCGAATGGCGATGCAACGACGGGCGTGTACTACGGCGAAGCGGTGATCAGCGGCTCGAATGCCGATGATGGCGGCGGCTTTGAATCCGACGTCAGGCTGTACGACTTGAATCGCGTCGAAGTATTGCGCGGACCCCAGGGCACCTTGTACGGCGCGAGTTCCATGAGCGGTACGATCCGCTTCGTTCCCAATTCTCCAGACCTCAACACGCTCGGCGGCTATCTGACCACGGAAGGCTCGCAGACCTCGCACGCCAGCGGCAACTACGACATCAACGGCGAGGTTAATCTGCCGATCATCGACGGCGTGCTCGCGGTGCGGTTGGTGGGATGGAAACTCTACGACAGCGGTTTCATCAATCAGACCCGGGTGGGCGCGGGCGTCACCGGCATCACCAACATCGGAACAGCGACGGCGCCGAATTTCCAGACCGTCCCGGTGGCGGGCATCGGTTTCGTCAAGGGCGTGAATGATGACGATGTCGGCGGCGGACGCGCCATCGTGCGTTTCCGTCCGAATGAGAATCTCACCATCGATGCCAACTACACCGCGCAGACCGAAACTTCGGGCGGTTCGTCGCGCTACACCCCGGCCGGGGTAGCAGCGTTTGCCGGCGGACCCATCCCGCCGACCCAGGGCTGCGATCTGTGCAATACCGACGTGACCTTGAGTCCCTGGAGCGACAATCTCAAGATCTTCGGCCTGACGGTGGAATACAAGACCGGCTTCGGCACGATAACCGGTACCACCAATCAGTACAACCGCACCACCGACTTCACATTCGACTCGACGCCAGTTCTGGTGTCGTTCGACGTTCCTGTTCCCGCGGAGACGCTCGAGCCGCGCACCCGCAAGGTCAATTCCAGCGAAGTGCGCTTCGCGAGCGATCTGAGTTCTCCGGTCAATTTCGTGGCAGGCGTGTTTCGCGAGCACGAGACCCAGGATCTGGCAGTGCAAGTGATCACCACCGGCGGAAATGGTTTGGTGACCGGGCCTTTCAGCACCTCAACTGCCCAAGATGCGTTGGATTTTCCCGGTGTGGGCAACACCTTCTTCGGGCGCACCGATCAGCGCAGCGACACGCAGTATGCGGGCTTCGGTGAGGCCACGTGGAAAATCACCGACGCCTGGACCGCGGTGGCGGGCGTGCGCTACTTCACTGAGACCTTGAACGGCGTGCAAACGCAGACCCATCCGTTCGGCGGCTTTCCCGGCGCGCCCAATCTGGTGCCGGTCAATGATCCCGAGCAAACCTTCAACAAGGTCACTTGGAAGATCAGCAGCAGCTACAAGTTCAGCGACGAATTACTGGCCTACGGCACGATCTCCACCGGCTTTCGTAGCGGCGGCCTGAACGCGGTCAGCGAACCGTTCGAGCCCATTCCGCCGGCATACTCGCCGGACTCGTTGACCAATTACGAGTTGGGCGCCAAGGGGCGCTTGTTCGGCGGCATGTTCGACTATCAGGCTGACGTGTATGTCATCAAGTGGGACAACATGCAGGTACAGGAAACCACCGCCGACGGCGCATTCGTTTATCTCGGCAACGCGGGCACGGCGCGCGTCAAGGGCGTGGAGTTCGAATTCACCGCGCATCCCTTCGAGTATCTGTCTGCGAATTTCACAGGCTCGTATCAGGATGCCTACCTCACTGAAGGCGCCTCCGCCGCGCAATATGCGCTGAATCCAACTTTGGGCCGCACCGGCGATTCGATTCCCAACGTTCCTAAGTTCCAAATGAACCTCGGACTCAACTATACGGCGCCGATTTCCGGCACCTGGCAGGGAGTTCTTGCGGGCGAAGTGACTTATCGAGGCGCCATGAACGCGTACTTCGCGTCCAATACGAGCTTCAATATTCCGTTGGACTCCTTTGCGCTGCTCAATTTGCGGGCCGGCGTAATCAACGGCCCGTGGAGCGTCATGGCATTTGCGCGTAATCTGACCGACAAGCGCGCGCAAGTTTCGGCGATCAATTCATCGCAAGACCCCGATGCGCTCCTGACGGTGCGTCCGCGCACCATCGGCTTGACTGCAACGCGCAAGTTCTAGCATTCGAAGGAGGGGGCATGCGCCGGTTCGTCCACTGGTTCACCGTTGCAATGCTGGGCAGCGGAGGATTGGCGCTCGCAAGCCAAAGCGGCAAGGGACTGCCGCTGTGGGAGCTCTACAACGCTACGCTCCGCGACGCCAAGTACATCGATTTGACCCACGCCATAGCGCCCGGCGGCCCGCTCGGCGAAGGGTTCGTCGACTTCAGCGTGGGGCCGACGCGGGCCGGCATTTCCATACCCGGCGTCATCGAGAAGGGGGAGCCCTTCAGCTACGAGAAGCACGGCGTGGCCATCACCGCCTATGACTTGCCCATGGATCACATCGGCACGCAATTCGGTCCGCCGGCGCATGAGAACGATCACGGCGCAACTATCAGTGATATTCCGCCCACCGTGGCTCTGCGCCCGTTGGTCGTAGTCAATGTCGCGCCCAAAGTCGTATTAAATCCTGGCTACCAGGCCACGATTGCAGATATCAAGGATTGGGAACGCCGCCACGGACCAATTCCGGCAGGGTCAGTGGTGATGATTCGCTCGGACTGGTCGAAGAAATGGACTGATCCCAAGCGGTTCACGGCGCAGCCGTTTCCTGGCGTAAGCTTGGCAGCACTCAAATACTTGCACCTGGAGCGGCATATTTTGATGCATGGTCACGAACCCTTGGATACCGACAATACCGCGCCGGAATTCGTGGGCGAGAAATGGCTGCTGCAGCATAATTTCGCTCAGGCGGAGGGGGTTGCGAATCTCGACCAGGTTCCGGAGGCCGGCGCGCTCATCACGATTGGCTTCGCCAAGTTCGAAGGAGGCACCGGTGGATTTGCGCGCTACATCGCCATCGCACCCGCGACTTGGCCATTCGGCGCAAGCATCGAGGATAAGCCGGGTGCGCCGCTGCCGGTGCATGCTCATGCGCTGCGGCGCGGCGCCGATGGCGTGATGCGGGAAACGCCATGAGTGCGAAGCCGGCGCCCCTCATCGCCAATCGCAAGGGTTACTACTACGAGGTCAAGGCAGGGAAGCGTTATCTATGGTGCGCCTGCGGGCGCTCCAAAACCCAGCCGTTCTGCGACGGTTCGCATGAGGGCAGCGGGTTTCTGCCGATTGCCTTCAAGGCGGAACGCGACGAAGACGTCATTTTTTGCGGCTGCAAGCAGACCGGCACCGGGCCTTTTTGCGATGGCGCACACAGCAATTTGCCCGGCGGCTATCTCACGGACGACCCGGACAGCCCCGAAAACCAAAAAGTATCGTGGGCTGTAACGAGCGCCGGACCGATCGTCCGGTTGGACGGCCAGTGCTACGTCTTTTCCACCGCCCGTGCGCCGCTGAACGCGCGCGGCGCGATGCGCTACTGCCAGGTCGTGACGCCGACGCTGGGCGCGTTATTTCAATCGCAGTTCTATGCGGAGATCGCGGCGGGTAGCTCGCCGGTGATCGCGGCCGACGGGCGTCATACCGTGCTGTTCGTGATCCAGGGCGACGGCGACATTGAGATTGGCGGCCGGCATTTCGCCGTGGAGCCGCTGACCGGTATCTATGTGCGGCCTTCGGAAGCATATCGCGTGCATAACAAGTCCTCAGCGCTGCTCAAGGTTTTCGTATCGAACGGACCCGGCAGCGAGGACCTGGTTCTGATTGACGGGATGCCGGCGACTTTCGAGTCGGAGTTCCCCAATCGGGTTGCTTCGATTGATCCCTCGCAGCGGCACAAAATGGCCGAGCGCTACTACCAGATGCTGGTCAACCGCGAGCACGGCTCGACCGTGGTGACGCAATTCATCGGCAACATTCCGTTGTCCAAAGCCGAGCCCCACCGGCACCTGTACGAAGAGGCACTAATCTTTCTCAACGGAGAAGGCGTCGTCTGGACCGAGAGGACCAAGACTCCGGTGGTTGCCGGGGACGTGCTGTTCTTGCCGCGCAAGCAGCTGCATTCGGTTCAATGCACAACCCCGGGCGGATTTGATATCGTGGGAGTGATTTATCCGGGGGACAATCCCTCGATCAACTATTAGATTCGCGCCGCACACACGGGAAACCAAATGGCTACTCATTCGCAGACGCTTTCCACGCTTGTCGATGGCATTCTTCGCGGCGGCATCCGCGTTGTCGATCTGACGGTGCCGCTCGAAGCCGCAACCCAGACGATTCGCCTGCCCGAACAATTTGCCCCATCGAAGCCCTTCGCGCTGGAGGAGATCTCGCGTTACGACTCGCGCGGCCCGGCATGGTACTGGAACAACATCAGCTGCGGCGAGCATACGGGCACCCATTTCGATGCGCCGATTCATTGGGTGACGGGCAAGGACTATCCGGACAACGCGACCCACAACATTCCGGTGGAACGGTTCATCGGTCCTGCCTGCGTCATCGACGTCTCGCCTCAAGTGCGCGGCAGCGCCGATTTTCTGCTCACGCAGGCCATCGTTGAACAATGGGAGAGTAAACACGGCCGCATCCCCAGCCGCGCCTGGGTGCTGATCCGCACCGACTGGTCGAAGCGCGCGGGCGATTCGTTTCTGAATTTCGCCGCCGACGGCTCCCATACGCCGGGCTTTCATCCGGAATGCGTGCCTTTTCTCGCCCGCGAGCGCGATATCTTGGGAGTGGGGGTGGAAACGGTGGGCACTGACGCGGGTCAGGCGCACACCTTCAACCCGATGTTTCCCTGCCATACCATCATGCACGGTGCCAATCGTTTCGGACTCGCAAGCCTCATCAACTTGGATCAGCTGCCTCCCACCGGTGCCGTGGTAATTGCACCGCCGCTAAAAATCGTGAACGGCTCGGGCAGTCCGCTGCGGGTACTGGCACTGGTGCCCGTGTAGCGAGGGGGAAGATGGCGAAGGGTAGGGCAATGGATCGCAACCCTTGAAACAGGCCGGACCCATCGTAGGGCAATTCCTTCTTTTCGCGATGGCGGTCGCTCCCGCGGCTGCAGAAGACCTGCCGACTCGCCAAATCTCCGTCGACGCCACGGTCACGGTCGGCGCGTTGCGGCCCTTCAGCGGTGTGCAGGCGCGGGATGCGGAGGACAGCGCATTTTACCGCTCTGCGCACATCGACTTGGTGCGGCTCCCCGACCGGTCGGCGGCGGCCGATATCGACGCAATATTTCCCGACAAGAGTGCCGATGTAGAAAGCCCGAAGAGCTACAACTTTGCGGCAACCGATAAGCTGATCGGATCCATCAGGTCGAGTGGTGCGGAACCCTTGTTTCGCCTCGGCGGATCCGCCGTTACCTCGCCGGGGCCGCCTGCGGACCCGGAGAAGTGGGCGCAAATTGCGCGGCATATCGTGCTGCATTACAACGCCGGATGGGCCAAGGGCTTTCGCTACGGCATCCGGTACTGGGAGGTCTGGAATGCGCCGGACTCCAAGCTCTTTTGGAGCGGCTCTCCGGAGGATTACTATGCCCTGTACGAAAAAGCCGCGCGAGCCATTGAATCGGCCGACCCCGCTGCATTGGTCGGCGGCCCGGCGCTGGCCAAGCCGCTGATTGCCGGCGGGTACCGCGAGAAGTTTTTGGACTTCGTGCGCTCGAGGCGCCTGCCGCTTGATTTCTTTTCATGGCATTTCTATGCGGTGGATTCAAACGATCCGTATTTGTTCGTCTCGATCGCAAGGCAGCTTCGCATCATTCTCGACGCACATGGTTTCGGCTCGACCAAAAATGTTCTGGACGAATGGAATGCCGATCCGGCCAGCGCCGACAGCTTTAAGCCCGAGCTGGCCGCATTTGCCGCCAGCGCGCTCATCTACATGCTCGGCGGGCCGATCGATGCGCAAACCTATCGCGCCGCAGGGCAGGCTTCTGCCGGTGGAGCGGCAGCCGATTCGGCCGCCAATGCGCTCAAGGCATTTGGTGCGCTGAAAAGCACGCCCGTGCTGATTCGAGCCACGGGAGGCGACGAGGCGGGATTGGCCGTGGCGGCGGGCCGGTCCGCTGACCGGCGCCTCATTCAGGTGCTGATCAGCAACTATCAGATCGCCGCAAACTTCCTGCGGCCGCGCGACAACTGGGACACGTCGCTGCCGGAGCGCCGCGCGCTGCAGTATCGGGACAACGGCGGCTACGATGCTGCCATCACGCTGCCGAGCGATGGCAAGTATCAAGTGAAGCGTTATCGCACCGATAGTTCGGCGGATTTCGCGTTGATCGACCAAAGCGTGCAGAACGGGCCGACTATCAAGCTGCAGGCCCAGCTGCCGCCGCCGGCGGTCGAGCTGATCGTCATCAGCGCCAAATAACTAGAGCGGATTGAGGCCCAGCCGCAGGAGATCGGCGATCTCGGCGGCGATTTGCGACTTGCGTTGATCGTCGCCGCGTACCAAGCCCTTGGCGAGCCAGCTGCCGGCGCCGCGCATGAACAGCAGAAGGCAATCCCGGTTCACGTCGCGCATGGAGCGCTC
>DASXOY010000015.1:0-20005 GCA_036493935.1 Steroidobacteraceae bacterium | reverse complement strand
GGAATCCAGGTGCGTGTACCCGGCGGTAATCTCCAGTTCATCGGTCAGGTAGCCGATTGCGTCGGCTTCGAAGCCGCGCACGCGTTCCTCGCCTGCGAGAATTTGCGGCGCGGTCGGATTCGTAGGGTCGCCGACCCGCGCATTGGTCATCTCGGTCTGGAAGACGCCGGCTTGCAACGCGAGACGTCCGTTGAGCACCATCGACTTTACGCCTGCCTCAAATGTCCTGTCCTTTTCAGGCCCGAGGGACGCGGTTTTGGCGCTCAGGGACAAGTTTTCCGCAGACGGATCGTAGGACGTGCCGTATGAGGTGTAGATGCTGAGCGTGGGAATCGGTTTATAGACCAGTGATGCGCGCGGACTGCCGATCGTGTCGGTGTGCTCAAAATGCGCATGCGTGATCGGTTCATTGAATTCGGCATTGAACCGATCGAGACGCACGGCGACCGTTGCCTGCCATTGGGGGCCAAAATCCAGAATATCTTCCACCAGCCCGCTGACGGTCTTGGTGACCGTGTCCGGAGTCTGCGTAATTTGAGTTTGATGGCCGGGAAAGGGCTCGAATGGGTCGGGGCTCAATACCGGTGTTCCCGGGATAGCGTTCAGCTGATTGGCGAAGCGCGTCAGGTCGGCCTCCTCGCGGTCGAGCTCGATGCCCGCGATCACGTGCTGCTGCACCAAGCCTGTTGCGAAGCGAAAATGCAGGTTCGTATCATTCATGAGCGTGCTGACCGTGCCCTGCGCGCTCGGGCGATCCCGGAAGGTCAGCACGGTGTCGAGCGGAGTACCTGGCGGCGGTGGCGCCGCGCCATAGTGAGCAGCGGTCTCGCGGCTGTCGAAGAAATAGTTGCCGGCCCGTGCCGTGTCGGTGAGCCAGAAATTCTCGCTGAAAATGGACTTGAAAATCACCGTTCCAACATCGACGCGCGAGCGAGTCCGATCATCGGAAGGCAATCCGTAGTAGGTATTGCGAGGCACCGGAACCGGTTTGCCGAAGGCAAAGGGAATGCCGTAGTCGGGAATGTCATTTTGTTCCTGATGCAGGTACGCCAACGTCAGGGTGGTCGGCTTGCCAAGACCGAATGAGAGCGAGGGCGCCACGCCCCAGCGCCGATTGTTCACGAAGTCGCGATCCGCGGCCTCGGACTTGTGGCCCATGGCGTTGACGCGAAACGCCGAACTATCGCCGAAGGCGTAATTGACGTCGGCTGTTCCCCGCAACTCGCTGTTTGTGCCGCCAACGACGGCACCGCGCACGAAACTATCAAGCTGCGGCGCCTTGCTGACCTGGTTGACGACTCCGCCGGTCGAGCCGCGTCCGAACAATGTCGATGCAGGTCCCTTGTACACTTCGATCGCATCGAGGTTGAAACTGTCCCGCGTATAAAAGCCCGTGTCGCGCAGGCCATCGAGAAAAAAATCATCGCTGGCTGCGAAACCACGCAAATTGATGTTGTCGCCGTGAGTGCCTCCCTCGCCTGCATTCAGCGTAATGCCCGGCACGTTCTTGAGCGCGTCCTGCAGATTGTTGACTGCCTGCTCCGTCAAGACCTGCTGCGGGATTACCGTGACGTTTTGCGGTGTGTCTTGAAGCGACGTGCCGAATTCGCTGATCGACGGGTGCCCGGTGACGACGATTTCTTTAAGGTCGCTATCGGCGGCGCCTTCTCCGGTGGCGGCTCCATGTGCACCCAAGGATGATGCCAGGCAGACGATGGATCCCACTCCTGCTTGCGTGGGAGTAATGCGTCGCGAGGATGCCGTTTGAGGGTTCATTCCAGACCTTAATGTAAATACGAATAGTTCGCATTCGCAATCTAAGTGGCTGGCGGGCGAATGTCAATCAATGGCCCCGGCAGGTCCGCGTTATGGAAAGCCAGCGCCACGCCTCCGGTGCGGCGTGCCACGAGCGCCATCATCAGGGAATTGGTAAATTCATTGCATGAACGTGATGCGCTGGTTGCTGGATTCCGATCCGGCCATTCGATGGCAGGTGATGCGCGATTTGACCGATGCGGGCGATAAGGCCGTTGCTTTGGAACGCGCGCGGGTTGCCACCGAAGGATGGGGAGCACGGCTGCTCGGGTTTCAATCTCCGCGGGGCTATTGGGGCGGCCGAGACGATCCGGGCTGGATGACGACGGTCTGGTGTCTTGCGCTGCTCAAGGATTTGGGCGCGAATCCCGACAGCAAAGAGGTGCGTCGCGCGGTCAGCCGCGTGCGAAAGCATATTTCTTGGGACCGATTCCCGGGCTGCGGACCGTACTTCGACGGCGAGACTGAGCCTTGCATCAACGGGGCAATTCTGGGAACCGGTGCCTATTTCGGCGAACCCAGCAAGCACCTGCTCCAGCGTTTGCTCGGCGAGCAGCTCGAAGATGGCGGTTGGAATTGCGAGGCGCCAAAAAGCAGCCGATCGTCGTTCCACTCGACCATCTGCGTCCTCGAGGGGCTGCTGGAATACGAGAAGGCATGTGGTCCGTCGGCCGCCATCAGGAAAGCGCGGGCTCGGGCTGAAGACTATCTTCTTTCACGCCGCATGCTGCGGTCCCTGAGGTCGGGCGAACTGATCGATCGGCGCTGGATGCGGTTCGCATTTCCAACCCGCTGCTGGTACGACGTGCTGCGCGGCGTTGACTACCTGCGCCGCGCGGGTGTCAAACCGGACAAGCGCGCGGCCGAGGCAATCGAAGTCGTGAGCCGGCGGCGACATCAAAATGGACGCTGGCCGCTCAATCGCGCACACGCACATTTGATTCCCTTTGAAATGGACCCGGGTGTGGGCCGCGCCAGCCACTGGAACACGCTGCGTGCCCTTCGAGTTCTCAAGTGGTACCAGGATTGACCGTCGCGGTCGGACGACAGCGCCGGAAGCGTGACATAGCGTATGACTCGCAAGCCTTCCGTGGTGTTAACCTGCCTGACGGTTGCGAACCCTAGGAGCCTCGATTGAAGATCTTCCTGTTGCTGGTAGTCTTAAGCCTGTCGGGTTGCAGCTGGTTTCACCGCACCAAGGCAGCGCCGCCCTCGCCTCAGCTGGTTGTCACCGGCGCCCCGGCCGGCTCCGACGTATTTGTTGACGATGTCAAAAACGGGCAAACCGCCGAAGTCAACGGCAAGCCGCAGGTATTGAACGTGTCGGCGGGCGCGCATGTGGTGGAAATCCGCACCGGCAGCACGGTGATTTATCGCGAGCAAACCTACGTCGGCAGCGGCGAGTCGCGCGTCATCAGAGTGTTGTCGGGAACCAGCCGCGAGTGACCGCCCCGCATCGCTAGCTGCCTTGCTCGGAGGATGAGCACGCTCCCGGCATCGACGAAATCCATTTTGTAATCAACTCAACGCCTTCTCGGTGCGGGGTCGAGCGCCCCTGCTCCGGCATCATGATGCCAGGCTCGGTTGATTGCATCCGGTACGGCAGAATCGAGTCCTGCGGTTTTCCCGGGACGATGTCAAAAAAATGATCTCCGGTACCGCGGCCCGCCGCAACCGGCGGCTTGCAAACGCCAAGGTAGCGATCGATGTTTGCGAAAATCGTTAAATCCAGCGCCGTGGTATTGGCCGGGCCCTTCGGGTTGTGACAATGCCCGCAGTTGATGTCGAGATATGCCCGGGCACGGGCATCGAGCGACTGCCGAGCGTCGCGCCAGTCGGCGTTTGGATGAGTGTCATTAGACATGCCGGCGAGATAGCCCAGTTTGGTCCAATGGACCAGCTGATTCTCCCTGCCCGAGTCGTAGGTAAAATCGCGGTTCAGGTGCCGCGCCTTGGTGCCGATGGGTGCGATTAGTTTGGTTTTAAGATCCACCACATGACATCCCGCACACTGGTTTTCATTCGGAACCACGTACGTAAAAGCCTCACGGGCACCATCGTCCGAGACCAGCTCGAGCGGTTTTGCATCGCCCGTGCGGGCAAGCTCTGCCTCGGTCTGCGCGGAATTCCACACGTAAGGAAATGCCTGCCAGCCTCCCTCGCGACGCACGAGAAGCCGTGTTTCTATGAGCCTTACGTTTGCCAGCTTGATCAGGCCGCTAGGCTGAGCATCGGTACGCGCCACCGAATTTACGCTCTGATGCGGACCCTTGGGCAAGGGATAGTAGAAAGTTTTGGAAATGATGGTACCGACTGGAAAATCAAAACTGGCATCTGCCTGGTAGCGCGCGGGCGTACCGCGCGGCATCCAGACGGTGCGCAGCTTGTGCGCATAGTCGCTGAACAAGGGCGTGTTCAGGTCGTACGGAACCACCCCGCTGTTCAAAACGAGATTGCCACCGTCAGCGTACACCACATGCCAGTCACTCAAGCGCGGTGGTCTGCCGTCGGCAAAGAAGTGCACAGGGTCCTTCGCGCTGGTGCACGCGACGAGCGCCAGCGCGCCGATGCAAATCCCAAGACGCCGCAAACAACGGGGACTATCGGTCACCGAGCCGGCCTTCAGCTATGCGGTAAATCGATCGCTGCAAGCTTGGGCAGCTCGCATTGAAAGGACGTTTTTTCTACCTTCGGGTTTTTGTACTTGTGAGGACCATCGGCATTCAACACTTCGGCATCGCCATTCTCCACGCAGATGCGTTCGGCAGCGGGCGGCATCCCATTTACTAGGGTCGACGCGTCCAGGTAGCCATCCCAGAGCACATCCGGAAAATGCCCGTTGAGCCCAAACATTGCCACCTTGAGTGTTTTCAATTCAAGGCCGTCGGGTGAATCGCCGCCCCCCTTGAAGCGGTTCCCGTAGACAAATATCGATCGAGGATAAGGATCGTACTTCGGATCGACTCCGCGGGTGTTGTAGTAGTTGGTCGAGTAGTAGCTCGAAATGATCAAGTTCGCTGTCTTGTTGCCGGCGATGTCGTTGTCAAAAATCTCCACCTTCGGATTGGAGTTGACAACGACGCCGGAGCCCGCCGGCACGCTGGCGACGGCGGCACCCTTGGCTGCAAAATTGGCGAGGTTATTGTCGACCGAGGAATTTTTGAAAACGCGTGTCGAATGGCCGGGCTGGGTGAGATTCGGCATGTTGAACACCAATATGCCGCCGGTGTTGCCGGTTGCAGTGTTCTCGTAAACATCGGCCCCAATGGTGTTTTCGATTTCGATTCCGGCAACATTCCTTTCAGCCCGATTGCGCCGAACGATGACGTTTTGCGACTGACCGACGTAAATTCCCGCATCGGAGGCGCCGATCGATGAGGAGTCTTCGATCAAAACGTTCTTGCTTTTTACCGGATAGATACCGTACGCACCGTTGGTCGTCTTGGGTCCCCCGGTCCATTCGACGCGCACATCGCGGATCGTGATGTTTTCGCCGTCGTTGATCTTGAGGCCGTCGCCCTTGCTGTCCTCGATCGCCAGGTGCTCGATGGTAAAGTCGCTTGCATACACCAGCATGCCTTCGGGGCCGGAAATCTCGTTCTTGAAAGACAAAATGCTCTTCTGAGAGCCCGCGCCTCGGATCGTCACGCCGTTCGCGCGCAGGGTCAAAACGCGGTCGAGCGCATGCTTGCCTGCCGGAATTTCGATGACCGCGCCAGGTTTGGCGTCGAGGAGTTGCTCCTGGAGTTTCTGCTGGAATGCACTATCGTCCGCCGACATGGGCGTCGGCGCATTCCCCTGGCCCCCGCAACCGGCTGCGAGAGCGCACAAAACGATGGCCGCGGGCTTATGCATAGTTGTTTTCCTAGATCGCGCCGATTTGCACTGAGTTAGAGAATACCATGGGGTCCGGCCCATAAAGAATAAACGCCAGCCGAGGTGCCTCCAATGATCGCGCCAGCAGAAATCTTCCCCATGGCCAATGGCATCGCAGCACTGTGCTGGGTCGCTCTGGCGATTTGCCTATTCACTCCCCGCTTGCAATTGTGGATACGCCGATTGACCGGCCTGGTCGTTCCGGCTCTGTTCGCCGTGGTTTACATTGCCTGCATTGCAAAGGGATTTGCCGAGAGTTCGGGCGGTGGTTTCGGCTCGATCGGCGGTGTGCGGACGTTATTCGCCAATGATTCGGCCCTCGTCGCGGGCTGGTTGCACTACCTGGCATTCGACCTATTTGTCGGCACCTGGATAGTGCGGCGAGGCCTCGAGGAGCGCATGAATCGATTCTTGCTGCTGGTTTGTCTTCCGATTACATTTTTGTTCGGGCCCGCAGGACTCTTGGTGTATTGGGTCGAACGGGCCGTATTTTCGAGTCGCAGCGCGCAAGGAGCATCCGCATGACTGAACTGGCTTTGGATACCGGCCGACGCGGGATCGCATCTGAGCTTTTTCATAGGCAGCCGACCTTGGCCGCATATGGTGCGTTGCTGCTGGTCCTGACGCCGTTTATGTTGGTAATGCAACTGATCGACCTGCGCACCTTCGACGGCATCGACGTGTGGGTCAAGCCCACCAAGTTCGTATTCTCGGTGGCCGTGTTTGCGCTCACCACCGCCTGGTTTTTTGGATATGTGCGTCCCGATCGGCGCAACGCACTGAGCTTGCGCGCTTGTGCTGGGGTAATTATTGCCGCCGGCAGCTTCGAGATCATTTACATCGCCTGGCAGGCAGGACACGGTCTGGCGTCCCATTTCAACAAGTCGACCGTGTTTTATGCGGTCATGTATGGGTTGATGGGCCTGGGTGCCGTATTGCTGGTCGGAAGCTGCCTGCCCCTCGCGTGGCAGATATGGCGTCGGCCGGCGACTGGCCTGAGGCGCGAATTCGTGGCGGCCGTCGTGATCGGCCTCGTCTTGTGTTGTGCGTTGGGCGGCAGCTTCGGCATCTACCTGTCGCAGCAAGCCGGCCATGCCGTTGGCGTGGTTCGGGGCCACGCGCCGATCTTTGGCTGGAATCGCGCCGGCGGGGATCTTCGCATCGCCCACTTCCTCGGAATCCATGCGCAGCAGGCGATACCGCTGCTGGGCGCGTTGACCGGACTTCTCCCGCTGCGGCTCCGATGGCCGGCCTTGATTGGCGGATCCTTGGCGTACACTTTGCTTTCCGTCGGACTGTTCGTCCAAGCAATCGAAGGACGGCCGCTGCTCCCCGGTTGGTTTTAGCTCGCCTGCGGCGAGCCTCTGCGTAGGACTCTGCGCGCACGTAGCGTCGGTGAAAAGCGACGCTGTGATTGTGGCGTCCGCGCATCGGAGTTTTCTGCAGCAATTCTCACGTCGTGCAAGTCAAGGATCACGCAAAGTGCGGGTGTTTTCTGACATACACATCGACTGCACCACACCATAGTGACGAGCAACACAGGGATGAACGAATTCAAGGCAGCAATGGTTGATTCCGACCCAAAGGGCTAGAGAGCAATGTCGCCGATTCACGGGCGCTCAGAGTTTATTCGCTCGCACGATTCAACGGGCACGGCGTATGCCCTGCACAAATGCCTCAATGCCCGCATGGCGGGTCAATTCAACGATGATCAATTCGTTCAGGCAGTCCGCGGAACCTGCACCGAGCAAGAGTTCATCGATGCCGTTGCCGAGGAGCTGCGTGCGGCGCCCGAGTCAACCCCAACGGTCATGGGGCTCATCAATCGGCTCTACAAGCGCGGCGAGGTCTCGGTCGCGATCGTAAGAGCGCTGGAGTCGAGGATTTCCCGAGGAGAGCCGCGCAGCGACGGCGTCACGATCGACTTCAAGCAGGGCGCCCAGCGCGGTCGTTCCCTGGTGGGCCGACTGATTCCGCCGTTGGTCGAAACCGGCAGAGTGTTGCGCGAGCGCTATGTGATCGAACAGCGCCTGGGGTATGGCGGCCGAGGGACGGTGTTTCGAGCGTTGGACCGCTATCGCAGCAGCTTGCCGGCATCGCAGCGCTATGTTGCCGTCAAGGTGCTGCATAGCGCATCGGGACCGCGCGAAGAAACGCTCGATGACCTGCGTCACGAGCTGCAATGTGCGCAGACTTTGTCGCATCAGAACATTGTCAAAGTCTTCGACTTCGACAGAGACGGCGACATCGATTTTTTCACCATGGAATTGCTGGACGGCGAATTGCTGAGCGGACTCATGGCAAGATTTCATCCCTTGCCGATGTCGCGCGCCCATGCCTGGTGGATCATCGGGCAGATCGCATCCGGCCTCGAGCACGCGCATGAGCGCCAGATAGTCCATGCGGATCTGAAGCCCCAAAACATCATGATTACCAATGCCGGCGAGGTGCGGATCCTCGATTTCGGCGCTTCCCGGGCCCTCGACAATCAGCCCGGTTCTCGCTCGGCGTCGTCCGTGACGTCCGCCTATGCTTGTTGCGAGCTCTTGGACGGCCGGGCGCCGGATCCGCGCGACGATCTGTATGCCTTGGCCTGCATCGCGTATGAGTTGCTCACCGGCGAACACCCTTTTCAGCGGCGCCGTGCCAGCGAGGCGCGCGACTTCGGGATCGTGCCTGTGCGGCCGCCGGGGTTGGGCCGCCGACAGTGGCTGACCCTCTCAAAGTCTTTGTCTTGGCACCGTGCGGGCAGGTCGATGTCGGTACGTGACTGGTTCAAAGGACTGCAACCGCGGCGCGAGTCCCCGCAGCGCCTGTCCGGGCTCCGCAATCTGACCCCTGCACCCGTGAAGGCGCCGCACCCTCCATCCTTTAGGGCCTCCGCAGTTCTCACGCTGCTGGTGATCACGGCTGTAATTTGGATGGCCTTTATCCGTCTGGCGCCCGGCGGCAAGGTGAACGGCGAAGCGCTCTCAAGCGCCGCACGCGGACAGACTACCAAGGCAAGTCTCGCTGCGCCGGCGCCGCTTGCCTCATTCGAATCGGGTAGGCACCCACCATCACTGAATGTGGTGACTCCTGCTGCGAGCGGCGACGTTTCGCTCTCTCCCAGCGACTATCGCGTCCAACCCGGCCAGCGTTTCGCAGAGATTCGTGTGCATCGACCCGCCGGTCTGCGCGGCGACAAGCCGTTGGTGTGGTGGACAGAAGCCGCATCCGCCAAGCCCGGCGTCGACTATGTTCAGCAATCGAAAGTTCAGCAGTCCTTTCCCAAGGGCAAGAACTCCATGAGCTTCTTCGTGAAGCTGCTGCCGCGGGCCTCTAAAAGCCGGCCCGACACGTTCTATGTGGCCATCGCCGACCAGGCGGAACGCGGGCCGGACCGGGTCGAGCACACTGCCATTCGGCTTCCCTAAAGGAAGTGGCGCCCCAGCGGGCAATATTTAATTGTGTTTTTACAACTACTTACATTGTATATTTAGAGTAATATCGACATATAGCATTCCACACAGGCACCTGAACGCGGTATCTGAGCGATGAGTCATGTGCCCGCCGAAAAGGTCTGGTAAGGTTCGGTCTGCTAAAGCAATGAGTGCTTTGGGAAACGACTGTGAGAGTGAGCTCAGAAAAGCAGACGTTGATCCTCGCTGGCGAAACGCTGCCGCAGCGAAACTCGCCGCGTCCCCTTACCATCGTCGCGACGCCGGCGGATATCACGCCGCTTTTGGCTCAAGGCGAGGATGGGAACTCTCAAGAGGCGCTGCTCCACCCTGCCCTAGCGTCGCAAGCCTACCGAAACATTTCCTACAGCGCCGCCGGCTTCTACGCCCGCACCCAGGCGCTGACGGCCGTTGGCCCTCGAGCGGCGATTATCGACACTTACGCTTAACCAACACTTCTACGCTTAACCAACACTTCACTTGTCGATCGAGTTCTTTCTTTCGGCAGGGTCTGCGCGCTTCAGGCGCTGCGCTTTAGGCTTCGGCGCAGTCTCGGTCTCGGCTCTGAGATTCACCGAGCGGAGTAGTTCTGTTTTCAACTCTTCGGACTCAAAAAAATCCGCCCATTGCATCGCCTGCGGATAATGCAGACCTAAAAATGCCGCGGACCCCTTCATCATCGGGTTCATCCCCAAGTCCCTCGCCGCCTCGAGGATCTCCTCATCCGTCGCTTCGACCAGCTCGTGTTCCAGGGCATCGAGAACCTGCGCGAGGGCCGCTTCCGGCGTCCTGATGGTCAATTTTGTGTGCATGTCAGTCCTTCACGAAGCAGAGCGCGGCGCATGCGCTTTCGCGCCGAGGCGTAGTCGGTCTTGGAAATTTTCATCGCCGCCCGGATCTGTGCTGCCGAGCGTCCTTCGGCCAATCCCGCGATAATTCGCAGCACCACCGAGTCTCCGGCGAACAAGCCATAGATTGCGTCGAGTCGTTCTTGCGCAATCAATGACTGCTCAGGATCCGAAGCCGCGTCGCACAGCGCCGCTTCGGCCGACAAATCGCGCGGGTGATCGATCCGCACGGTTGCAGGCGACGCCGCCCCGCGGCACAGGCGTTGCCAGTGCTGCGCTCGCAGGCTGCGCATGACGCCCGCTAGGAACGGCACCATGGCTACGTCTGGGGGCTTGCGCCGGGAACCTACGAGTACCCGAGTAAATGCCTCCTGCAGCAGATCATCCCAAGTGATATCGGGCGGCAGCCCGCGCGCATGCAGTCGTGCAATTGCCTTGAGGCGCAGCAAGTCCATGCGGCCGATCAGATTGAGCGCCAGAGCGGTCTCGGACGGTATCAGTATTCGATTGTCTTTGAGTTGCGGAATCTGCGGCATGGCATCGGTAACTGCGTTCATAGGTGTATGCGCAGTTTTAGCGGGTCCGCGGACAGCGGCGCGAAACATTGCTTAAGACCAGTCAAAACGAAACACCGGCCCATTCCAATGCGCGTCTTGCAGGTCCAGTTCCTGAATGTTAGCGGCTCTGCCGGAATGCAGCACTGACCGGCGCCAAAACTGGCGAGCCCGCATGTTCTTGCGCGTCACAGCAACTTCCCACCGGCCCGGATGCAGGGAGAAAATGGCCTCTGCGGCGAATTGCGCCACCCCTCGGCCACGGTGTTTTCTTAGCACGAAGAACTCGCCCATATTTCGATTTGCGGCAAGCCCGGAGTGGGTCGCGTCGTTGAGCAAGGAAAAGCCCGCGAGAGCACCCCTGCACCTGATGAGAAGCGCTGACCAGTTCGGCCGAGACCAGTAGTCGTCCAGCGGGTATGGATCAAAAAGCCCCGCGGCGTTCAAGTCACCGCGTTCGGTTCCACCCCAGAATTCCGAGAAATCATGGGTGTACAGCTGCATGAGGTTTTGAATGATCGGTGCCTCCGTGCGCAGCGCGTTTGTGACGGAAACCGAGGCCCTCTCTTCGATATTTGCGCTCACGATTGTAGGACTTTGACTGACGGACGCTGTGGGGTCGACCCACTATACCGCAGGATCGCCCGCGCGCATGCTGGCTTCCCAAGGTGCGCGCCGGCGCTAGAGGAATGACCATGAAACTTGTCATCACGGTTCTGCTCGCGGCATGCGTGACCGGATGCCTGGGAAACGGCGGCAATATTCCGCACGAGGATAGCGAAGGTTCCACCCCGCACAATGAGGGTGCTCCGCTTTGCCACGATGGAACCCCGCCACCCTGCGTCATTCGGAACTAAGGCGCCGGCTCGGGCGGGACGAATATCGCCCGAGCCCTGGCCGACTTTTTCACCACGCCCAGGGCACCTCCCACACCCACATTGATCGATGCATTGTGCGTATAGGTCTGGGAGCCGATGCCCGTGCCCACTGAAAGGGGGTCCGAATCAGCGAAGTCCTCGAGAAGAAGCCCGTTTGCGCCCAGCTGCGCGGCCTGTGCGCGCATCGACTCAATCATCTTCGCAATCGCTCGCTCGCCCCCTGCCGTTGAGACACTCCTTCGGGAAGCACCCAGCACGGCAATCTCCTCAAACCGCTGCGGCGCCATCGTGTAAACCCTCACTTGGGCGGCAGCGACGGCAACACGAGGCGTACCGGTGAGAAATTGCGAGGATGATGCGCACGCGGCAATCGCGAGGCACGCCGAGATCGCGAATGCGACGCGCGCAATCATGCGCGCGTGCATATGAGTCTGCCGCCTACTTGGGCGGCGGGGCCGCGGCTGGCGGGCTTGCAGATGCCGGCGCGACATCGCCCTTGGTTGTCCTTTTGGTGAAACGCCACCCATCCTTCGTCTTGATGAGGCTATCGGTGTAGGTGCCGGTCGTCAAAATCGTCGGGGGCTTGGTGCCGTAATCCACCAACATGAGGTACACATAGGCACTCGCTTCCTTTGAGTTCCCGGTGATCTGCAGATTGTTGTTCCAGTGCTTGCGCGTAGCGCCGTTGAGCTTCTCGCGCCACATCTTGACGAAATTAACCAGCGCGTCGTGCCCGACCATGGTGTTGAAGGCGCCGTCCGGCGTGAACGTCGCAGCCCAGCCTTCGGCGTCGCCATTGTCGATGGCAATGTTGTACCTGGCGTAAAGCTGTTGGATCTCAAAATAATCCTGCGCGGACAGAGGGTTTGCCGCTGTGCAAGTTCCTGCGAACATGACGCCGGTCACGAGTGCACAAAGCCATAGTTTTTTCACAATGATTCCTCTTGTTACTTGGCGGGATTGGTCAGCGCTTGATAGGTCAAGGCTCGAGATAGGTTCTCAACATCGGGGGTCCCCGGTGCCAGCAGCCAGCGCTGCACGATACCGACGAAAACGACGTCGTTGGTCGGATCGATCCAGAACCAGGTGCCTGCCACGCCATCCCAGAGAAACGTGCCTTTGCCGGCCGTGCTGCCGAGCTTGAGAGGATCCTCGAGAATCGCGAAGTCATATCCAAATCCGAGTCCCGGCTGCATTTGATACAGGCCGATGCCGAATTTTCTGGCGTTCTTGACCTCGTCCGAAACGTGATTGGTACGCATGAGCTCGATCGAACTCGGGGCCACGAGCCGCACGCCGTTCAACTCGCCGCCATTCAATACCATCTGTGCAAAGCGCAAATAGTCGCCGGCCGTCGAATACAGCCCGCCTCCGCCCGAGGGCATTCCCGGCGGCTGACTGATGCCAGGATCCTTCGGCATGGCAGTCGCAGCCGCCGCGTCGCCTTGATAGATACTGGCGACACGATCCAGCTTGTCCTGGGGAACGAAAAATCCCGTGTCCTTCATGCCCAGCGGCAGGAAAATCCGCTCCCGCAAGAAGTCAGCGAAAGGTTTGCCGGAGAGCTTCTCGACCAAATAGCCTTGAATGTCGACCGAAACGCTGTACACCCAGCCTTCTCCAGGCTGGTAGAGCAACGGCAGCTTTGCCACGCGATCGATGAATTCTTGCAGCGTCGGCGAATTCAGGAGCTGCGCCTCCTGATACATCTTATCGACGGGCGTGGCGCCGAAAACGCCGTAAGTGAACCCAGCGCTGTGCGACATCAGCTCGCCCATCGTGGGAGCGTGCACGGGCTTGTCCAGATTGGGCTTGCCGTCCTTATCGACGCCCGAAAAAACCTTCAGATCCCGGAATTCCGGAATGTAGCGCGCAATGGGATCACTCGGTTTCCATTTCCCCTCTTCGTACAACATCATCATGGCGATGCCGGTTATCGGCTTGGTCATCGAGAAGATGCGGACGATGGAGTCCTTTTGCATCGGCTTCTGGGCCGCGACGTCCGCGTAGCCGTAAGTCTTCTCCTCGACGATCTTGCCGTGGCGCGCGAGAACCGTGACCAGGCCGGCCAACTTCTTGCTGTCAACCAGCGATTTCATCGCGGCATCGAGCCGCAACAAGCGCTCCGCCGAAAAGCCGACGAGCTCGGGCTTGGTTTCCGGGATTTCATTCGACGCAGCGGCGGGATGCGCTTGCTTTGCCGCCTGCACCCCGGCCTGACTCGTCGCGACCAACAGCATCAGCGATGCCGCGCCTAGGACACGTCGCAGTAGCATAGAGAACTCCCCTTTATTATTGGCGCGTTGGATCATACCTTGAGGGACAGGATATATCAGGACGCTTCGTCTAGAATGGCGCGAAGGCCCGTCGTTCGAGGGCAGGAAACTACCGGCGGGATGCGATGACCGACCCAACCGACCCAAGTGCGGGAACAGACCGCGCCGCACTGCTCAACCAGCTGCGAATCGATCGCAGTGAGCCGCCTCCCTCCGGCGGCAACGCAAAGTGGTGGGCGACGGCGATCGCCGTAATTCTGATCGGCGCTTCCGCCGTTTGGTATCTGATGCATCCCAGCGGCGTACCCATTACCACCGCGGTGGCGCAAAGCATGGCGGCCGGCGGTTCGGCAAATGCCACAGGCACCTCCCTGCTCGACGCCTCGGGTTATATCGTCGCGCGACGGCGCGCCACCGTGTCGTCCAAGGTCACGGGGAAGGTCGTAAAGGTCATGCTTGAGGAAGGCCAGCGCGTCGAGGCCGGCCAGGTCATAGCGCTCTTGGACGACTCCAATTGGAGGGCAGCGCTTGCGCAGAGCAAGGCGCAGCTAGACCAAGCCGAAGCCAGTGTGGCGTCCGCGCAGACGGCCTTCGACGACGCCAAGCCCATATTTGAACGCAGCGAGAAACAGAAGGCCGCGGCCGTCATCAGTGCGCAGAGCTTTGACGAGTCGCGGGCACAATTTGACGTGGCGCATAACAATCTTCTGATTGCCCAACGCGGCCTGGAGGCAGCCCGAGCCGGAGTCGAGGTGGCACAGCGCAATATGGAAGATACGGTGATACGTGCACCGTTCGCGGGCATCGTCACGGAAAAAGCGGCGCAGCCCGGCGAGATGGTTTCGCCGATTTCAGCGGGCGGAGGTTTTACCCGGACCGGCATCGGTACCATCGTCGACATGGACTCGCTGGAAGTCGAGGTCGACGTCAGCGAGAACTTCATCAATCGAGTCCGGCCGCAGCAGCCCGTTACCATCAAGCTCAACGCCTATCCGGATTGGGATATTCCGGGGTCCGTCATCGCGATGATACCCACCGCGGATCGCGCCAAGGCGACGGTAAAGGTCAGGATCGCGATTAAAACGAAGGATGCACGCATCATTCCTGAGATGGGTGCCCGAGTCGCATTTTTGAGCGACAATGAACCGAGCGCCGGCGGCGCCGAAAAAGGCCCGGCGCCCGGCGTGGTCATTCCGCCGGATGCCGTCGCGACCAGTGGCACGGCCAGCATCGTATTCGTGGTTCACGGGGCTAGCGTGGAGCGGCGCGCGGTGCGGCTCGGCGGGAAAACCGCTTCAGGTCAGATCGTCATTGCGGGGCTCGAGGCCGGCAACACCGTGGCGCTCGGCGACTTGAGCAAGCTGAGCGATGGCACACGAGTTCGCATTGAAAACAGCAAGGAGCAACGATGAGCACCCTGGTTTCCCTGAACAACGTAGTCAAGCGCTATCAGCGCGGCAAGCAATCGGTCGAGGTGCTGCACGGCGTAAATTTGTCCATCGAACAGGGAGAGTTTCTCTCGTTGATGGGACCGTCGGGTTCGGGCAAGACTACTCTGTTGAATCTAATCGCGGGCCTGGATCAGCCGACCGAAGGCGAGGTGACCGTTGCCGGAGAACGCATCGACAAGTTGTCCGGAGGCAAGCTTGCCAAGTGGCGCGCCCGGCATATCGGCTTTGTGTTTCAGTTTTACAACTTGTTGCCCGTGCTGACGGCGGCGCGCAACGTCGAGGTGCCGCTGCTGCTGACGAACCTATCTTCCGCGCAGCGCAAAAAAAATGTGCAAGCGGTCCTCGAACTCGTCGGTCTCGCAGACCGGGCAACGCACAAGCCCAGTGAGTTGTCGGGCGGTCAGCAACAACGCGTGTCCATTGCGCGTGCGCTGGTGGCCGATCCGACGCTGCTGGTATGCGATGAGCCGACAGGCGACTTGGATCGCGAGAATGCGGAAGAAATCTTAAGGCTTCTGCAGACGCTCAATCGCCAGCAGGGTAAGACCATCATCATGGTCACCCACGATCCGCTCGCCGCCGATCACGCATCGCGCACCCTGCATGTGGACAAGGGCCGCCTCGTCGATTCGCCGGTGCGGAGCGCCGCATGAAATACCTCATGCTCATCTGGGCCGGTCTGTGGCGGAAAAAGACGCGCACCATATTGACCATGCTGTCCATCGTGGTGGCATTCCTGCTGTTCGGTCTATTGCAGGGAATCAATCAAGGCATCAAGGCTGGACTAGGGGACACCGGCAACAACCGCTTGTGGACCACCGCGCGCATGAGCGCGGTTAGCTCCATGCCCGCCAGCCTCATGGACCGCATGCAGACGATCAAGGGTGTGCGCAATATCGCGCACTTGAGCTTCTTCGGCGGCTATTTTCAAGATGCAAAGAACGCGCTCCCGGCTTTTGCAACCAACGTCGACAAGCTGGCCGTCGTCTACCCCGAACTCAACATTACGCCTGCGCTGGTCGCTGCGATGAAGGCGACGCGGCCCGGAGCACTTATCGGGCGCCCGCTTGCGAAGAAATACGGCTGGAAGGTCGGCGACAAGATTCCCGTGGGCACGACTATTTGGACCAACAACGACGGCAGCAATAACTGGGCTTTCGACGTCGTGGGTATTTTCGATCCGACCCCGCAATTCGCCAAATCGCCCCTCGGCAGCGCATTCTGGATCAACTACGACTACTGGGACGAGGCGCGCAAGTTCGATAATCATCGGGTGCATCAGTTCATCGTGCAAATAGATAACCCGCAGCAGGCAGCGGTCATTTCCGCGCAAATCGACAAGCTGTCGGAGAATTCGCCGGACGAGACGCGCACGCAGACCGAGAACGCGGCGCTGCAGTCGCAGCTCAAGCAGCTGGCTGATATCAATTTCATCGCCAACTCCATCGTCGGCGCCGTCATGTTCACCCTGCTGTTCCTAACCGCCAACACCATGATGCAATCAGTGCGTGAACGGATACCTGAGTTGGCGGTGCTGAAAACGCTGGGGTTCACCGGAGGCACGATCTCGGTTTTGGTGCTGATCGAGTCTTTGATGCTTTGCCTATTTGCCGCAGGGGTGGGCCTGGTGCTCTCGGCGGGCGCAATGAAGGTGGTCGGCTCAGTGCTCGGTCCCGCTACGCTGCTGCCCATCGTCGTCATCTCCGGGCTCTTGATCGCCGTGGGCCTTGCCATCGTCAGCGGCCTGCCTCCTGCCCTGCGTGCGCAAAGGCTCAACATCGTCGATGCCCTAGCAGGCCGATAAGGACCTCCCATGAGTGCGCTCAATCAGATCGCGGCCGTCTCGGCCATGAACATCCGCAGCCTGCCGCAGCGGATCGGAACTTCCTCGGTTGTGGTGATCGGAATCGCGGGTGTCGTGGCGGTGTTGATTTCGGTGCTTGCCATGTCCACCGGCTTCATCAGGACCTTGGAAAAGACCGGACCCGAGAACCGGGCCATTGTCGTGCGCACCGGTTCCAGCACTGAGCTGGTGAGCGTTCTGACCAACGATGCCGCATTGGCGATTGCAGATTCGGCCGGCATCAAAAAAGGCAGCGATGGCCGCCCTCTCTCCTCGCCCGAGACCCTGTTGATCATGAACATCACCAAGAAGGACGGCGGCGATGCCAGCGCGCCGTTCCGCGGCCTCACGCAGGATGGATTCGCGGTGCATCCGGAGATCAAGATCACCAGCGGTCGCTTGTTTCGAGCGGGTGTGACTGAATTGATCGTCGGCAAATCGGCGCAGCGTTTGTATAGGGGCCTCGATGTGGGTTCGCAGATCAAGCTGCGCGGCGCCACCTGGACTGTGGTCGGCACTTTCGAAAGCGGCGGCAGCGGCCGGGAGTCCGAACTCGTTGCCGATAAGCAAACCTTGAATTCCGCCTACCAACGCGGCAATGGCGAGCAGAGCATATGGGTTGTGCTCGATCCCCACGGCGGCTTTCAGACTTTCAAGGATGCGATCACGACCAATCCGCAGCTGCAGGTGGATGTGTCAACCGAGAAGGATTTTGGCGCTCGCCAGGCTTCGACCATCAGCTCGATCTTAAAAATTGTTGCCTATGTGGTCGGCGGCATCATGGCAATCGGCGCCATCTTCGGGGCGCTCAACACCATGTACTCCGCCGTCAGCACGCGCGCGCGCGAGATTGCGACACTGCGCGCGATTGGCTTTGGACCCGTCCCGGTCGTGGTGTCGGTCTTCGTGGAGGCGTTGATCCTCGCCCTCATCGGCGGATCGATCGGGGCGTTGCTCGCCTGGTTGATGTTCAATGGTCATTCGGTGGACACGCTGGGCGGGGGATTCGGCGGGCAGTTGATATTCGATCTCGCCGTGACGCCGGCGCTCATCGTTTTGGGCATCGTCTGGGCATGTGTCATCGGGGTCATCGGCGGCTTGTTCCCGGCAATTCGGGCTGCTCGACTGCCGGTCGCTACGGCGCTGCGGGCTGTGTAAGCAGCAACGCGCGCATCGCGGCAACCAGCGCCAAGGGCTGATCGACCGGAACATGATGGTAGGCGGACGGTATGACGATGGGTCCGCGCCCGCGGCGCAGTGCCTTGCCGATCCGAATCGCCAGCGCCGGCGGCACCACGTCGCTGAATTCTCCGGCGATGAAGTCCATCGGCAGATCGATCTCGGGCAGCAACTCCCCCTCCGCCACATGTTCCCAGCCGACGCTGCCGATCGGTTTTTCGTCGAATTTCCAGGTGAATCCCGCGCCCTCCGGTTTGATCGAATGCGCGGCGAGGTGCTGCATGATTCGCGGCAAAATCGGCGGTTCCTCCGGCACGAACCGAAACCGCGCGCACGCCGTGGCCAGATCCGGATAGATCTTTTTGGGCCGCTGCACGAAACGGGTACGCAACGGCTGATCGGCGAATCCAATATTGGTATCGATCACAATGGCGCGCTGCAAGAGTTGCGGAAATTCGTGCGCGGCAAATACGGCGATGCGCCCGCCGAAGCTGTGCCCTACGAGCGTCACCGCTTTCGGACCGATCATCTCGAGAATCGCGCGCACTTCTGCCACGAAATCGCTGCGGTTGTACGTGAGCCGCGGACTGCTGTCGCCCATGCCGCTGAAATCGATGGCGATGACCCGATAGTCGGTTGCAAACCACGGCGCTACGAAATCCCACCAATGGGCATGGCCGCGAAAGCCGTGCAGCAACAGCAAAACTCGTGGGTTCGACGCATCGCCCCATTCCAGGTAATGAGTCGTATGCTCGCCGCTCTTCAAGTAGCCGGAGCGCCCGGGGGTGTCAATCATTCGCTGCACCCAGTCATCTACGACGGGCGTTCTAGGCTCGGGGGTCAATCGGAATACTCCGGCGGAGGTCAGGGCCGCGAACATTATGCCAGCTACTCCCTACTCCGGTAGAATCCGCTGCAGTTCGATTATCGGAGAGCGCCATGCTGAAATCCGTTCCTACCGGTGGCGACGCCGCTGCCCGTTTTTCGCCGGAAGAGTGGGCAATTCGCGTCGACCTGGCAGCCGCCTATCGATTGGTGGCGCTGTTTCGCTGGGATGATCTGGTGTTCACGCACATCACCGCTCGCGTGCCCGGCCCGGAGCATCACTTTCTCATCAATCCGTACGGCATGATGTTCGAGGAAATCACCGCATCCAGCCTGGTCAAGATCGACATGCACGGCAACAAGGTGAGCGAGAGCCCATGGCCGGTCAATCCGGCGGGGTTCGTGATCCATAGCGCGATCCACGCGGCGCGTCACGACGTCATGTGCGTTCTGCACACTCACGCCTTAAATGGCGTGGCCGTGTCGGCGCAGAAAAGCGGCGTACTGCCCCTCTCCCAGCAATCTATTTTCGTCCTGCAGGACCTTGCGTACCACGACTATGAGGGCGTGGCGCTGCGCGATGACGAGAAGCCGCGGCTTGTCGCGGACATGGGCAGCAAGAATTATCTAATGCTTCGCAATCACGGCCTGCTGACCACCGGCCTCTGCGTTTCCGAGGCTTTCCAACGCATGTACAACTTCGAGACCGCGTGCACGGTCCAGATACGCGCGCAAGCCGGGGGCGGCGATCTCATTCCCGTTCAGCAGGGCATTATCGATACGGCCATGGATCAGGCCCGTAAAGTAACCAACAACTTGGGGCCGCACGTGCTGGTATGGCCGGGCTTATTGCGCCGCTTGGATCGGCTCGATCCTTCCTATAAGACCTGAAATAAAAAAGGCCCTCTCATTTCTGAAAGGGCCCTTGTAGTTATCGAACCATCCGGGATTCTTGCGATCCCTTGTTGGATCCTGTTACTTCAATCGATACTGCACTTCGATGCCATAGGTACGCGGCGG
>DASXOY010000014.1:0-20179 GCA_036493935.1 Steroidobacteraceae bacterium | reverse complement strand
CGCCATCATCGGCGCGATGGACAAGACCATCGCCCAGAAGACGGTGACCTACGATTTCGCGCGCTTGATGCAGGGCGCGACCGAGGTCAAGTGCAGCGAGTTCGGCGATCGCCTGATCGCGAACCTGTGACGGCCGCGCCGACTTCGCTGAGGTGGCACGCGCCCACATCGCCGGAGAGCCCCGCGGATTTCTCTTGCTCCTGTGCGAGCGCTCCACCGCGCGCGTCGTCGGCGTGCAGGCGCTCGGCGAGGGCGCCACCGACCTCGTGCACCTCGGCCAGGCGGCGATTGCGACGCACTCGACCGCGGACTTCTTCGTCGAGCAGATCTTCAACTTCCCGACCATGACGGAAAGCTATCGGGTCGCGGCGTTCGATGTGATGAAGCAGCGCTCACAGCCGGCGAGCGCCGCCGTCGGGCTCGCCCGCGCGGGTTGAGCGCGCCGCGGGGGCCGAGCACGCCGCGGGCGCGGCCCGCCGCGGATGTCAGAGGTTCTTGATCAGCAGGCTGCCGAACTCGCTGCACTTGACCTCGGTCGCACCCTGCATCAAGCGCGCGAAATCATAGGTCACGGTCTTCTGCGCGATGGTCTTGTCCATGGCGCCGATGATGGCGTCGGCGGCCTCGAGCCAGCCCATGTAGCGCAGCATCATCTCGCCCGACAGGATCACCGAGCCGGGATTCACCTTGTCGAGGTCCGCGTACTTTGGGGCCGTTCCGTGGGTCGCCTCGAACACCGCATGGCCGGTGACGTAGTTGATGTTGCCGCCGGGCGCGATCCCGATGCCGCCCACCTGGGCCGCCAGCGCGTCCGACAGATAGTCGCCGTTCAGGTTCATCGTGGCGACCACGTCGAACTCGTCGGGGCGCGTGAGCACCTGCTGCAGGGTGATGTCCGCGATCGCGTCCTTGATGATGATCTTGCCGGCCTTGCGCGCAGCCTCCATCCGGTCGGCCGCCTCCTTCTCGCCGTTCTCGGCCTTGATGCGCTCCCATTGCTCCCAGGTGAACACGTGGTCGGCGAATTCGCGCTCGGCGAGCTGGTAGCTCCAGTTGCGGAACGCCCCCTCCGTGAACTTCATGATGTTGCCCTTGTGCACGATCGTGACGCTCTTGCGCTTGTTGTCGATCGCATACTTGACCGCCGCGCGGAACAGCCGCTCGGTGCCTTCCTTGGAAGCCGGTTTCAGGCCGATGCCCGATGTTTCGGGAAAGCGAATCTTGGCGTATTGCTTCGGAAAATTTTGCTTGAACAGATCGAGAAATTTCTTGGCTTCCGCCGAGCCCTGTTCGAACTCGATCCCGGCGTAAATATCCTCGGTATTTTCGCGGAATATGACCATGTCGACTTTCTCCGGTGTCTTGACCGGAGAAGGCACGCCCTTGAACCAGCGTACCGGCCGCAGGCAGACGTACAGGTCCAAGAGCTGGCGCAGCGCGACGTTCAGCGAACGAATGCCGCCGCCGACCGGCGTGGTGAGCGGTCCCTTGATGGACACCAAATAGTCGCGGCAGGCGCTCACCGTCTCGTCCGGCAGCCAGGTGTTGTATGCCTTGTTGGCTTTTTCGCCCGCGAACACTTCCATCCAATGAATCTTGCGCTTGCCGCCGTAGGCTTTTTTCACCGCCGCATCGAACACCCGCACGCTGGCGCGCCAGATGTCGCGGCCGGTGCCGTCGCCTTCGATGAACGGAATGATCGGTTGATCCGGCACCTGCAATTTGCCGTTGACGATCACGATCTTTTCGCCCGCAACTGGGATATTCAAGCTGACCGGCTTGGCGTCTGACATTCCTTAAGCTCCTGTAAATTCAGCCGCAATGCTAGCATGCGCGCCGGAGACGTGAAGCTTGCGCAACCTTAAATCAACGCCCGAGAAAGACGGCTTCCGCATGCCCGCGGAGTTCGAGCGGCATGCTGGATGCTGGATGCTTTGGCCCGAACGGCCGGACAACTGGCGTCTCGGCGCCAAGCCGGCGCAGGCGGCATTCGCCGCGGTGGCGGCCGCGATCGCGGGCAGCGAGGCGGTCAGCGTCGGCGTTTCGGCGGCGCAGTATTACAACGCGCGCGCCTGCCTGCCGCGCAACGTGCGCGTGGTTGAAATCAGCAGCAATGATGCCTGGATGCGCGACTGCGGCCCGACCTTCGTCATCGACGGCAAAGGTCGGAGGCGCGGAGTGGATTGGACCTTCAATGCCTGGGGAGGCCTCAACGGCGGATTGTATTTTCCGTGGGACCGCGACGATCAAGTTGCGCAAAAGGTATTGGAGCTGGAAGCAGCGGATCGGTACCGCACGCCGCTGATCATGGAGGGCGGCGCCATCCATGTCGACGGGCAGGGCACCTGCCTCACCACCGAAGAGTGCTTGCTCAATCCGAATCGCAATGGCGATATGACGCGCGAAGAGATCGAGGAGCAGCTGCGCCGTTATTTGTCGGTGAGCAAGGTGATATGGCTCGACAAGGGAGTCTATCTGGACGAGACGGGCGGCCACATCGACGAGCTGGCCTGCTTCGTCAGTCCCGGCAATGTGGTTCTCACCTGGACGGACGATCGCTCCGATCCGCAATTCGAGATTTCGCAGGATGCCTACCAACGGCTGCGCCATGCGAAGGACGCGCGCGGCCGCAGCTTGGAGATTCACCGCCTGCATCAACCGGAGCCGATGGTCATGACGGCCGAGGAAGCGGCCGGTATCGAAGCCCATCCCGGCAGCCATCCGCGCCGCGCCGGAGACCGGCTGGCCGCCTCCTATGTCAATTTCTATATCGCCAACAAGCGCGTGGTGATGCCCTTGTATGAAAAACGCCGCGATGCGGCGGCAATGCACACCCTGAAACGCCTGTTTCCAAGCCGCGAAGTGCTGGGGGTGCCCACGCGGGAGGTGTTGCTGGGCGGAGGCAATATTCACTGCATTACCCAGCAGGTGCCTGAGGCGAAGACCGCTTAAAGAGGCGCAAAATGGAACTTTGCTGCGCGCCGAGTCTCGAAAGCCTTTATTCTACGCAGCCTTGATTCAAAGTCCCTCCCCAAAAAAGTTGGAATCTGTAGTGCATTCATCGTCTCAGTTAAAGGCCGGCAAGCGGCTGGTCGCGATACTGGCGGCAGGCGCTTTCGGCCTGATCGCCGCGGGCTGCCATCACAACAACCTGGATAGCGGCTTTGGCGTCGCGTGGACCACCCTGGCCACCGCCGATGATACCGGCCAATTCACGAGCTACTTGGTGACGATCGATTCCGTGGTTTTGGTCGGCCGAGTCAATGGTGCCATCTCGGCGATCGCGGTCCCGGAGACGGTCGACTTCACCAAGCTGACCAATCTATCGGAACTCTGGTCGACGGCGAGCCTGCCGGTGGACACGTACACCTCGGCGATCATTACGATGGACTACACGAATGCGCAAATCTCCGTGATGGTGAACGGCGCGCCTGTCAAAGTGAGCGTCGTCGATCCTTCCGGCGCCACCCCCACGACCGTCGCGGTCACCGTCACTCTCGACTCCGCCAATCTGCTCACGCTGCAGCCGACGTTTGCGACCAGCAACGCGCTGCGTCTGGCGATCAACTACGACATGACGGCATCGAACCAGGTGGACCTCACGGCCAGCCCTCCGAAGCTCACGGTCAAGCCGTTCTTTAGCGTTGCGACCACCGCCCCCGACAACAAGCTGATTCGGGTGCGCGGGCCGCTGATCAATTCGAGCGTTAATTCCGGCACTTATACGATCGTCGTGCGGCCGTTCTTCGATGAAGTCAACAGTCTGGGCACGACCACCTTGTTCAACGATGCAAATACGGTCTATACGCTGGGCGGCGTCACCTACGTCGGGACACCGGGACTGCAGGCATTGTCACAAACTTCCGCCGGGACGACGGAAACTGCAGCATTTTGCACTTTTGAACCCACACCGTCGCCGGCCCCCGGGGTCAACGCCGGCATTTTCCACCCCGTTTATGTGGTCGCGGGCGGCACGCTCGAAGATTTCTTCACCAACGGCCTGGAGGGAGATGTCATCGCGCGCAGCGGCAACACGCTGACGGTGCGCGGGGCGACGTTGTTCGCCAATGCGGCGCAAGTGATTCAGTACGAAGACTTGGATTCTCAGGTTCTCATCGGTCCCGGTACGCTCGTCACCGCCGATGGCGTCTCGACGCTGGGGCCCTTGGATTTTAATTCCGTTGCCGTCGGGCAGCACATCACGGTGCGAGGACTCTATTCCCTGTCTGCTGCGGGCGTGACCATTCTCGATTCCACCGGCTCCTCGACGGACACAGGCTCGGTGCGCATCCAATCGACCGAAGTGTTTGGCTCGCTCACGTCTTCTGCTTCCGGCAGCCTGCAGATGAGTCTCCAGGGCATCGCAAACTGGCCGGCCAGCGTCTACAACTTTGCCGGCAATGGCGCCGGCGCTGCGCAAGATCCCACCGCGGCCAATTTTGTGGTCAACACCGGTGCGCTCACGCTTCCGACGCTGGCTGCGGGCGATCCTGTGTGGGTCGACGGCTACGTTGCACCTTTCGGCTCGGGGCCGCCTGATTTCCTGGCGCAGTCCGTGCACGCGGAGGCCAGCGTTCCCGCAACTCTGGCCGTGACCTGGACGGGAGCCGGAACCGCGGCGCCATTTGCCACACTGACGTCCACGAGCTTGACCATCGATCTTGCCAATGCTGCGTTCGGTTCCGGCCAATTGCGCGTTGGCGCGGAGACCATTGATATCACCACCCTCCCGGCGAGCCCGACCATCGTGCCGGCGGCGGCGGTGCCGGCGGCGAATGGTCTGCCGCTGATGACGCCGTTGTTCAGCATCGGCGCGGGTGCCGTCAGCGAAGCGGCCGGCAATCCCATTCTTTCGTTCAACGGTTTTGGGCCATTCGTCACGCAGGCCACGACGACTCTCGCAACGCCCACGCCCGCGACCAAGTTCGTCGCCCGCGGACTGTATGACCGCGCCAGCAATACTTTTACCGCTTCCATGATCGACGTGGTGCTCTAGGCTATAAACTCCCCGTCATGGGGAAACTGGCCATACGACTCGGATTGGCTTGCGCGCTGGCGGTCAATTGTCAGTGGGTCTTTGGCGAGACGCCGCCGGCTGCGCAGCAAGTCAGGCCGCGCATCTGTCTGGTGTTATCCGGCGGCGGTGCGCGAGGCATGGCGCACATCGGCGTTCTCAAGGTTCTGGAAGAGCTGAGAATCCCCATCGATTGCATCGCCGGCACCAGCATGGGAGCCGTTGTCGGTGGCCTGTACGCGAGCGGCATGACGGCTGCGCAAATCGACGCCACGATGCGCTCGGTCGATTGGCAGGAGGCGTTTCGCGACGCGCCGCCGCGGCGCGAGCTGGCGTTCCGCCGCAAGCAAGATGATCGGAATTTTCTGGTGCGCCTGCCGCTTGGCCTCAAGCACGGCCAAATTCTCCTGCCGAAGGGCTTCGTGCAAGGGCAGAAATTGCAGGAGACGCTGCGCCAGCTAACGCTGCCGTTCGGCAGCAACACCGACTTCGATAAGCTGCCGACGCCGTTTCGTGCGGTCGCGACCGACTTGGTTACCGGCAATGCCGTGCTGCTGGACAAGGGCGATCTTGCGATTTCAATGCGCGCGAGCATTTCGGCCCCCGGCTTGTTCGCTCCCGTGGAGAGCCAAGGTCTTCTGCTGGTCGACGGCGGCCTGGCGGAGAATCTACCCGTCGACGTGGCGCGCCAAATGCACGCCGATATTTTGATCGTGTCCGACGTGAGCTTTCCGCTGCAGCCGCGCGCGGCGCTCGATTCGGCGCTGTCGATTTCGAATCAGATGCTGGCGATTTTGGTGCACAAGGATACCGATCGGCAGCGTGCCAGCTTGAGCGCCTCCGATATCTTGATCGAGCCGGCCATCGGGACGGCCAGCTCCACGGACTTCACGACGGCGCATTCGACCATCGCGGCGGGTGAAAACGCGGCGCACAGCATGCTGGCGCGGCTCGACCCGCTCCGGGTGAGCGACACCGCATATCACGAGTACCTGGCGCGCCGCGCGTCGCGCGAGCCGGGGCTGCCGGAGATCAAGTTCGTGCGCGTCGATGGCGAGTCCAAGCGCTATGAGACGACCATCATGGCGGAAATGCAGCCGCTGGTGGGCAAGCCCTTGAGCACGGATGCCGTCGGCGAGCGGATCACCGAACTGTACGGTCTCGGCAATTTCGAGACGCTGGATTTCACGCTGGCGGGCGGCGGCGAGAACGGCGCCGAGGACACGGGCCTCGAGATTCATGCGCGCCGCAAATCCTGGGGCCCCAACTATGTGCGTTTCGGCTTGAATCTGGAGGACAACTTTCAAGGCAACAGCCGCTACAACGCGGCCGCACGATTCATCTTGACCGAGCTCGATGATCTGGGCGCGGAGTTGGTGACCGACGTGCAGATCGGCAGCGATCCGAAGGTGCAGAGCGAGTTCTACCAGCCCTTGGATGCCACGCACACGTGGTTCATTGCGCCGAGCTTGCGTATCGAGGCGCGCGATCTGCAGCTTTACGTGAAGGACGATGAGATCGCCGATTTTCGCGACCGCGAGGCCGAGGCGGACTTCGACATCGGCCGCAACCTCGGCAATTGGGGTGAAATCCGTGCCGGATATCACCGCACCAACGGCGCGGCGCGCGTGCGCCTGGGCAATCCGCTGCTGGTGCAGCAGCAATACAACAACGGCGAGCTGTTCTTCAAGTTCAGCTACGACCGCCTCGACAATCTGCATTTCCCGCGCGAGGGGCAGCAATTTACCCTTCAGTGGGATGCCAACCGCACCGACTTGGGCGCCGACACCCGCTCCGACAAGGTGCAGGCGGATTGGCTGATTGCCCGCTCCCTTGGCCGCAACACCGTTTTGCTTTGGACCTCGGCGGGCAGCGTGGTGGGCGGTCACATCAACGACACCGCGATACCCAATCTGTTTTCATTGGGTGGGTTTTTCAACTTGTCGGGACTTGCGCCGACATCGCTGTTCGGATCCAACTATGCAATCACGCGCGCGATCTACTTTCGCAAGATAGGGCGGGGCGGCGAGGGTTTTTTCGAATTTCCCGCATACATCGGCATGTCGCTGGAAGCGGGCAATACCTGGCAGTCGCGCAGCGACATGAATTTCGGATCGACGCGCAAGGACGCCTCGCTATTCCTGGCCTTCGACACGTTTTTAGGCCCGGTCTACTTGGGATCCGGCTACGACACAGCGGGACACAGCGCGTACTACCTGTTCCTGGGCCGGACTTTCTAGGCGCTAGCGCGCCGCTTTTCAGGGGCTTGCGCCCCACACTGACGGCGTCGAAGCGACGCCGTCCTTGAAGGTTCAGAGAGAATCAGAAGCTGCGGCTTTCGCCCAGCTTCTCGACCTTCTCGAACACCAGTGCCGGTTGATCGCCGATGCGGGAGTACTCGTGCTTGCGCGACATGTCTTCGAGCACGCGGTCGCGTTCGGCGGCGGTAAAAAACCAATGCGTCTTTTGCCAGTCGGGACCGACGAGCTTCGTAAAGGGATCGCCGGGACGCAGCCGTACCCGGATGCCGTAGGGTTGAGGCAGTACCGGAATGGTGCGAGTCATGTTTTGCTGGTTGGCGATTCCCATGCGGCCGAAGATAGCCGAATCGCGGGGCCGGTGCCAGCCGATCCGACGCGGCCGCGCATGTTAGACTTCCGCGCGTCCCACGTGAGGTAACTGATGGCGTCGTCTTACACAGCCTCCGACATCGAGGTATTGAGCGGATTGGATCCGGTGCGGCGGCGCCCTGGAATGTACACCGACACCACGCGGCCGAATCATCTCGCGCATGAAGTGATCGACAACAGCGTCGACGAGGCCGTGAACGGCTACTGCGACAAGATTGACGTCACGCTCTTCAAGGACGGCTCGTGTCAGGTCGAGGACAACGGCCGCGGCATGCCGGTGGACATTCACCCGAAGGAAAAAATCAGCGGCGTGGAACTGATCCTGACGCGCCTGCACGCCGGCGGAAAATTCAGCGACAAGAACTATCAGCACGCCGGCGGCCTGCACGGCGTCGGCGTCTCCGTGGTGAACGCGCTGTCGAAGAATCTGGAATGCTGGGTGCGGCGCGGCGGCAAGGAATACAACATCAGCTTCGCCGGCGGCAAGGCGACCTCCAAGCTCGAAGTGGTCGGCGAGGTCCCGAAATCCAGAACAGGCACCACGATCCGTTTCTGGCCGGATCCAAAGTATTTCGATACCGATAAGTTCGCCATCCCGAAGCTGAAGCAGGTGCTGCGCGCCAAAGCCGTGCTGTGCCCAAACTTGCGGGTCACCCTAAAGAATGAAATCAGCGGCGAGAAGGACGAGTGGTTCTACACCGGCGGCCTGCACCAGTACCTGGCCGAGGAATTGGGCAAAGGCGCGTGGCTGCCGGCCGAAACTTATTACGGCAAGCGGGATATCGAGGGGGGTTCGCTCGACTGGGCGTTTGCCTGGGTGCTCGAGTCCGAGCACAGCGTTACCGAAAGCTATGTGAATCTCATCCCCACGACCGAAGGCGGCACGCATGTCAACGGCCTGCGCACCGGCGCTGCCGACGCCGTGCGCGAGTTCTGCGAATTCCGGAATCTGGTGCCGCGGGGGCTCAAGCTCACTCCGGAGGATGTCTGGGACGGCGTGAGCTTCGTGCTCTCCATGAAAATGCGCGAGCCTCAATTCGCGGGCCAAACCAAGGAGAAGCTCTCCTCGCGCGAATCGGCCGGCATCGTGCAGGGCGTGATCAAGGACTCGTTCGCCCTGTGGCTCAATCAGCACTCGGATCAAGGCGAGAAAATCGCCATGCTGGCTATCAACAACGCGCAGCAACGATTCAAGGACAGCCAGAAAGTGGCGCGCAAGCGCGTGGTCGCGGGGCCCGCGCTGCCCGGCAAGCTCGCCGATTGCGTGAGCCAAGATCCGGCGCGCGGCGAGTTGTTCCTGGTCGAGGGTGATTCAGCCGGCGGCTCGGCCAAACAGGCACGCGACCGCGTCACGCAGGCCATCATGCCGCTGCGCGGCAAAATCCTGAACACCTGGGAGGCGGACATCGGCGAAGTGCTGCAGTCACAAGAGGTGCACAACATCAGCGTTGCCATCGGCGTCGAACCGGCGGCTTCTGATTTATCGGGCTTGCGCTACCACAAGATCTGCATCCTCGCGGACGCCGACAGCGATGGACAGCATATCGCGACGCTGCTCTGCGCCCTGTTCTTGAGGCACTACCGTCCGCTGGTCGCGGCCGGGCATGTGTATGTGTGCATGCCGCCGTTGTTTCGCATCGATGCCGGCAAGGAGGTTCTCTATGCACTCGACGAGGCCGAGCGCGAGAAGGAGTTGAAACGCATTGCCGCCGAGAGTCCCCGCACCAAGGTGGTGGTGACGCGCTTCAAGGGCCTGGGCGAGATGAGTCCGCTGCAGTTGCGCGAAACCACCATGGCGCCGCAAACACGCCGCCTGGTGCAAATGACGATCGACGCAAAAGACAGTCCAGATCAAATGTTCGACATGCTTCTGGCAAAAAAGCGCGCCGGCGACCGGCGCGACTGGCTTGAAAGCAAAGGCAATTTGGCGCACGTCTAGCATGAAAGAGCGCGTGTAGCATGAAAGTGCAGGAGCTGAATTTCGAGGGCGTCGAGAAGGAACCGCTCAAGTCCTTCGCCGAGCGCGCCTATCTCGATTATTCGATGTATGTGATCTTGGATCGCGCGCTGCCTCACGTGGGCGACGGTTTGAAGCCTGTGCAGCGCCGCATCGTCTATGCGATGAGCGAGCTGGGACTTGCCGCGGGTTCGAAGCATAAGAAGTCGGCGCGCACCGTCGGCGACGTGATTGGCAAGTTTCACCCGCACGGAGATTCGGCTTGCTACGAGGCCATGGTGCACATGGCGCAGGATTTCGCCTATCGCTACCCCATTGTGGACGGCCAAGGCAATTGGGGATCGACCGACGATCCGAAATCCTTCGCTGCGATGCGCTACACGGAATCGCGCCTGACCCGCTACGCCGATCTGCTGCTGCAGGAGCTCGACGCGAGCACCGTGGATTGGGCGCCGAACTTCGACGGTTCCCTGGAAGAGCCGACGATGCTGCCGGCGCGCGTGCCGAACCTGCTGCTGAACGGCGGCTCCGGTATCGCGGTGGGCATGGCGACGGACATTCCGCCGCACAATTTGCGCGAGGTCGTCAACGCCTGCGTCGCGCTGCTCGACGACCCGGAATTGAGCACGCGCAAGATCATGGCGCACATCAAGGGGCCGGACCTGCCGACCGGCGCAGAAATCGTCTCGCCGCGAGATGAGCTGGTGGCGCTGTACAACACGGGCTCGGGCAGCTTCAAGGCGCGCGCCACGTATCAGATCGAGGACGGCGAGATAGTGATCGACGCGCTGCCGTTTCAGGTCTCCGGCGCCAAGGTGCAGGAGCAGATTGCCGCGCAAATGCAGCAGAAAAAGCTGCCCATGGTCGAGGATCTGCGCGACGAGTCGGATCACGAGAATCCCACCCGCTTGGTGGTTGTGCCGAAGTCGAATCGCGTCGACATCCCGGCGCTGATGGCGCACCTGTTTGCGACCACCGATCTGGAGCGCAACTACCGCGTCAACCTCAACGTCATCGCGCTGGATGGCCGCCCGCGGGTCATGGGATTGAAGGAATTGCTGCTGGAGTGGCTGGAATTCCGCAAGAACACGGTCACGCGGCGCCTCAAGCACCGCCTCGAGAAGTTGAACGCGCGGCTGCACATTCTCGACGGCATGCTGATCGCATTTTTGAACCTCGACGAGGTGATCCGCATCGTGCGCACCGAAGATCAGCCCAAGCCTAAGCTGATCAAGCGTTTCAAGCTCTCCGATGAGCAAGCCGAGGCGATCCTTGAGACCAAGCTGCGGCATCTGGCACGGCTCGAGGAAATGAAGATCCGCGAGGAGCAGAAGAAGCTCGCCGAAGAGCGCGATGAGATCGAAAAGACCTTGAAGAGCAAGGCGCGACTGACCAAGCTGGTGCGCGAGGAACTGGTCAACGATGCGGAGGAGTTCGGCGACGAGCGGCGCACCAAGCTGGTCGAGCGCGAGGCGGCGCAGGCGATTTCCGAAACCGAACTGCTGAGCAGCGAACCCACCACGGTGGTGCTGTCGCGTTTGGGATGGGTGCGGGCGGCGAAGGGACACGACATCGATGTGCGCGCCTTGAGCTACAAGGGCGGCGATGAGTACCAGGCTTCCGCCAAGGGCCGCAACCTGCAACAGGCTGTGTTCATCGATTCGACCGGCCGAGCATACAGCGTCGATGCCCACCAGCTCCCCGCTGCGCGCGGCTACGGCGAGCCGCTGTCCGGCACGGTGGATCCGCCGGACGGTGCAACCTTCGCGGCCGTGTTGATCGGCGAACCGGAGGACGCGTGGCTGCTCGCGAGCGACGCGGGTTACGGATTTGCGGTGCGCCTGAAGGAAATCTACGCGCGCAACAAGAAGGGCAAGTCCGTGCTCAAGGTGCCTGAGAATGCGCTGGTGCTGCCCGCACAGCCCCTGGGCAACAAAGAAGGGCTCGCGATCTTCGTCAACAACGACGGTGAAGTGCTGGCGCTGCCGGTCGGAGATATCGAGGAAATGACCGCCGGCAAGGGCCAGAACCTGTTCGGCATACCCGGCAAGAAGTCCGCCGAGCGCGACGAATACTTGGTTGCCATGGCGGTGGTCGCGCCGGGCGAGGTCTTGACGATTTACAGCGGCAACAGCGCGCCGATGAGGCTCAAATTCGAGGAGCTGAGGCAGTTTCAGGATAAAAAAGGACAGCGCCGCCAGCGCTTCTCGCGCGCATACAAGCAGATCGACCGTCTCGAGGTTGCGCCGGCTTAAAGGCCGCGGTTTGATGCGCGGGCAGGCGCCGCCTAGCGCTCGCCCGACATGGTCACGTCTTCCGGCGCGTTCACGAAGTAGCCCTGGATGAACTCGATGCCGAGCTGCCACAGCACCGCCATGGTGTTGGCATCTTCGACCCGCTCGGCCACCGTTTCGATGCCCTTGCGCTTCGCCGCTTCCACCAGGCCCTTGACCCGCTGCTGCTGGATTTGATTGGTCGACAGGCCCTGCATCAGGGAACCGTCGACCTTGATGAAATTCATTTCGATGTCGTTGAGCAGCTTCAAAGGATCGCGTCCGGTGCCGAAGTGTTCCAGCGCGAACCGAAAGCCGAGCTTGCGCAAGGTCTCGGCCAGCTCTTTGGTCGGGCGCACGTATTGGGTCGCGAGCTCTTCTGTGACCTGCATGCACAACCGCTTGGGCTCGATTTTCAGCGACTTCAGCTGCTGATCGAGCCAAGCCAACAGGCTCTTGTCGAGCACCGTATCCTTCGAGAGGCGTACGAAGATGCAGGCTGCCTTGCGATTGGCGGCGAATGACATCGACGCGCCGATCACCCAGCGGTCGATGTTCTTCATCAGGTCGTTGCGCTCGGCAGCCGCGATGAACTCCGCCGGCAGCACCTCGTTGCCCTGTTCGTCCAGCATGCGCACCAGCACGTCGAACATCCCCTTGTCCTCGCCCAACAAGCTGGCAATCGGCTGCTGCACCAGGCGGAAGCGATTCTCCATCAAGGCGCTCTTGATGTGCTTCACCCAGATCTTGTCGTAGGCCTGCACGCGGGTATCGGTATCGGCCTTGTCCACCACGTACATTTGGTTGCCGCCGAGTTCGCGCCCGCGGCGCGTGGCGCTGACCGCGTCGGTGATGGCGGCAGCCACGTCGGGATTGGTCGGCGGCAGCAATCCTAAGCCAACCGTCGCCGTGGCGGACAGGGTCTTATCCTCGAGCACGAATACATGGTCGTGCACGCGCTTGACGACGTTTTCGGCCCAAGTCTCCACATCTTTTGCCGTGCCGCGTTCCAGCATCACCAGGATGCCGTTGCCGCCGAAGCGGCCGCACAGATCGGTGGCCGTCAATTGCGAGCGCAGCAGCTCGGCCAACTGCGCGATGAAATCCTCGCTGGCGGCCACCCCGATGGCGTGCTGGATGTCGATGAAGCGATCCGGCTTCAAGTGCGCAATCTGGCGCACGCCGCCCTTCATGTTTTGCGCAGCGCGCTCGCGCATGGCGGCGAGCACGTAGCGCTGCTGCAGAAACTGCGTGGTGGCGTCGTTCTTGACGGCGTCGGAGAGCTGCACCTCCAAATTGCTGTCTTTTTTATGCAGCGCGGCGATCGCGATGCGCACGGCGGGCTCATTTTCATAGTCTGCGCGCGTCAGGATCAATTCGAGAGCAAGGGTCGAGCCGTCCGACAACAGCGCCTGCACCTTCAGGCCGTGGCCGCTCCACTTGCCCTGCAGGCAGGCGGTCAGTGCGCCCTTCAGAGCAGGGTGTGTTTCCTGCTCGAACAGATCCATGAGCGGCGTGCCGTTGAGCGCGTCGTTCTCCGAATAGCCGAACAACTCGAGCCAGGCACGGTTGGCATCCACGATGATGCCTTCCTGCACGTGCGTAATGGCATCCGCGGAACCTTCCAGAAACTTCTGCAGCTGTTCGCGATACTCGCGAGCCGAGGACAGGGTCGTCGACAGGGCGCGTTCCAAGCGATGCGCGCGCAGCTCGCGGGAGGCGACCGCCTGCAAGCGATCGCGATTCGCCAGCGTGACCACGTCCTGACAGCCCAAGCGCATGGCCTCGGCAATCGACTTCTCATCGATGGTCTCGCGCACGATGAGAACCGGCATGCCCGGGGCGTTCTGCTGCCTGACTTTCATGACGGAGGCGAGATCCACGCTGAGCTCGTCGATGAACGCGATCAACATTTCCGGGTTGAGCTGCGTCAGGGCGTCGCCCAGATCGCTGGCGTCGGACAGCCAGGTGCAGTGCACCGGATGGCCCGCCTTGCGCAGAGTGCTATTGATCGCTTCGACATGGTCCTGCGACCTCGTCATCACGATCATCGGTACCGCTCCCTGTTCACTCAACTGAAAATCCTCGTAATTTGATGCAAAGTGTAGCACCTTGAACTTCAGCGATTCTGGGACAGGCGTCAACACCGGCCCAAGAATCGGCGCCCAACTGGCCACAACCGGGGAGTTGCGGCTATGATACGCGCCCTTCAACGCGAGGCCTCGATGGCTAACTACAGCACGAACGAATTCAAAGCCGGACTGAAGATTCTCATCGACGGCGACCCGTATGCCATCGTCGAGAACGAAATGGTCAAGCCCGGCAAAGGGCAGGCATTCAACAGGGTGCGGGTCCGCAACCTGAAGACCGGCCGCACCATCGAGCGCACCTGGAAGTCCGGCGACACCGTCGAGGCCGCCGATGTGGTCGATACGGACATGCAGTACCTGTATAGCGACGGCGACTTCTTCCATTTCATGGTGCCCGATACGTTCGAGCAACTGACTGCATCGAAGCAGTCGGTGGGCGAAGGCGCACAGTGGCTGAAGGACGGCACCGTTTGCGTGGTCACGTTATGGAACGGCGTGCCTCTGGTGGTTACGCCGCCTGCGCACATGGAGCTGAAGGTCGTTGAGACCGACCCGGGCGTGCGCGGCGATACCGCGACCGGCGGCTCGAAACCGGCGAAGCTCGAGACCGGCGCCATGGTGCGCGTGCCGCTGTTCATCAATGAGGGCGAGATTCTGCGCATCGACACCCGCACGGGCGAGTATCTGTCGCGCGGCAAGGGCTGAGTTTCACGCGTTATCGACGCTGAAGGCCATCGCGCCGGCCAATCGGTCTGTCCCCAAGGCAATCGCGACCACGCGGTCGAATCCCAACGCCACGCCGGCGCAGTCAGGCAGTCCGTGCTCGAGCGCCGTCAAGAAATGCTCATCCAACGGCGGTAGCGCTTGGCCGCGTGCGGCGCGCAGATTGAGGTCATGCGTGAAGCGCGCGCGTTGCTCCTTAAGCTCGCCGAGCTCGTGAAAACCGTTCGCGAGCTCCAATCCATCGAGGTACAACTCGAAGCGCGCCGCCACCCGCGGAACCCCAGCCTTTAAGCGCGCGAGCGCAGCCTGGGAAGCTGGGTAGTCGCAGACGAAGCAGGGGCGCCCCTGTCCCAAGCGCGGTCCGACCACCAGAGCCATGAGAAGGTCCAGCTTCGCGTCGCGATCGAGCTGCGCGTCGCAGTGGATGCCATGGCGCCGCGCGGCCTCGAGCAAGCCCTCATCGCTGCATTTAAAGGCATCGACGCCCGCATGACGCTCAAGCGCCGCCGCGTAGCTCAGGTGCTCTGCGGCTTCGAGCCGCCGCGCGGGCGCCAGCAGCGCACCGAGCAGCGCCTCGACCTCGTCCATCAGAGCCGCATCATCGAGTCCCACGCGATACCATTCGATCATCGTAAATTCAGGGTTATGCCATCGACCGCGCTCTGCATCGCGAAACACCTTGCAAATCTGATAGATATCACCGCTTCCGGCCGCCAATAAACGCTTCATGGCGTACTCGGGCGAAGGGCAGAGATACCTAGGCCCCGGCAGTCCCGTGATCTGTGTGGTCAGAGACTCGATTTGCGGATCGCTCACCGCGGCCGCGCTCAAGATCGGCGTTTCGACTTCCAGCACGCCGCGCTGCTCGAAAAATTCTCGCGCCGTGTCCAGCATGCGCGCGCGCAGCTTGAGCGCTGCGTGCGTCGCGGTCGGGCGCCAGCTCACTTGAGCAGCCCCAACGATTGGCCCCACTCAAGCGTGGCGCCCGCGTGCAGGTCGGCGCGCCAGGCGGCCCGATCGCGTTGAAACAGCAAAATGACGGTCGATCCCATGTTGAAGCGGCCCACCTCCGCACCCTTGTCGAGGGAAATATCCGCGGGCGGCAGCGTCGTCACGGCGCGCGCCGGTGCGGGTGTGATATCACCCGCCCATACGGTTGCGATGCTGCCCACGTTCAAGGCGCCGACCAAGATGAGTGCGACCTCGCCGAATGCCGTGTCGAACAAGGTCAGCACCCGTTCGTTGCGCGCGAAGAGCCGCGGCACGAGCGACGCGGTGGCCGCGTTGACGCTGAACAGATCTCCAGGAACAAAGACCGTCTCACGCAACCGCCCGCGCAGCGGCATGTGAACCCGGTGGTAATTGTACGGGGCCAGATACAGCGTCGCGAAGGAGCCACCCTCGAAATCCTTCGCCCAAGGGCGGCCGGCCAACAATTCGGTGAGGGTGTAGTAGCGGCCCTTGGCCTGCAGCAGGCGATCGCCATCGATCACGCCTGCCTCGCTGACCGTGCCGTCCACCGGGCAGGCGATTGCGCTCGCATCCGCGGCAACTGCGCGAGCGCCGGCTTTCAGCGAGCGCGTGAAAAACTCGTTGAAGCTGCCATAGCCCAACGGGTCAATTTGCGCGGCCTCGCTCATGTCGATGGCGTACAACTTCAAGAAACCGCGCACCAGGAGATTCTTGAACCAGGGCGCACGCACCCGCGTCGCACGCAACACCAGCCTCGATAGCGCGTGCTGCGGCAGCAAATACTGAAACCAAACGAACAAACGGGTCAAGGTCATGCCCGCGCGGTCACGATGCGCCGAAAATCGCTCTGCACGGCGTCGACCGTGAAAGGGCCGGTCAGAACGGCAGCGAGGTTACCGGCCGGATCGATGACGAATATGGCTTCCGAGTGATCGACGATATAGTCGCCGCTGGGGGTCGGCTGGATCGCCACGGCGACACCCCATTTTTTGACGACTTGCTCGATGCTCGCCTGATCGACTGCCGTCAGGCCGACGAATTCAGGATCGAAGTTCGGCACAAAGCGGTTCAGCTGCTCGGGCGTATCGCGTTTGGCATCGACCGAGACGAAAATAACTTGCGGCGCGACCGACCTTGCAGCCCGCAGCTGCTTTTCCACGGCCGCAAGCACCGTCAAAGTTGCCGGGCAGAAATCCGGACAGTGCGTATAACCGAAGAACATCAGCGACCAATGCCCGCGCAAGTTGGCAGCACCAAAAGGGCGGCCCTGGTTGTCAATCAAGCTAAAATCCGCCAGCGGGTGCGCGGGTGCGAGTAAGGTACCGCTCGCCAGCGCGACCGGCGGCTTGGGCGCGCCGTGCCGGGCCGCGAGAAAACCGCCGGCCACAGCAGCCGCCAGAAGCAGGAAAGCCATCAGTTTCGATCGAGCCGTCATGCCGCGATTATCCCATACAGCCGCGAAAGCCGTTCGCGGCGCCAAACCCGGTGGTGCCACCAACGTCGGCATGGCCATTGAGCGTTGCGCGCGGGCGTTGCGCAAAGCGCGCGTGTATTTCGGACACGGTACCGCCAACGCGCGCGACGAAGCCGCGGAACTGGTGTTCTTTGCCGCAGGCCTTGCGCACTCGAAGGGCGCCGGCGCCTATCCCCGCGTTCTCACGCGGCGGCAGACGGTGCGCATCGACGCGCTGTTGCGGCGGCGTATCGATGAACGCATCCCGCTTCCCTATCTCACGCATCGCGCCTTTTTTGCGGGACTCGAGCTGTACGTCGATGAGCGGGTGCTGGTGCCGCGTTCGCCGATCGCCGAACTTGCGCTCAACCGCTTCGAGCCGTGGATTGGCCATGCGCGCGTGCGGCGGATCTTGGACATCGGCACCGGATCCGGTGCGATTGCGCTGGCCTGCGCCGCAGCCTTTCCGCGGGCGCGGGTGGACGCCGCCGATGTCTCCGGCGCGGCACTTCAGGTTTGCCGGCGAAACATCCGGCGGCTGGCAATGAGCGGCCGCGTCCACGCACTGCAGTCGGACTATTTCAGCCGCGTCCCTTCGCGGCGTTACGATATCATCGTGAGCAATCCGCCCTACGTGGGGCGCGCGGAGATGCGTACGTTGCCGCCCGAATACCGGCACGAGCCGAGGTTGGGACTGGCGTCCGGCGCCGATGGCCTGGACTCGGTGCGGTCAATTCTTGCCGGGGCGCGACCTTACCTCGAGGACGAGGGCATCTTGGTCGTGGAAGTGGGCAACACCGAGAAAGAATTGCTGCGTTCATTCCCGCGGCTGCCATTTGTCTGGCCGCGCATTGCCATGGGCGGCGAGGGCGTATTTCTATTGCGGGCGCGCGATCTACACGCGCTGCCGGGAGAATCGAAGCGTGGCGGGTAATACCATCGGGCGAATTTTCACCGTGACCAGTTTCGGCGAGAGCCATGGACCCGCGCTGGGGTGCGTGATCGACGGCTGTCCGCCCGGATTGGAAATCACCGAAGCGGAGATCCAGGTCGACGTGGACCGGCGCCGCCCGGGAACCTCGAAGTTCACCAGTCAGCGCCATGAATCCGACACCGTGCGGATCCTGTCGGGAGTGTTCGAAGGCAAAACCACCGGCACGCCGATCGCGTTGCTGGTCCAGAACGAAGATCAACGCTCCCGCGACTATGAAAAGATCAAGGACCGCTTCCGTCCGGGTCATGCGGATTACACGTATCAGCAAAAATACGGCTTTCGCGACTATCGGGGCGGCGGCCGCTCTTCGGCGCGCGAGACCGTGGTGCGCGTCGCGGCCGGTGCGATCGCACGCAAGTATTTGCGCGAGCGGCTAGGAATCGGGATCCATGGTTATCTGGCGCAGCTGGGGCCGCTGGTATTGCAGCCGGTCAATCCGCCCTCCGCGTACGAAAATCCCTTCTTTTGCCCTGATCCTGCGCGTGTTCAGGAGCTCGAGGATTTCATTTGGCGCATCCGAGAGGCCGGAGATTCCATCGGCGCCCGAGTGACTGTGATCGCCACCGGCGTGCCGCCAGGGTGGGGTGAACCGGTGTTCGAGCGCCTCGATGCAGATCTCGCCGGCGCGATGATGGGCATCAACGCGGTGAAAGGCGTCGAGATCGGCGCCGGCTTCAAGTGCGTCGAGCAGCGCGGTTCCGAGCACCGCGATGCGATGACGCCGCAGGGCTTCAAGAGCAATCACGCCGGCGGGGTGCTGGGCGGCATCTCGTCGGGGCAAGATATCGTGGTGAGCCTCGCGCTCAAGCCGACCTCGAGCATTACCTTGCCGGGTGAAACCATCAATATTCATGGCGAGCCGGTTGAGGTCGTCACCACCGGCCGCCACGACCCCTGCGTCGGCATTCGTGCCACGCCGATCGCCGAGGCGATGCTGGCGCTGGTGCTGATGGACCACTGCCTAAGGTTTCGTGCGCAGTGCGCCGAGGTGGTCTCACCCACGCCCGTGATCACACGCCGATGAGTGCTCCGCGCATTGCGGTGGTCGGTGTCTCGAGCTTGATCGGTGCGGCCGTGATCGATGAGCTGCGCGAGCGAAAAATCGTCTCGTCAGAGCTGTTTGCGCTCGATGATGAACGCAGCGCCGGAGCGCCGGTGGGCGATGAGGATGCGAAGCTCACGGTCGGCGATATCGCCGCCTTCGATTTCTCGCGTGTGGATCTGGCTTTCTTTTGCGGGCGCGCTGCGCTGTCGGAGCGTTATGCCCAAGCCGCCGCGGCTCAAGCCTGGGTCATCGATGGATCGGCGGCGTTTCGCTCGCGGGAGGACGTGCCGCTGGTGGCGGCCGACGTCAATCCACAGACGCTCGATGCCGTGGGCGAGCGGGGCTTGATCGCCTTGCCGGGCAGCGCCAGCGTTGCGCTTGCGACCGCGCTGGCGCCGTTGCATCAGCTTGCCGGCCTTGCACGCGTGGAAGTCGCCACTTATCAGGCGGTATCGGGCAGCGGACGGGGTGCGATGGATGAGCTGGCCGGCGAAACCGTCGCCATGCTGAGCGGCAAAAAGGCCAGGGGCAGGGCGTTCGGGCGCCAGATCGCCTTCAACGTGATCCCGCAAGTGGATGCGTTGGAGGCCGACGGCAGCTCGCGCGAGGAGCGCCGGCTGTGGGAGGAGACCCGCCGGGTGCTTGATTTGCCGGCGCTCGAGATCAATGCGACTGCGGTACGGGTTCCGGTGTTCTTTGGGCACAGTTTGGCGGTCCATGCAGCGTTCGAAAGGCCGTTGAGCCTGGGCGACGCCCTGAACGTGCTGCAACGCGGGAGGGGGTTGAGTGTGATCGATGCCGATTCGGTTGCGGAATATCCGACGCCCGCCACATTGGCGACAGAGCCGGATCAGGTATATGTAGGCCGTATTAGGGCTGATTTGACGCGTGATCGAGGTCTAAATTTTTGGGTGGTGGCCGATAATGTTCGGAAATGTGCGGCACATAACGCAGTTTCAGTCGCCCAGATTTTGGTAAATAGATGCCAGTAAGATATAGTTATTGGCTTATGTAAAAGGCAAGTGAGA
>DASXOY010000013.1:0-3872 GCA_036493935.1 Steroidobacteraceae bacterium | reverse complement strand
CGACCGGACATCACCACGTACACAGTCGTGCGCGCGCGGTGGCGGGTGTGCAATCGACGCTCCATCCGTACGATCTCTCATTGAATTGTTCTTAGAGAGCGACATTATGCACATCGCCGCGGCGATAGCGAAGGGGTGAATGAAATCCAAAAGATATGTCAGCCGGATTCCCGATAAGTAAAATCCGACCGCAGCGCGGTCAAAAAATCCGCCTGGCGTTAAGCGACGTCTTTGCGCCGGATGGCGAGCTGCTCGGGGGCCTCGATGCCCATTTTGACGCGGCGGCCGGTGCCGCCGAGGAGGGTAATCTGGATCGGCCCGTTGGCAAACAATTGCGCCATGGTCATGTTCGCGTCGACGCCGTCCGCGGGCTGTATGACGATCGATTCATCGGCTCGACGGCTGAGGACTAGCATAGATCAGGCTCGGGCTATGGCGCGCAGCGCCTTGGCAAAGGTTTTGCCGTGCGGATCGTAGGTGATCGACGGACCGCCGCGCACGATGTCGATCAATTGACGGATCTGATGCTGGCGCACGTGAATGATATGGCCGTTGACTTCGTTGGCGATGCGGCAGCCGGCCATGAGTTCCATGAGCTTGCGCCAGCGTTCGACGACCGTCGCGGCAATTCCGGGGCCGGCCGGAGTTGCGCACAGGGCGCGGCGTTCTTCCTCGAGTTTTTCGATGGTCTCGAGGACGCGGATTTTTTCTGCGGCGTTCTTCTCGACTGTCTCGGGCGAGTCGCCGGTCAAGGCGGTTTTTTCGTCCGCAATCGTGGCCGCCAAGATGCGCGCAAGCTCGATCTCGCGATCCAATAAATCTTCGAGACGGCGGCGGGCTTCCGGAATCATGGTGCTACTTGAGGCCGCGCTCGTACTTCAACAACTTGCCGGCGACTCGACCCGCGTCGATCTTGTACGCGCCGGAATGGATGGCGTGCTTCACGCTGGCCACTTTGTCGGCATTCACAACCGGGGTCTTGGCGACGGCTTCTTCGATCTTTTGCAAGGAGCGCGCCGAATTGGTCAGGGTGACATGGTCTCCGGTCTGGGCCGTAGCGGCGGCCGCAGAGCCTTCGCCCAGCGACTTGTCGGTGACAACGCCGTTGCTGCCCGAGCCCGTAGGCTTCGCGACCGGCTCAGCCGTTGATATTCCACTGATTTTGTCCGTCACCGAAATCTCCTGGGGCCGCAACGCATGCCCATGCATAGTTATCGTCAGGGTATGGATGAACTTTAACGATCCGCCCAGCACCACCCGTCACCATCCTTATCGGCTGTGACGTGGATCACTGAAGGGCTACTGCGAAATAATTTCGACTACTTGCTCTGATCGGGCGATTCCCTCGACGATTTTGCCAGATGACAGATTCTGGACCCTAACCCTCTGATTCATCAGGCCATCGCTTAAGGCCCGGCCCGCCATGCGAACACTGATTCCGCCGGCGTCCGCCAATAAGGTTACCGATTGACCGCGCTGCACGGCTTTTGCCGCCACGAGCTGCTGATTCGTAACGTACGCGCCGCCGGGAATCGGCCGGCTGGCGGTCAGGCCGACAGCGATCGCCGGGTCGTCTAGGAAGCCTAGCGGCAGCTCCGAGACATCGTGTTCCTCGACCTTAAGATCGCTGCTCTTGAGCACCGTTCCCGCGACAATGGCATGCACGGCGACGGCAACCGGGGAAGTGCCCACAATCCTGACCGGCACATAAAGATGCCAGGGCTTCGGATCCTGGCAGCGCAGTTCGATCGTCACTCGATCCTTCATATGCTGGGGAGAGGCCAAGACCGGGCTGATCGGGCGATTGCATTTCTCGAATTGCAGATGCGGTTCGATCGGTCCCACCAAAAAGCGCTGCCGTTCGGTGAGCTTCGGAAACTGCATTGCCGCAGCAGACTTTGCCAGCGCCTCGAGCTGCGCGATGTCCTGCGGGTTGGAGATTTCCGCCGCGGCCAGCGCAGGAAGCGCGGCGAGCGTGGCCAGCGATACTGCAACGACCGGGATACGGAACCTGTTGCGACGAAATTTTGGCGCAATACTCATAGGTCCCTAAAGCCAAGCAAGCGCCGTGCCATTCGCGGGTAGCGGCCGAGGGCTTGCTTGCCGCCCCGAGCCGGTGGGCGGCGTCGAGCGGCAAGATCTTGCCGCAGGCCGCCCTCGCTACCGCCGAATCGCGCAACCGGGGCGTTTCCGGCGGTTGGCACACCTCTTGCTACTTCCCAAGCCAAGAGGAGTCGACCACATGTTCGAAAGCATTTTTGGAATTCATGAGCAAGCCCTGCTGCTGCACGGGCAACGCGTCGGAATATTGGCGACGAATCTCGCCAACGCGGACACGCCGAATTACAAGGCGCGCGACATCGATTTCAGCGCGGTTCTGGCGCAAAGCGATGCCACGCCGCTGCCGCTCGCCGTCACTGACGGCGCCCACATCATGCTGAACGATCCTTCGTCGCCCTCCGCCGACCTGAAGTATCGCAATCCATTCCAGGCCTCTCTCGACGGCAACACGGTGGAGATGCCGGTGGAGCAAGCGGCTTTTGCGGAAAACAACGTGCGCTACCAGGCGAGCCTCGGGTTCATCAACGGAAGAATCGCGGAGCTGACGCTGGCCATCAACGGCCAGTAGTCCGGTTAAGGAGACAACATGTCACTGTTCAATGTATTCAACACCGCCGGCAGCGCGCTGAATGCCGAGACGATCCGCCTCAACACGACGGCGAGCAATCTGGCAAACGCCGAAAGCGTCAATGGCGATCCCAGCAAGATCTATCGCGCGCGCCATCCGGTGTTTCAAACCATGATGGACAACTCCGCGGCGAGCTTCGATCAAGAGGACGCGGGCGTGGGCGTGCGGGTGCTCGGCGTGGTTGAGAGCACCTCGCCGCCCCTGATGCGCTATCAGCCGGACAACCCTGCGGCGAACAAGGACGGGTATGTCTTCAGTTCGAACGTCAATTCGATCGAAGAGATGACCAACATGATCTCGGCCAACCGCACTTTCGCCACCAACGTGGATGCGATCAACACGGCGCGGGATTTACTGCTCAAAACCATTGCAATGGGCCACTAGGCGAGAAGGTAAGCACCAATGCTAATTAACGGAACACACGCCACCACACCGCCCGCGGGCACCGGAACGGGAACCGGCGCCGGCGGCACCACCGGGACCGGCGGCGCGGGCGGCAGCGGCAGTTCGGGTTCGGCGCCTGCGATCAATGGCACCACCTTGGGCGGCACGGATTTCCTCACGCTGATGCTGGCGCAATTGAAGAATCAGGATCCCACCAGCCCGGTGGACAGCAACACCTTCTTGCAGCAGCTCGCCTCGTTGAGCGAAGTGCAGGGCATCACCGCGCTCAATAGCTCTTTCAGCACCCTGTCGAATTCGCTGACATCGAGTCAGGCGCTGCAGGCGTCATCGCTGTTGGGCCATCAGGCGCTGGTCAACAGCAGCACCGCAAATTTAACGGCCGGCGCAACGGTGACGGGCGCGATCAGCATTCCGCAGACCACCTCGCAGGTGGTGCTCAACATCAGCGACGCAAGCGGCGCGCTGGTGAGCCAGATCAACTTGGGTGCGCAGCCCGCGGGCCTGACGAGCTTTTCTTGGAACGGCAGCACCGGGAGCGGATCGCAGGCTCCGCCGGGAACCTACACGCTCGCCGCGCAATACGCGGGAGCGGCTTCCGGCACCGCCGCGACCACGTTGGTCAACGGCACGGTGGAGAGCGTCAGCATGGGCGCGGGATCAACGGGACTGACTCTGAACGTGGCGGGAATCGGCAGCGTGCCGTTCAGCAGCGTTCAGCAGATCTCCAACTAATTCATCAGGAGTAAACAATGGCTTCTTTCGAGATTGCGTTATCCGG
>DASXOY010000012.1:0-69038 GCA_036493935.1 Steroidobacteraceae bacterium | reverse complement strand
CGTTACGGCACCGTGGGGCTGGCGGCATTCCAGGGTTTCGGTGCGGCGCTGGCCATTCAGAATTCGGGCAGCAACCTGGTGCCGAATCCCGGGCCGCAGTTCTTGTTCGTGGCGACCATTTCGATCACCACGGGCACCCTGTTCGTGATGTGGTTGGGCGAACAGATCACCGAGCGCGGCATCGGCAACGGCATCACCATGATCATCGTGGCCGGCATCATCGCCGGGCTGCCGCGCGCCATTGGCAACACCTTGGAAATGGTGCGCACCGGCGAAATGAACGCCCTGGTCGTGGCGCTGATCGTGGTTGTCGTGGGCCTGGTAACCCTCTTCTGCGTGTTCGTAGAGCGCGCGCAGCGCAAAATCCAGGTGAACTACGCCAAGCGCCAGATGGGTCGTCGCATGATGCAGGGCCAAAGCACGCACCTGCCCTTCAAATTGAACATGGCGGGCGTCATTCCGCCGATTTTCGCGTCCAGCTTGCTGGTGTTCCCGGCCACGATTGCGCAGTTTTTCGGCAATAGCCCGAATCCGAATGTCATCCAGCAGACCTTGCAAAAGATCGCTGCCATCCTCAATTATGGTCAACCGCTGCACGTAGTGCTGTTTGGCCTCTTGGTGGTCGGATTCGCGTTCTTTTACGTGGCCTTGGTGTACGACGCCCGGGATACCGCCGAAAACCTCAAGAAGGCCGGTGCCTTCATTCCCGGCATCCGTCCGGGCCTGCAGACGGGCGAATATTTGGACAAGGTGCTGACGCGCCTGACGTTGTGGGGCGGCCTTTACATCATGGCCGTGTGTTTGCTGCCGGAAATCATCCGCATGGTGAATCCGGCGATCCCGTTTCAGTTCGGCGGCACCTCGCTGCTCATCATCGTCGTCGGTGTCATGGATTTCGTCGCGCAGCTGCAGTCTCACATGATGTCGCAGCAATACGAGGGCCTGATGAAAAAGGCCAGCCTTCGGGGCATTGGAGCTAAAAAATGAAAGTTCGTCCTTCGGTGAAAAAGATCTGCAAGAACTGCAAAGTTGTGCGGCGGCGCGGCATCGTCTACATCATTTGTTCCTCTGATGCTCGCCACAAGCAGAGACAGGGATAGTGTTGACTTCTTTGCGCCTAAAAAGGCTAACGAGTTGATATTCAGAGGGTTTTCTAATATACTAGCGCGCTTTTTTTCGAGGGCGCGGGTGGAGAAATAGATGGCGCGTATCGCCGGCATCAACATACCGATGAACAAGCATGTGGTCATCGGCCTGACTCACATTTTCGGCATCGGCAACAGCCGAGCCGCGCGCATTTGCGATGCCGCCGGCGTCAAGTATCACGTGAAGGTGAAGGATCTGACCGACGCCGAGGTGGCCTCGCTGCGCTCGCAGGTCGCCAAGTTCGCGGTGGAAGGCGATTTACGCCGCGAAGTGTCGATGAACATCAAGCGCTTGATGGACCTGGGCTGCTATCGCGGCATCCGTCATCGCAAGGGCCTGCCGATGCGCGGCCAGCGCACGCGCACCAACGCCCGCACGCGCAAGGGCCCGCGCAAGCAAGCGGTCAAGATGAACGCGCCGCCGGGCAAGGTTTAAGCAAGGTAACAATCAATGGCTGATCAAAAGCAAAACACGCAGCAGGCTGCTGCCGCCGCCGGCGCTGCGGCTCCCGGCGCAAAGCCCGCGCGCAAGAAAGTGCGCAAGAATGTGCTCGACGCGATCGCGCACGTGCACGCCTCGTTCAACAACACCATCATCACGATCACCGATCGGCAGGGGAACACCCTGTCATGGGCGACTTCCGGCGGCTGCGGCTATCGCGGCTCGCGCAAGTCGACGCCGTTCGCAGCGCAGGTCGCTGCCGAGCGCGCTGGAACCGCGGCTCAGGAGCACGGCGTGAAAAATGTCGAAGTGCGCGTCATGGGCCCCGGCCCGGGACGTGAATCCGCCGTACGTGCATTGAACGGCTGCGGCTTGAAGATCACCAACATCGAAGACGTCACGCCGATTCCGCATAACGGCTGCCGTCCGCCCAAGAAGCGTCGCGTTTAAAAGGTTCGCAATGGCAAAATATACCGGTCCGAAGTGCAAGCTGTCTCGTCGCGAGGGAACCGATCTGTTCCTGAAGAGCGGCGTGAAGCCTCTCGAGTCGAAATGCAAGCTCGAAGTGCCACCGGGCGGCGTGAAGAGCGAGCGCAAGCAGCGCTTGTCGGAATATGGGCTGCAGCTGCGCGAGAAGCAGAAGCTGCGCCGCATGTATGGCGTGCTCGAGCGGCAATTCAGAAATTACTATCAGAAGGCCGCGGGCCGCCCCGGCGCAACCGGCGAGACGTTGCTGCAATTCCTGGAATGCCGCTTGGACAATGTCGTCTACCGCATGGGATTTGCCGCGACGCGCGCCGAAGCCCGGCAGCTGGTGAGCCACAAGGGCGTGTCGGTGAACGACAAGCTGGTCAACATTGCTTCCTATCAGTGCAAGGCCGGCGACGTGGTCAACTTGCGCGAGCGCGCCAAGAAACAAACGCGCGTAACCGCAGCTCTGACCATCGCGGCTCAAGTCGGGTTTCCCGATTGGGTCGAAGTGGACGACAAGAAGTTCTCCGGAATTTTGAAGTCGGTTCCCGATCGGCAGGAGATTCTCCCGGACATCAACGAGAGTCTTGTCGTCGAGTTGTATTCCAAGTAGGAATTGCCATTAAGTGCAACGCAGTGTCGTCGCTGCGTTGTCCCAGGGTTTTGTAAACGTAGGTGAAATCCATGCAGGGATCGATCAATGAATTTTTGAAGCCGCGAGTCGTCAAGGTACAGCCCGTATCGCCGCGCCATGCCCGCATCGTGATCGAACCGTTTGAACGCGGCTTTGGTCATACGCTCGGCAACGCGTTGCGCCGGGTGCTGCTGTCTTCCTTGCCGGGGGCCGCGATTACCGAGATCGAAATCGAGGGCGTGCTCCACGAGTACACCGCGATCGAAGGCGTCCAGGAGGATGTCGTCGACATTCTGTTGAATCTGAAGGCGGTTGCGATTCGCATGCACACGCGCGATGTCGCTGAAGTCCGGCTGCATAAGAAGGGCCCGGGCCCAGTGACCGCCGGAGACATCGCCGGCGATCATGACATCGAAATCTTGAATCCCGATCTGGTCATTGCGAATTTGACCAAGGCCGGCGAGTTGTCCATGTCGCTCAAGGTCGAGCGCGGCCGCGGTTATCGTCCGGCGGCGCAGCGCATGGCCTTCGAGGAGCAGACCCGGGCCATCGGCCGGCTGCAGCTGGATGCCTCGTTCAGCCCGGTGCGCAAAGTGACCTACAACGTCGAGAGCGCGCGTGTCGAGCAGCGCACCGATTTGGACAAGCTCATTCTGGACATCGAAACCAACGGCACGATTGATCCGGAAGAGGCAATTCGCCGCGCCGGAGGCATCCTGAAGGATCAACTGTCGGTGTTCGTGGATCTGCAGGGCCAGGACGAGTCGACCACCAAGGCAACCGAAACGCAGTTCGATCCGATCCTGCTGCGCCCGGTCGATGAGCTTGAGCTCACGGTGCGTTCGGCCAACTGCCTGAAGGCCGAGAACATCCATTACATCGGCGATCTCGTGCAGCGCACGGAAGTCGAATTGCTGCGCACGCCGAACTTAGGAAAGAAGTCCTTGACCGAGATCAAGGAAGTGCTGGAGAGCCACGGCTTGACGCTGGGAATGCGCATCGACAACTGGCCACCGCCGGGTCTGAAGCGCGACGATGAGCGCGACGGCATTTAAGTAAGCCTCAAGAGTTAAGAGAAGAAAATGCGTCATAGAAACAGCGGCCGCCAGCTATCGCGAAATGCTTCGCATCGTCACGCGATGATGCGCAATATGGCGACCTCGTTGCTGCAGCACGAAACCATCCGCACCACCGTGCCGAAGGCGAAGGAACTGCGCCGCGTGGTCGAGCCCTTGATCACCATGGCAAAGGTCGATTCGATCGGCTTGCGCCGCCTGGCGCATTCGCGCTTGCGCGATGACGCGGTGGTCGAGAAGCTGTTCGCCGACCTAGGGCCGCGCTTTAAGGCACGTGCCGGAGGCTATACGCGCATTCTCAAGATGGAGCCGCGCCCGGGTGATTCGGCCGATATGGCGCTCATGCAGCTGGTGGAATCGGCGGCTGTGGCGGTTGAAAAGAAAGACGATAAGAAGGCCGCCAAGGCAGCGAAGGCGCCTAAGGCTGAGCCCAAGAAGACCAAGGCGAAGAAAGCCGCGTCCGCCGCCGACGAGAGCGAGACCGCGAAACCTAAGCGCCGCAAGACCAAGAAAGCGGCCGCCTAATAATCAGGCAGCCGCGCCCTTAGCCGCTGCGACTCGGGCGAAAGCGTCCCGGGTCATGTTCTCGGGTTTTCCGGCCGCTGCCGCCACGTTGTCTTCGATCCGAATACCGCCGAATGGCCGAAGCTCATCGACGACCGCCCAGTCAATGTGGGCGCGCCGTTCATCTGCATGTGCCGCCGCGAGCAGGGACTCGATGAAATAGATGCCCGGCTCCACTGTCACGACCACGCCGGGTTCCAGCATGCGCGTGAGGCGCAAATAAGGATGCCCCTTCGGGCGTTCGCGCTCATGTCCTTTGGCATCCCCCATCACACCGCCCACATCGTGGACCATCAGCCCCAGCAAATGCCCAATGCCGTGGGGGAAGAACACGCCGGTGACGCCGGCTTCCAAGGCGGCCTGGCCCGGCAGCTTGGTGATGCCTGCCTTGAACATCACGTCGCCCAAGATCCGATGGGCCGATAGGTGCACGTCGCGATAATCACGGCCGGGGACGATCTCATCGCAGAGCGCCAGCTGCGCCTTGTCCATAGCCTTCACGAGATCGGCAAATCGCCCTGAAGATCGGGCGTAAGACCGTGTGATATCCGCGGCATATCCGCGGAATTGGGCGCCGGCATCGATTAAAAAGGACCGCAAGGGCGAGGGCACAGTGCGGGCCAGATGCTGATAGTGCAGAACCGCCGCATTCTCGTTATAGGCGACGATGTTGTTGTACGGCATCTCCTCTTCGCGTTGCCGGCAAGCCGCCAAATAGCTCATGTGCGCGTCATATTCGGCGTCCCCGCGCTGAAACGCTGCAAAGGCCGCCGCATGGCCGCTCGCGCCCATCTCGCTCGCTCGCCGCAAACAGGCCAACTCGTAGGGGGTCTTAACAGCGCGCTCATAGTCCAATAGCGCCATCAATTCCTTGGGGTTGACGCAGGTGGGATCCGCGCCGGAAGCTGTGCCTTCGGGGCCCAGGAAGGCGACGCGGCCCAGCTTGGCCCAGTGTGCCGCAGCCTTCGAATCATCCTCCATGGCGATCAAATTGATCGAGGCGGTCCACGGAGCTGCCGGCAGCTTGGCGGGCTTATGCCAGTAATCGTTGGGTCGATAGAACAGGACCAAGGGCCGGACACCCGGGGTATACACCAGGATGCTGCGCGCATTGTCCACGATGGGCACCCACGCCTTGAACTGGGGGTTAACCTTGTATGGGTAGTCCTGATCGTCAAGGAATTGCAAAGGCGGACGACCCGCATGAACCACTAGTGCGTCAAACCCGCTGGCCGCGAGCGCGCGGTCGGTGCGGCGCATGAGCACGTCTAAGTGCGCGGCATACAATTGGTCAAGACTGGAATCGCTCACATGTCCTCCGGCCATCAATGGGCTCCTTAAATTATGCGCCAGACGCGTTTAGGCCACAGACCTTTAACCCCCTGCGCGATTTCCCGCGTTAAAGGCGTACCGCGTTCGGCGAAAGAGATATGAAAATGCGCCAAAACACTCTAAAATCGGCCGGGACGTTTGGGTACAGTCCCAAAAACAACACGCTCGGCCTAAATTTTTTACCTTTAAAATTTCTGGGGTATCGATAGATGAAGACTAAACTTGCTCTGACCGCCTTTGTCGCTGCATTCATGCTGAGTGCCTGCGGCAGCAAGACCGAGGCTCCTGCCCCGGCCGCTGCTCCTCCTCCGGCCGCCGCGCCTGCCGCGGACGCTGCTGCCTCTGCCGCTGCTGATTCGGCTGCTGCTGCGAGCGCCGCCGCCGATGCAGCTGCCAGCGCAGCCTCAGCTGCGAAGCCGTAATACGCTTCGGAGTTAGCTGATCCACAAGCCCGGGCGGGCTGCCATCAGGCATGTTCGTCCGGGCTGTGTCTTTTTATGACTCGAGGATGAAGTTTCGTTGCTTGTCAGTATCCGCGACGTCAGACATTCCAAGCACGATCGCCAATGGATCCAAAGTGTCTACGGCGAGTACATCGAATCGCTGGCTGACCTGAATACCGGTCTATTTTCGGTCATCGGCGCGAACAATCCGCACGAAGCCGAAATATTCGCCAATTGGTTTTCCAACGATCAATCGCATCCGCTGCTGATCCTGAAGGGGACCAATTCGGTCGGATTTGCGCTGGTCACCCGGCCGCGCATACCCAAAGCAGGCGAGAAGGCGGCGGACTACCGGATGTCGGAGTTTTTCGTGCGCATGCAGTACCGCCGCGCCGGAATCGGCCGCGATGCTGCGACGCTGATTTTCGATCGATTTGCCGGGGATTGGGAAATCGTCGAATACATGCGCCATCCGGGCTCGGTGGCGTTCTGGCGCAATGTGGTCGCCCGCTACAGCGCGGGCCGTTTCACGGAAATCTCGCGCAACGGCGAGGTGCAGCAGCGATTCGCAAGCCGGCCCTCGACCGCGAAGAAATAGGGATTTTTTTTCCATCGGCGGGTTATAAACCTCAAGAACCGGGCCATCAGGCCGATCAATGAGTCCTGTGCAATCTCCATCCAACGTCGCCTTCGATTTCATCCGCAGCCTGGCCGAGGAATTGTCCGGGGGCCACGTCGATTTGCCGTCGTTTCCGGAGATTGCTCTGCAGGTCAGGCGGATTCTGTCCGATCCGAATACACGGGTTGAGCAAATCGTGCGCGTGGTGGGATCGGAACCGGCGCTCGCGGCGCGGCTGTTGCGCATTGCGAATTCCGCGGCCATTAACCGCAGCGGCAAAAACGTCACCGATCTGCGCACGGCCATTGCGCGCATCGGCCACAACATGGTGCGCAGCGCCTCGATCTCCTTTTCAATGAATCAAATCCGCAAGGCCAACAAGTTCGCGAGCTTGGCGCCGCACTTGAATGATCTTTGGGAGCGCAGCACCTATGTGGCTGCTTACGCGTATGTGCTGGCGAGAACGTGCACGCGGGTCAATCCCGACGAGGCGATGCTCACCGGAATGATGCATGGTATCGGCAAGCTGTACATCCTGACCCGGGCTACGGGTCACCCGGAGTTGTTTGCCAGCGAGGATGTCTTGAACGACATCATCAACGACTGGTACCCCTCCATCGGCAAGGCGATTCTCGAGAACTGGAAGTTCTCCGAAACCATGGCGCGCGCCGTGGGACAGGAGGATTTCTCCCGCACGGATCTTGACTCACCCGACCTGACCGACGTCGTCGGCGTCGCCATGCTGATGGTCGCCTACGGCACGGACATCGCCGGACTCGAGCAAACCCTGCAAGAGCTGCCTGCCGCAAAGCGGCTTGGCATGGACCAGTCGAAGACGCTGGCGGTCATGCAGGATTCCGCCGCAGAAGTCACCGCGTTAAGTCAGGCTCTCGGAAACTGACCCTTCAACGCGGCTTTCCGCCGCGAACGCTTCCGCCACGTAGTCCACATTGCCCGGCATGATACCCGCCAGATTCATGCGGCTGTCGGACGTCATGTAGATGTGATGTTTCTCGCGCAATCGCTCCACCGCGTCGCGCGACACGCCGAGCAAAGAAAACATGCCGTGTTGCGTGCGGATGAAATCGAATGAATTCCCGCCGGTTGCCACTTGCAGCCGGCCGGCAAGCAGGGTGCGCATCTCCAGGATCCGTGTTCGCATGGCCTCGAGTTCCAAGATCCACTGCTGCCGAAGCTGCGGCTCCGCAAAGATTCTGGCGGCAATGGCCGCGCCATGATCCGGCGGCATCGAATAGATGCTGCGCGCAATGTGCAGCATGTGGGTATAGACCGCATCCGCGCGAGCGGCGCTCTCGCTGACCACGATCAAGCCGCCGACGCGCTCGCGATACAGGCCGAGATTCTTGGAGAACGACACCGCCACCAGCGCTTCGGGCACCCGCTCGACGACGGCGCGAATGGGAGCCGCATCGCCGTCTAACGATGAGCCGAAGCCTTGGTAGGCCAGATCCAGAAAAGGAACCAGCTTGCGCCTCTCCAACAGGTCCGTCACCGTTTGCCATTGAGCGGCGCTTAAGTCCGCGCCGGTCGGGTTGTGACAGCAGGCATGAATCAATACCACGTCTCCTTCGGCTGCCCCGTGGAGGCGCTGCAGCATCGCATCGAAGAGCAGTTCGTGCCGGACCGCGTCATAGTAAGGGTAGCGCGCCAGCTTGAGACCGGAGCCGCCCATCAAGGGTGTGTGATTGCCCCAGGTCGGGTCGCTCATGTGCACCACGGCGTTGGGCGATGCGGCCTTGATCAGCTCCGCGCCCACCCGCAGCGCCCCGCAGCCGCCGGGGCATTGCAGAGTTCGTGCGCGATGGTCGCGCCGCGCGGGATGCGCGGCACCCAGCACCAATTCTTCGAGGGCCGTGTTGAACTCCTCGCGGCCGGCCGCGCTTACGTAGGACTTGGTGGTTTGGGCCGCCAGAACCTCTTTTTCCGCCCTGCGGACGCAGTCCAGAATCGGCGTATTACCGGAAAGATCCCGGAAAACCCCCACCCCTAGGTCGACCTTCTGCTTGAAAGGGTCTGCTCGATATTTAGCCATTAATCCGAGAATTGAATCGGAAACCAGCCGCTCAAGATGTTGAAACAAAAGATAGCGCCCCTGTTTTAGTTAGGGTCATTATATCGTCCGCGCCAGGATGCCGGGCCTTGAGAACTCACCGTCTCCATTAAAAGACAGTAGGCCAATGACATTTGCCGGCGTTAGCGTGTACGCTTTAGCCACTCATCAGCGGGAGAGTTACCTTATGGCCCTATGGAAAGAAAATCCCACGCCCGTTCCGGGCGGTTCATCCGTTCCTTCATCGGGACTGGCCCCCGAACGAAGTTCGCCGGAACGCCCCGTCAGCGACCCGGGCTTGGCCGTATCGCCGCGCCGCCCCACCCCTAAAACTGCGGTGGAGGGCGGAGAGTCCGTCATCGCCGCCAACTTGAGCATCGAGGGCAAAATCGAGGGCTCCGGCAATGTGCGAATGGCGGGCCGCTTCAAGGGCGACGTGCGCATCGACGGCAATTTCACCATGGACAGCGGTGCGCATTTGACCGGTCAAGTATTGGCCGGCATTGTGGTTGTCGGCGGCGAGCTGCAAGGCAACATCGAATCTGCCAAGCGTGTTGATGTGCTCGAGGGCGGCGTCATCGTCGGCGACGTGAAGGCCGGGTCCATCACGGTCGCGGCCGGTTCGCGCATGCGTGGCCATGTGGAATTCGGCTGGGAAGACGAGAAGGGCAAGATCAAAGGCTTGGCCAGCAACGGCAGCTAGGAGCCCTTGTCATGAGCGTCGCTCGCCCGAGCACCCTCGGCGCGACCCGGGTATGTCCGCACTGTAAGGCCGTGGTTTTACAAAGTGCGAACATTTGCCCGGGCTGCCACCACCACCTGCGCTTCAACACGGTCAATGCGGAACCGCAGGCTCAAGCGGTCTCCGCCATGCGCATCGAGGGTACGATTCATCATCCGGCGCGCGGCGAGCAGTGCGAGTATTGCGTGGTCATCGCGATCTCCAACGAAAAGGGTGAAAAAATCACGCGGCAGGTCGTCGGCGTGGGCGCGCTTCAACCCGGGGAGCGGCACAAGTACAGCTTCTCGGTCGAGCTGGTGCCGGTGCGTCCGCTGCCGAAGGTACCGCCGAAAAACTAGCGGCCTGTCCGAAGCCCCCTATCTTTGGTTGCTGCCTTCAATGGCGATAAAGCGCAGGAACTCGGCGCGCGTGCTGGCGTCCGCGCGGAAAGTGCCGAGCATCTTGCTGGTGACCATAGACACGCCGCGCTTGTGCACGCCGCGCGTGGTCATGCATTGATGAACGGCATCGATCACGACGCCGACGCCGCGGGGCTTGAGGACTTCGTTGATGCATCCGGCGATTTGGGCCGTGAGCTTCTCCTGAACTTGGAAACGGCGCGCATAGCCGTCGACCACGCGCGCAAGCTTGCTGATCCCGACCACGCGGTCGCTCGGTAGGTAGCCGACGTGGGCGCGGCCGATGATGGGCGCCATGTGATGCTCGCAGAAGGACTCGAACGAGATATCGCGCAGCACCACCATCTCATCGTAGCCCTCGACTTCCTCGAACGTGCGGCGCAGGTACTCCCCAGGGTCGCTCGAATAGCCTGAAAACCAGTCGCCATAGGCATTCACGATCCGTTTCGGCGTGTCGCGCAGCCCCTCCCGGTCCGGATCGTCTCCCGCAAAGCGCAACAACGTTTTCACGGCGGCCTCGGCCGCCGCTCGGCTCACTTCGAGATTCTTCTTCTTCGGCATTCCAGTCTCCAGCGCGCCACGCACCCGAACGATACATACGATAGCATGGGCACCTTAAGTGCGAATTCCTTGCGTCCATCGGGAGAACATTTCTTGAAATATCGATCAGGAGTGAGCAGCATTGCCGCGGTTGCCTTCGGCTTGTGCGTCCAGGCGGCCGGCGCCGCGAACGCCGAACTCGATGCCGTCACCCGCAAAAATGCGCATGACATTTTCAAGCAGCTCATCGAAATCAACACCACCGATTCGGTGGGCAGCACCACCGTGGCGGCCCAGGCGATGGCGCAGCGCCTGCTCGACGCCGGATTCCCCAAGGCAGATGTGGTTGTGCTCGGCCCGAATGAGCGCAAGGGCAACCTGGTTGCGCGCTACCGCGGCAAGCCGGGATCGAAGCTGAAGCCGGTCCTTATCATTGTGCACACCGACGTCGTCGAGGCGAAGCGCGAGGATTGGAGCACGGATCCGTTTCAGTTTGTCGAAAAGGATGGTTATTTCTACGGCCGCGGCACGCAGGACGTGAAGGACGGCGATGCCATCGCGGTGACCGACTTCATTCGCATGAAGAAGGAGGGGTTTGTTCCCAACCGCGACATCATTTTGGCGCTGACCGCGGATGAAGAGAACGGCAAGTCCAACGGCGTCGACTGGCTTCTCAAAAATCACCGCGAGCTCATCGATGCCGAATTTGCATTGAACCCCGATGCCGGCGCGGTGAGGCCGGACAAGCCGCAGATTGTGGGCTTCGAGGCGACCGAAAAACTCTACGGCGACTTTCAGGTGCTCGCCACCAATCCCGGCGGCCACAGCTCGCTGCCGAGGGCCGACAATGCGATCTACCATGTTGCCGACGCCCTGGCGAAGCTGCAGAGGTTCACGTTTCCGTTCGAGCTGAACGCCGTCACGCGCGAATATTTCACGCAGATGGCCAAGATCGAAACCGGGCAAGCGGCAGCCGACATGCGCGCCATTCTGGCCACGCCGGCTGATTCGAAAGCGGTCGAGCGCCTGTCGCAGGATATTCATGTGAACTCCGTCATGCGCACCACCTGCGTGGCGACCATGCTGAGCGGCGGTCACGCGCCCAACGCCCTGCCGGGGCGGGCCGAGGCCAACGTGAACTGCCGCATTTTCCCCGGCCATTCGCAGGAGGACATTCGCTTGCAGTTGGTCAAGCTGTTTGACGATCCGCAACTCACCGTTCGATATCGGAGCGACACGGGCGTTCTGTCGGATCGCGGCTCCGACCGCAAAGCCATGGCGCCGCCGCCGCTGCGCGACGATGTCATGACTTCGCTGCGCACCGTCTCGGGCAAGTTATGGCCGGGTTATGTGGTGCTGCCAATCATGGAAGCCGGCGCGTCGGACAGCATTTACACCATGAACGCGGGAATACCGAGCTATGGCATTAGCGGTGTGGCGATCGAACGCGCCGATGATAGGGCGCACGGCAGGGACGAGCGCGTCAAGATGGATGCTTACTACAACGGCGTCGAGTTTTACTACGAGTTCCTGAAGGCGCTTACCACGCCGGGTCACTAAGCCAAGAACCGTCCCATGCGCGAGCGCGATCGATACGATCTGCAGAGGTTCGTCGATGCGCAGCGGAGTTACGCACAGGTCGTGGCGGAGCTGAAGGCGGGGCACAAGCAGAGCCACTGGATTTGGTACATCTTTCCGCAGCTGGATGGTCTCGGCAGCAGTTTCATGGCGCAACGCTATGCCATATCGGGTCTTGATGAAGCGAAAGCTTATGACGCGCATCCTTTGCTGGGAGAGAGGCTGCGCGAATGCACACGCCTCGTGACCGCGGCCGGCGCTGAGCGCATCGAAGACGTTCTTGGGTTTCCCGATAACCTCAAGTTCCACTCGTCGATGACTCTGTTCGCGCATGCCGCGAACGACAATGCGGTCTTCAAGGACGCGCTGAACAAGTATTACCGCGGTGAGTATGACCCCCTGACGATGGCGGGCCTTAAGGGCTGAGCGATCTTACGACTTGTTACGCGGAACAGCGTGTGCCGTCGTGCCGTCGCGGCTGAACTCGAACTGCACCAACCATTCGCGCGCGGGCTGATTCTCAGCCGGCGCAAACTTCCACAGCTTTGCGGCATCGGTGGCGACGCGCGCAAAATATTTGCTTGAACCATGCACCTCGAGATTCTCGGCGACGACGTTGCCGGAACGGTCAACGGTCACCCGGATCACGACCTTGATCTGCCCGCGAACTGAGGCGCGTGCGCTGCGCGAGACGGCGGGAATCTCTTCGTGCAAGACAGCGGAAGCCGAAGGCGGCGCGGCGGCCGGGATTTGCGCCGTCGAGGCCGAGTGCTGTTGCGCGGACTGCATGGCGACGGGTGGCGGTGGATTGGGATGAGCCCGAAAGGACCGGACGCCGATCCAAAGAGCGAGCAGCACGAGCCCGGCGGCAGCGGGTACCAGCCAACGGGCCATGGGAGGCGCCAGGTCCGTGGCAGTCCGGTGTGCCGCTGACTGAGCCGGCTCGGAAGTCCTTGCAGGCGCAGACGACGATGCCGCCGGGCTGGGTGTCGAGGGCGTTGACGCCTGCGCCGGGGAAGACGCCGACATAGGAGGCGCCGCTGTCTCTGCTGCAGGTGCAGCCGGCGCAGCAGGCGCAGAGCTTAGTTGGCTCCGCAACTCGGCAATCGTGGGGCGGTCAGCCGGGTTGCGGCTCAAGGATCGCCGGATGCTGTCCGCAAAAGCGGGCGGAGAGGTCGCCGGCAAAAGCGGGATGTCCAACTGCTTGGCCATCGACGGCGCGTGCTGGGTTAGAGCCTCGACCAAGGTGACGCCGAGACCCCAGGCGTCTGCGGCGGCCGCGATGCCGCCAATCCTTGCTTCCGGCGCATCGTAGACCGACGGCTTGGCCACCGATGCGGCAGGTTCGCCGGCGGCCCGAAGAGTGTCGCTCGACAGCTTGAGCTGATCATTGACGACCAGGAAGTTGGGCGGCTTCAGGTGGCCATGCACCAAATGCTTGCCGTGCAGGAATCCCAGGGCGTCAAGGGTGGGATCCAGCAATTCCCGCACTTCGTCGGCCGTGAGCGCGCGATGGGGAAGGATCTGCGCAAGATTCTGCTCCGCGTATTCCGTCACGACGTAGAGGAACGGGTGACCTCCTAGCTTGCAGCGGCCCGACTCGAGCAGCCGGATCAGGTGAGGGTGGGACAGTGCCGCTGCCCTTTGCCACCGGGAGAGCTGGGCGTCAGCCAATGCCGGGTCGGCAGGAATGATCTTGATGGCGGCGTTGGGCAGGTTCCGCGCCCGGTATTCGGTGAGGAACACGACGCTATGGTTTGACCTGCCCAGGAAGCGGCGCAGGGGAAAGGCTCCGTTGACAATCTGGCTTTCCCACTTCGTCCAGATTTCGGTCTCGGTCATCTACTGCCTCCAGACCTTAGGACTTGCCGCCACCACGAACATACGAACATATCATCGGCCCAAGAATCAACGGTCCATGTCAGTGTTTAACGACAGCATGAACTTCCACGCCCAGGGCGGTTTCCAATGCGATAATGATCGAATCCACTCTATCCGATGGCCCCATGGCAATTTTACACACGGTCAACGCGCGGCAGCGTGATCTGGGCGGCTTCGTCGTTCGCCGAGTCCTGCCTGCAGAAGGCCGCGCCATGGTGGGCCCATTTATCTTTTTTGACCATATGGGACCCACGCAATTCGAGCCCGGACACGGCATCGATGTGCGGCCGCATCCGCACATTGCCCTGGCCACCGTTACGTACCTCTTTTCAGGCTCGCTCGAGCATCGCGACAGCCTCGGCAATGTGCGTGAAATCCGCCCCGGCGATGTGAATTGGATGACGGCTGGGCAAGGAATCGCCCATTCGGAACGCACGCCCCGCCTGGCACGCGCAGCGGGCGAGAAGATTCATGGCATCCAGAGTTGGGTTGCGCTGCCGGACGGCCGAGAGGACGTCGAGCCGAGCTTCACGCACTATCCGGCCAGTGTGATTCCGCAGCGGGCGCAGGGCGGGGTCACCTTGTCGGTGGTGGCGGGCGAAGCGATGGGATTGCGTTCTCCGGTGACGACCTTGTGGCCGACACTATATGTACACGCGAGATTCTTGCCGGAGGCAGTCATGGAAGTGCCCTGCGAGCACGACGAGCGTGCCGTGTATGTGGTGGAGGGCGAACTCGTGATCGGCGCCGAAAGATTTATGGAAGGTCAACTCGCCGTGCTCGGGCCGGACAAGAAGATCAGCCTTCGCGCTCTGAGCGACTCGCGCGCCATGCTGCTCGGGGGCAATCGCTTCCCGACACCGCGTTTGATTTGGTGGAATTTCGTGGCGTCTTCGCAGGAGCGCATCGATCGTGCCAAAGAGCGCTGGGCCAACAATCAATTCGCGCCGGTACCCGGCGAAACGGAATTCATTCCGCTGCCGCGGCAATGAGCGATCCATCTTGGCAGCCATCAGGAGATTTTCATGAGCGACAAAAGCGCGGCGGTGCATTGGGAAGGGCGGGGCAAGCAGGGTGTCGGCAAGATCAGTACCCAGACCGAGGCGTTGAAATCCTATCCCTACGGCTTTGCCAGCCGCTTCGAGGATGACAAGCGCGGCACCAATCCCGAAGAGTTGCTGGCGGCGGCGCATGCGGCTTGTTTTACGATGGCGTTTTCCTTCGCCTGCGACTCGGCCGGCTTCTCCACCACCGCGGTGGACACCCAGGCCGCGGTTCGATTGGTGTTGAAAGGCGGCGGATTCTCGATCGAGCACATTGGCCTGCGGCTCGAAGCCAGCGTGCCGGGAATCGACGAGCCTGCCTTTCAAAAAATCGCGGCGAAGGCAAAGCAGGATTGTCCTCTGTCAAAAGCGCTTGCCAGCGTTCCCGAGATCACATTGACCGCAATCTTGCGCTGAGTCTCACGTGATGATCGGCGGCGAGCGGAACGCACGCAGCAGCTTGATGATCCATACGCCGGTCACCGCAAAGAAAACCAGCAGCCCCACGCCGATCAATCGATTGGATAAATGCGGCGGCACGGATCGGTGCGCCTCCAATTCCAGCCAATGGACGTAGCAAACCATGGCGACCATGAGGGTGCCGAACCATACGACGTGCGACACGAGCATCGCCCGCGTCTGGGCTATCCGCTCCGGCGCCAGCCAATAGTCTCGGTTCGGCAGCTTCATGTCGTTGGCTCTCGAGTAGATTGCCGTCAGCAGCGCCACCATGGCGATGGGAAAACCAATACCCATCGTGAACACGAATTTGGTGTAGAACTCGCGGCTCATGTGCGCGGTCGGGTATCCGGTGCCGTCGAAGTGCGACGCCACCACCGCCGGCAGGCTCGACACCGTATTGGAGAAGAAGACAACTGCGAACAGCAGCGCCACTGCGAAAACGATCCAGGGGGCTTTACTCATTGCTCTGAGCACCATAGGACTGGGAAAAGAGGGTGGTTCATCGGCGCGCCCGCCGGCAATTCCTCGGCGAGGCCGGGGAAATCCGGCGACGTTTTCCAGCGACGCGGCGCATGCCTGGTATCATCGCCGAGAAAGCGCACGGAGAACACTCTGCGCCGCGTCGCGCCGGTGACGCCGCGCGCGCCGTGCAACATCAGCATGTGAAAGCAGACCGCGTCACCCGGCCGCAAGTCCCAGCCTAAGATATGAAATTGCTCGCGCGCCGCATCGATATTGGGAAGGTCGGCGAGCGAGCCTTCGGGAAACCATTTCGCCTCCGCATCCATGAACGTGCGCGGCATCAGCCAAGGACCCAGGTGCGTTCCCGCGACGAGCTCCAGCGTCGATTCGCGATTCACTGGGTCAACCGGAATCCAGAAACTCACATTTTGCCGGCCCTCGATGTTGTAGTAGGGCTGATCTTGATGCCAAGGCGTTATCTGCCGCGTACCCGCTTCCTTGGTGAGCATGTGATCGTGGTACAGGCGTGCCGTGCTGCTGCGCATGAGCTTTGCGGCGGTTTCGGCCAGGGCGGATTCAAAGATGAAGCGGCGATAGTGAGAATTGTTCCGCCAATTGCAGAAGTCCTCCACAAAGCGTCCCGGATCGCTCGACGTGCTGGCCACGATGGCGCGTGGACTCAAGGCGGTGAGATTTTCGTCGATGCCCATCCGCAGAGTCTCGATTTCCTCGGGCCGGAACAGTTGGCGTATGCATACCGCGCCGTCGCGCTGGTACTGCTCGACCAGGGCTTCCTCAATCATGCAGGCAGCGCACGCAAAATCTCCTCGAGCAATGCCGGGCCTCGATACGCGAAGCCCGTATAAACCTGCAGTAGATTGGCCCCCGCGCGCAAGGTCGCTCGGGCATGTTCCGCGGTGACGATGCCGCCCACGCCAATGATGGGAAAGGCCGCGCCGAGTTCGCCGCGCAATTGCGCAATGAGCTTCACAGATAGGGGGTGCAGGGGTGCGCCGCTCAAGCCGCCGCGCTGTTGCGCGGCGGGCGGCTCATCGAGCAGGTTCAAGTCCGCTGAGGTGTTGGTGGCGATCACGCCGTCGAGCTGCACCGTGCGCACTTCCTGCGCGAGCGCGGCGGCCTGCTCCGGAGTCAGGTCCGGCGCGACCTTGACCAGCAAGGGCACCCGTTTGCCGAAGCGTTGCTGCAGCGTGAGACGCTCCTCGAGCAGGGTGCCGAGAAGGCGCTGCAGACCGTCCCGGGCTTGCAGCTCGCGCAATCGCTCGGTATTGGGCGAGGAAACATTCACCGCGATGTAGTCGGCGTGGGCGTAGACCTTGCGCAAGCAGGCGACATAGTCCACATGCGCGCTTTCGATCGGGGTGTCGAAATTTTTGCCGATGCTGATGCCGCGAATGCCGCGATAGCGGCTGCCGCCGAGGCGCGCAACGAGATGATCGACGCCCTTGTTGTTGAATCCCATGCGGTTGATCAATGCGCAGCTGCCGGAGATTCTGAACATGCGGGGCTTGGGATTCCCCGGCTGGGGACGCGGCGTCACCGTTCCTAATTCAATGTGGCTGAAGCCAAGCGCGCCCAGCGCGTCCAGGTAGTCGCCATTCTTGTCGAATCCCGCCGCCAACCCCAAGGGATGGGAAAACTGCAGGCCGAAGCAGCTCAAAGCGAGCTCATTGCGGACGTCCGGTGCCGTCCAAAGCGGCCGTACCGCTCGCAATGCCGCTAAACCCAAATCATGGGCAAGCTCGGGGTCAAGCCGCGTCAATATCGGCAATGCGGCCCGCGCCATGCCGGCCGCGGCGCGGCTCAAACGTATCTCCAGCTGCCCAGCGCGCCCAGGTAGAAGCAGGCCTCGGTGACGAGCTGCGCGAGATCGAGCGCGCCGTCCGATGCGCGGATTTTCTTGTATCTGAGAAAAGCCATGAGCATCATGCCCGCGACAATGGCGGCCGCCAATGCGACCAGGCCCGGAACGCCGAGCAGCAGCACGGCGGGCGCGAACCCGATCAGCAGTGCAAATGCCAACGCGCCGTGGCCGATTCTGGGTGTGGATTTCTCAGTGCGCGTCGCCATGATGGATACCAGGAGGGCAAAGCTGGCGGCGTATCCGCAGACCATGATCAGTGCCAGCGGAAAGTTGGCGGGGACCGCGAAGGGCAGCTTGGCGGCGGATAAAGCCATCAACGCGCTGTACTTGATGAACAGGCACAGCACGCGGCTCAGCAAGTCGAACCGCGTCGCGCCTTCGCGATATTCGGTGGTCAGAAGCGCCGTGGCTGCCATCGACAAGATAACGGCCACACTCGACGGCCAAATCTGCGCGGCCAGCCAGTAGATACCGCCGCCCAATACACCGATGAGAATGCCGATGAGGGGCGCGAATTGGCCGGTCACGCGCGCGCGAGACAGGCTTCCGACGTTCATGCTCGTTTGCGCTCGAAGCTGCTCGGTGCGGCCAGCGTTGCACGCAAATAATGTCCGGTGTACGAGGATTTGTTGGCTGCGACTTGCTCGGGCGTCCCTACGGCAATGATGCGGCCGCCGTTGTCGCCGCCTTCGGGACCCAGGTCCACGACCCAGTCCGCGGTCTTGATGACATCCAGGTTGTGCTCGATCACGATGACGGTGTTGCCCTCATCGCGCAGCCGCTGCAGCACCACGAGCAGCTGCGCGATGTCCGCGAAGTGCAGGCCCGTGGTGGGTTCGTCGAGAATGTACAACGTGCGTCCGGTGGCGCGTTTCGAGAGCTCTTTCGCGAGCTTGACCCGCTGCGCCTCGCCGCCGGACAAGGTGGTTGCGCTTTGACCCAAGCGCACATAAGACAAGCCGACGTCGAGCAGCGTCTTGAGCTTGGGCTGCACGGTCGGTACCGCCGAGAAAAACGGCAACGCATCTTCGACCGTCATGTCGAGCACCTCTTGGATGTTCTTGCCCTTGAAACGGATTTCCAAGGTTTCGCGGTTATAGCGCTTACCCTTGCAGACATCGCATGGCACGTAAACGTCCGCAAGAAAATGCATTTCGACCTTGATGACCCCGTCGCCTTGGCATGCCTCGCAGCGGCCGCCCTTCACGTTGAAACTGAAACGGCCGGCCTCGTAGCCGCGGGCGCGGGACTCGGGCACGGCCGCAAAGATCTCTCGAATCGGCGCGAATAGTCCCGTGTACGTAGCCGGGTTGGAGCGCGGCGTGCGGCCGATCGGACTCTGGTCGATTTCGATGACCCGATCGATGTGTTCGAGGCCCTCGATCCGGTCGAAATGCGCGGTACCGGCTGAGGCATGGTTCAATTGCGTTGCGACCGCGCGAAACAAGGTGTCGTTGATCAGGGTCGACTTTCCCGAACCGGATACACCCGTGACGCAGGTCATGAGCCCCAACGGAAATTCCGCCGTGACCTTCTTCAGGTTGTTGGCAGTGGCGCCTATCACGCGCAGCATGCGTTTCGGATCCGGAATGTGCCTCAAGCCGGGGATTTCAATGCGCCGCCGGCCGCTCAGGTACTGGCCGGTGATGGAATCGGGGTGTGCGGCGACTTCGGCGGCCGTGCCTTGGGCCACGATGTTGCCGCCATGGACTCCCGCGCCGGGCCCCAAGTCCACCACATAATCGGCTTGGCGGATCGCGTCCTCATCGTGCTCGACGACAATCACCGTGTTGCCCAGGTCGCGCAAGTTCACCAGCGTATCGAGCAGGCGTTGGTTGTCGCGCTGATGCAAGCCGATCGACGGCTCGTCGAGAATGTACATTACCCCGACCAGTCCGGAGCCGATTTGACTGGCGAGGCGGATGCGCTGCGCTTCGCCGCCGGACAAAGTATCCGCGCTGCGATTGAGCGTCAGATATCCCAGGCCGACATTGCCTAAGAACCCTAAGCGGTCGTTGATCTCCTTGACGATCTTGACGGCGATTTCCCCGCGCCAGCCCGGCAGCTTGAGCTTGCCGAAGAATTCCAGCGCGCGCGCCACCGAAAAGGCCGAAATATCCGGGACGCTTTTGCCGTCGACGAAAACATTTCTCGCCGCGCGGTTAAGCCGCGTTCCCTGGCAATCCGGGCAGGGGCGCGACGAGCGGTACTTGGCGAGCTCCTCTCGGACAGCCACCGATTCCGTCTCGTTGTAGCGCCGCTCGAGATTTCTAACGATGCCCTCAAACGTGTGCCTGCGCGACACCGTGCCGCCCTTGCCATCCAAGTATTTGAACTCGATCTGTTCATCGGCACTGCCGAACAGCACGAGATCCTTGATCTTCTGCGGCAAGCTGTCGAACGGCGCCTCGATGTCGAATTTCGAATACCGGGCCAGCGACTGGATCAACTGAAAATAATAGGCGTTGCGCCGGTCCCAGCCGCGTACGGCGCCGCCCGCCAGAGACAAGTGCGGATTCGCGACGATTTTGGCGGGATCGAAGAATTCCTGGGTGCCGAGTCCGTCGCAGGTAGGGCAGGCCCCGATGGGGCTATTGAACGAGAACAGCCGCGGCTCGAGCTCGCTCAGGGAATAATTGCAGATCGGGCAGGCGAACTTGTCAGAGAACACCAGCTCCGCCCGCTCGGGATCGTCCATGTAGGCCACTCGCGCGACACCTTGTCCCAAACGCAGCGCGGTTTCAAAGGACTCCGCCAAGCGCTGAGCCAGGTCTGGGCGCACCTTGAATCGATCGATAATCGCTTCGACGGTATGTTTGCGGCGCACGTCGAGCTTGGGGGCGTTGTCCAATTCAACCACCTTGCCGTCGATGCGTGCCCGCACGAAGCCGCCGGCCTGCAGTTCCTCGATGAGCTCGGCGTGTTCGCCTTTGCGCTCCGCGATCGCAGGCGCGAGAAGCATCAGGGCCGTCCCCTCCGGATGCTCCAGCACCGTGTCCACCATTTGACTGACCGTCTGCGCGGCCAGGTCGATGTGGTGATCCGGACAGCGGGGCGTGCCCGCGCGCGCAAACAGCAGGCGCAAATAGTCATGGATTTCCGTGACGGTGCCGACGGTGGAGCGCGGATTGTGGGAGGTCGATTTCTGCTCGATGGAGATGGCCGGCGACAGTCCCTCCAAGGTGTCGATATCCGGTTTCTCCATCATCGATAGGAATTGCCGCGCGTAGGTCGACAACGATTCCACATAACGGCGTTGTCCCTCGGCATAGATGGTATCGAAGGCGAGGGAGGACTTGCCGGACCCCGAAAGTCCGGTGAATACGATCAATCGATCGCGGGGCAGGTCGAGATCGATATTCTTCAAGTTGTGGGTCCGGGCACCCCGGATTCGGATATTTTGCATCTAACCGATTACTATACGCGCCGCGTCAAGCGCGGGTAAAACGACCCCAGGGCCTTGAGCTTTAGGCGCCTATATCTGTGTTATCGCGCGCCCGAAGGGCAATATTGGGGCTAGGCTCGCCGTGTACAATGTGCGGCAGTGAATTTAAGGCTAGGGGAAGGTCATGGCACGTGGTGTAAACAAAGTGATTCTGGTCGGAAACCTGGGCGCCGATCCGGAAACCCGGTCCATGCCGAGTGGAATGACGGTCACCAATATCCGGATCGCCACCAGCGAGTCCTGGAAAGACAAGGCTTCCGGCGCCCAGCAGGAGCGCACCGAATGGCACAGCATCGCGCTGTTCGGCCGTTTGGGTGAAATCGCCGCCGAATACCTGCGTAAGGGCTCACAGGTGTTCGTCGAGGGTAAGTTGCGGACCCGCAAATGGCAGGACAAGCAGGGCAACGATCGATTTACCACGGAAATCATCGCCGATAACATGCAGATGCTGGGCGGACGTGCGGGTGGAGGTGGCGGCGGCATGAGCGGCGGCGAACGGACCTCGGGTGCCAGCACGCCGCCGCGGGATGACTACGATCAGTCGCCGGCGCCGGCCGGCGGAAAAGAGGAATTCGACGACGATATTCCGTTCTAAGCTGTGGGAGGCAACTTGGGCGCGAAGGCGGTGCGGACACCAGCAGCTGATTCGAGCGGCGGCAAGACCACCCTCTTATCCTGGGTCAAGGCTATCTGCCGTGCACTGGATGCCGCCGGCTGTGACAGTACGGTTCTGCTCGCTGAAGCGGGCTTGGATGCGAAGTCGCTCGACTGTCCCACTGCACGCTGTCCGGTAACCTATAGTCTGCGGCTGTGGAAAATTGCGCTCAGCGCCACGGGCGATCCCGCCTTCGGACTCAAAGTAGCGAGTTACATCCGGCCCACCAGCTTTCACGCCATGAGCTACGGCATGTCGGCGAGTTCCACGTTGAAAGAGGCGTTCGAGAGGGCGCAACGCTACTGTCACATCGTCAGCGACGCGGTCGACTACCAGTTCTATCTGCGCGGTTCCGAGTATCACTTCATTATTTCTCCGACCACTGATCTGGGCGATGCGCCCATCGACGCAGTGGTCGGACTGTACCTGCGGATGTGCCGTTCGCTGATAGGGCGGGAATATTCGCCGTCGCGTATTGAGTTTCGCCGCTCGCAGCCCGCGAAGCTCGATGATTTTGTCAATCTGTTGCGCGCACCGCTGGTGTTCGATGCCCCGCAAACCCGAATTGTGTTCGATCGCGAAAGCGTGGAGCGGCGCCTGGACGGCGGCAATCCGGAGCTGGCGCGGCACAACGATGCCATCGCCCTGCAGTATCTCTCGCAACTCGAGCGCGACAACATCGAAGTACGGGTGCGCGAGGTGCTGACGCAGCGCTTGGCCCACGGCGAGCCATCCCAAGAGGACATTGCCGAGCTTCTCAACATGAGTGCGCGTACCCTGCAGCGCAAGCTCGGCGAGTGCGGCACGACATACAAGGAAATTCTCGACGACACGCGCCACGCGCTGGCGCTCGCGTACTTGAGCGCGCCCCGGCACAGCGTCAGCGAAGTTACTTACTTGCTTGGATTCTCTCAAGGGAGCTGCTTTACGCGAGCCTTTCGCCGCTGGACCGGTCAGTCGCCCTCCGATTGGCGCGCCGGAGCCGGAGTTGGCGTGCGTGCGGAGACGATTGCTTAGCAAGGGAGCCTCAGTGGTCGAGCGCAAATTTACGATTGCGCCGCCTGCGCCTGAGCACCGCTGACCGGCGATTTCAGCTCAAGGTGCCTAGCGAGGTTTCCAGATCGTTGGCTAGCGCAATCAGTTTCGGCCGCACCTTCTCCAGCAAGAAGTCTCTCGAAACCATGTAAGCAGGTGCGCCGCAGTTGATGGGCATCGGCGGTAGACTACCGCCGGGACGCACCGGCACGGCAATTCCGTTCACATCCTTTTGCCATTCGCCGAATGAACAGCACACGCCGAGTTCACGGATGTCGCTCATGGCTCGGTCAACGCCCGCCTTGATCTCGAGCCAGCGATCGTCGGGAACCAGCTCGCGCACTCGATCCATGATTTCGTTTCTCTCCGATTCCGGCACGGCCGTCATGTAGGCGCGGCCCATCGCCGATGTCGCGATTTGAATTCGTGCGCCCATGTCCAAGCTCAACGTAACCGCACCGGAGCCGCGAACCACATCGATGTACAGCATGGACAATCGATCGCGCGTTCCCAAGCTCACCATGCACTGGCCGAACTCGGCCAACTCTTGCATCCGCGGGTGGGCGAGCTTGCGGATGTCCAAGCGCGCCAGCATGGCGCTGCCGAGACTTAAAGTCGCGATGCCGAGGCTGTACTTGGCGCTTTCCTCGACATAGACCAGGTAGCCGAGCTTGGTGAGCGTGTTGGTCAAGCGGGAGACCGTCGATTTCGGCAGGCCGCAGGCGCGCGCGAGATCCTGATTGCCGAGCATGCGATCGCCATGGCGAAAGCAGGCCAGCACTTCGAGTCCCCTTCCCAAGGCATTGACGAAATGCCGGTCGGCTTTGGCCGCTGCCGTTACCGCGGAAATATTCGACTTCTTGCCCAGTATCATTGACAACCCCTGACCCCCATCCCCATAATTTTGCACCATTTCAGAATTTAATTCTGTTCTGCAGAACAGAACTTAAACGGAATTTCCCCATGCGTCTAGAATTTACCGAAGCAGAACAGGCCTTTCGTGAAGAGGTGCGGGCCTTTCTCCGGGAAAAGCTGCCGGCGCACATCCGGGAAAAGGTCTTGAACGGCTTTGAGTTGAGCCGGGACGACCATGTGCTCTGGCAGCGGACGCTGCACGAACGCGGCTGGGGTGGGGTCGCGTGGCCCAAGGAGTTTGGCGGTCCCGGTTGGGATGCCGTCCGGCAGTATATTTTCGAAGAGGAGACCGCGCTGGCAGGCGCGCCGCGCCTCATCCCATTCGGCACCAAGATGGTGGCGCCCGTGATCATGGCGTTCGGCAACGCTGCCCAGCAGCAGCGATTCCTGCCGCAAATCAGCTCGGGTTCCGAATGGTGGTGCCAGGGCTATTCCGAGCCTGGGGCAGGATCCGACCTGGCGTCGCTCAAGACGCGCGCGACCTTGGACGGCGATCACTATGTCGTCACGGGCCAGAAGACCTGGAACACCCTGGGACAATACGCCGATTGGATTTTTTGCCTGGTACGCACCGACACCTCCGCCAAGCAGCAATCCGGCATCAGTTTTTTATTGATCGACATGAAGAGCCCCGGAATCACCGTGAGGCCCATCACGCTGTTGGACGGCGGCCATGAGGTCAACGAGATCTGGTTCGAGAATGTGCGGGTACCGGTCGAGAATCGCGTCGGAGACGAAAACAAAGGCTGGACCTACGCCAAGTTCTTGCTGGGCCACGAGCGCACCAACATTGCCGGTATCGGCGGTGCGAAGCGCGAGCTCGCGCGCTTGAAGCGCATAGCGGCCGCGGAGCGCAAGAATGGCCGGCCGCTGATCGAGGATCCGCTGTTTGCCGCGCATATTGCGCAAGTCGAGATCGATCTGTGGGCGCTGGAGATCACCAATTTGCGTGTGCTTTCCGGCGAACGCGGTTCAAAGGCGCCTGGACCGCAGGCCTCCATCCTCAAGATACGCGGCACCGAAATAGCGCAGCGTATCTCCGAGCTGCTGATGCGGGCTGTCGGCCCATATGCGCTGCCCTTTAGGCGCGAAGCCATGGCCGCGGGGTGGCAATGGGATCCGTCGCGCGAGCCGCCCGGTCCGAGATACGCTTCAACCCTCGCCGCGGCCTACATGAATCAGCGCAAGCTGTCGATTTTCGGCGGCACCAACGAAATCCAAAAAAACATCATTTCCAAGATGATCGTTGGTCTGTAAAGAGCGCCATCCATGAACTTCGAATTCAGCGACGAGCAGCAGCAGCTGCACGACACGATTGATCGTTACCTCGCCGATCAATACACGTTTGAGAAATTCCGAGCGATCAACGCCACGGCGGCGGGCTGGGACCAAGCCGCCTGGAAGGGATTGGCCGATTTAGGCGTGCTTGCGCTGAATGTACCGGCAGAGCAGGGCGGCCTGGGATTCGGCCCTTTGGAAACTTTGAGCGTGATGGATGCGTGCGGGCGCAGCTTGCTGCTCGAACCTTTCTTGAGCAGCGCCGTGATCGCCACCGCGGTGCTGCGCGCGTTCGCAGCCGATCCGGCGGCAGCGCAACTGATGACTCAGATGGCGGCCGGCGATGCGATCAGCGTGCTGGCGCACTACGAGCCCGATTCTCGCTTCGAGTCTCAGTGGGTCAGGGCCCAAGCGCGCAAATCCGGCGACAGCTATGTGCTCGACGGCCATAAAGCCGTAGTCATGCATGCCGCCGCCGCCGGCACGTTGTTGGTCTCGGCGCGCACTTCCGAGCAGCCCGGCGAGGCCCAAGGTGTTTCTCTGTTTCGGATTCCCCGCGACGCCCAAGGCCTGAGCTTGGATCCCTATCCGACCATCGACGGTCAACGCGCGGCCGAGGTGTATTTAAAAGGCGTGCAAGTCCCCGCAAGCAGCCGGCTCGGAGCCGAAGGCGCGGCGCTGGCGCCGGTCGAGGCCGCGCTTGATATCGGCCTCGCTGCGCTTTGTGCAGAAGCAGTCGGCGTCATGCAGGCATTGGTCGACGCCACGGTGGCGTATGTTCAATCGCGCCAGCAGTTCGGGGTTCCCATTGGCCGATTTCAGGCGCTGCAGCACCGAATCGCAGACATGCTGATTCATTTGGAACAGGCTCGATCCATGAGCTATCTGGCGGCGCTGCGCTGCGCGGACGACAACCTCACCGAACGCCGGCGCGCGCTGTCCGCCGCCAAGGCGGTGGTTGGCCAGTCATCGCGCTTCGTGGCGCAACAGGCCATGCAATTGCATGGCGGCATGGGCATGACCGATGAACTCATCGTCAGTCACTGGTTCAAACGCCTCACGGCCGCTGATCTGATGTTCGGCGACAGCGATTCGCATTTGCAGCGCTATGCTGCACTCACACGGCAATAGGAAGCGTTCAATGGCTCAATTGGCGAAAGCGGTTCTGGCGCGCGAGGTCGGAAAGCCCGTCCTGGTCGAAGAAATCGAAGTGGCCGAGCCGCGTCACGGCGAGGTGATGGTGCGCATGGCGGCCTGCGGCGTTTGCCATAGCGATCTGTCCGCAACCAATGGCACGATTCAATATCCGCTGCCGTTGATTTTGGGCCACGAGGGAGCGGGGATCATCGTCGCAGTGGGTGAAGGCGTTGACAACTATGCGGTCGGCGATCATGTGGTCAGCTCATTTGTAAGCATGTGCGGGCATTGCCATTACTGCCAGACAGGGCGGCCGCAGCTCTGCATGCAGTCGATCAAGGCGCTGTTCACCTTGCCGGATGGCAGCGTGCGTACCCGCGATTCCAAGGGACTCGATCTCAATGTGTTCTGCGGCTGCGGCGTCATGGCCGAATATGCCACGGTGCACATGGGCAACGTGGTCAAGATTGATAAGAGCATGCCTCTGGATCGTGCTGCATTGATCGCCTGCGGCGTGATGACGGGTGTCGGCGCCGCCGTCAATACGGCCAAGGTCGAGGCCGGTTCCATTGCGGTGATATTCGGCTGCGGAGGCGTCGGCCTGAATGCGATTCAGGGCTGCGCCATTGCCGGCGCCGGCATGATCGTGGCCGTCGACACCAGCGATGAGAAGCTCCAAATGGCGAAGCAGTTCGGCGCGACGCACGGCTACAACATCACTGCGCAAGCCAACGCCGGCAAGGATTTGTACAAGCTGACCGGCGGCGGCGCCGACTATGCTTTCGACTGCGTGGGCGTCGGCAAAATCTCCGAAATGGCGTGGGGGGTGTTGCGCCGCGGCGGTACGGCTGTGATCGTGGGGATTGCGGGACCCAAGGATCAAATCGTCTTAGGCGCTCAACAAGTCGCGACCACGGAGAAGACTCTGACGGGAAGCATGTACGGCTCGGCGCGCCCGCAGCTGGATTTTCCGCGGCTGATCGGCCTGTATCGCAGCGGACGCTTGAAGCTCGATGAGCTGATCACGCGAACCTATTCCATCGACGATGCACCGCAGGCATTTGCCGACTTGGACGCAGGCAAGCAGGGACGCGGGGTGATTCTTTTCGGCGGCGCTTGAAGGCGATGCCCCGATCCCCGATGATCAGTCCTCGACGAGCGTTTCACCCGGGAACAGCGCGTCATTGAAGCCGAATTGGGTGAGATCGCGGATGCGTCGCGGATAGAGAATCCCGTCCAAGTGATCTACCTCGTGTTGCACGACACGGGCGTGAAAGTCCCTGACGCTGCGATCGATGGGCGTCCCCGAGGCGTCGAAACCGCGATAGCGCAGCTCGCGATAGCGTGGCACCAAACCGCGCATGCCGGGGACCGAGAGGCAGCCCTCCCAGTCCTCGTCCTGCGCCTCGCCGATGGGACTCAAAGCCGGGTTGACGAGCACGGTAAAGGGCACCGGTTCGGCCTCCGGATAGCGGGGATTCGCCTCGAATCCGAATATCACCACGCGCAAACCGACGCCGATTTGCGGCGCCGCGAGCCCCGCGCCATTGAGGTTTCGCATGGTGTCCTGCATGTCCAGCAGCAGGCTTTCAAGCTCGGGCGTGCCGAACTTGGCCACCGGCTGCGCCACCTCCAGGAGGCGCGGGTCGCCCATTTTGAGAACTTCGCGTATTGCCATGGTTCCTAGTATCTTAGCGGCCTTTTCCTTGCTCAGACAGGCTCCTGATGCCCGGTCTTTTATACATAAAAACGTTCGGCTGCCAGATGAACGAATACGATTCCGCCAAGATGCGGGATGTGCTTGAAGCCGCGCACGATATGAAGAGCACCGACGATCCGGCGCAGGCGGATGTCTTGCTGGTCAACACCTGCTCGGTGCGCGAGAAGGCGCAAGAGAAAGTGTTCTCGTTGTTGGGCGAGTGGCGCCTGCTCAAGCAGCAGCGGCCCCACGTGGTGATCGGCGTCGGAGGTTGCGTCGCAAGCCAGGAAGGCGAGGGGATCACGGCGCGCGCGCCGTACGTGGATCTGGTGTTTGGGCCCCAGACGCTGCATCGCCTGCCGTCGATGATCGCAGGACTCAAGGAATCGGGCCGATCGCAGATCGACATCAGCTTTCCCGAAATCGAGAAATTCGACCGCCTGCCCGAGGCGCGCAGCACCGGCGCCACCGCCTTTGTTTCAATCATGGAAGGCTGCAGCAAGTACTGCACGTTCTGCGTCGTACCCTACACCCGGGGTGAGGAAATCAGCCGCCCGTTCGACCAAGTGCTGGCGGAGGTCGAACACTTGGCAGCGCAGGGCGTGCGCGAGATAACGTTGCTCGGCCAAAACGTCAACGCCTACGCCGGACCGATGTCGGACGGCACGCCGGCGGACCTTTCCACACTGATCCACTTCGTCGCCGGCATCGAGGGCGTCGAGCGCATCCGCTTTACCACGTCGCACCCTCTCGAATTCAACGACAGCCTGATTGAGGCCTATGCCAGCGTGGCGCAGCTCAACAACTATTTGCACCTTCCGGTGCAGAGTGGCTCCGATCGGATACTGGCCGCCATGAAGCGCGGTCACACCGTGCTCGAGTACAAGCAGAAGTTGCGCAAGCTACGAGCGGTGCGGCCGGATATCTGTATTTCAACCGACTTGATCGTCGGTTTTCCCGGTGAAACGGAGCAGGATTTTCTCGCCACCATGAACTTGGTTGCCGAAGTCGGTTTCGACCAGTCGTTCAGCTTTCTCTATAGCCGCAGACCCGGCACGCCGGCGGCGGCACTCCCCGATGAGGTGCCGCATGAGATCAAGCAACAGCGGCTCGAATTGCTGCAGCAACGCTTGAACGGCCAGGCGCGCGCGATTTCTCAAGCGATGGTGGGCAGCCGGCAGCGTGTGCTGGTCGAGCGCCCCGCCAAGAGGAATCCGGCGCAATTGGCGGGCCGCACCGACAATAATCGCTGGGTCAATTTCGACGCGCCGGGCGATAATAGCCAATCGCTCATGAACAATTTTGTCGACCTCATCATCACCGAAGCCATGCCCAATTCTCTGCGCGGGCGTCTCGCTTCAGCCGGAGCCGCGTGAACTCGCTGCCGGTGACCCGGGATGTGCTGCTCGCGCCCGCGGATAATGTACGCCTGGTCGAACTGTGCGGTCCTCTGGACGAACATCTGCGGCTGATCGAGTCGCGATTGGGCGTGGAAGTGAGGCGGCGCGGAAACCGGTTTCAATTGGTCGGCATGGAAGCGGCGATTGTGCGCGCCGAATCGGTGTTGCAGGACTTGTATGCGCGTGCGCAACGCGAGCCCGTGGACTCGGAGCGCGTGCATATCGCTTTGCAGGCGCTCGACATGGATGACGCTGCCGCTGAACTCAAGACGGAATCCGATGAGCTGAAGGTCCGCACGGCGCGCGGTGCCATCCGCGCACGCGGCGCCAATCAAACCGAATATCTTCACAATGTCCGCACGCACGACCTGACCTTCGGCATCGGACCCGCGGGCACGGGCAAGACTTACCTGGCCGTGGCCTGTGCGGTCGAGGCTCTCCAGTCAGAAACAGTGCGGCGCATCGTGCTGGTGCGGCCGGCGGTCGAAGCAGGCGAGCGCCTCGGCTTTCTTCCCGGCGATCTTTCGCAAAAAGTCGACCCGTATCTGCGGCCCATGTACGACGCGCTATACGAAATGCTGGGCTTCGAACGGGTCGCCAAATTGATCGAGCGCAACGTGATTGAAGTCGCGCCGCTGGCCTTCATGCGCGGCAGGTCGCTGAATGACTCCTTCGTGATCCTCGATGAAGCACAGAACACAACCAACGAACAAATGAAAATGTTCCTGACCCGCATCGGGTTCGGTTCGAAGGCGGTGGTCACAGGAGACATCACTCAGGTCGATCTGCCGAATTCGAAGCAGTCGGGCTTGCGGACGGTGATTGAAATTTTGCGCGGCGTGCGCGGCATCGCCTTCTCGATGTTTACCTCGCGCGATGTCGTGCGCCATCCGCTGGTGCAGCGTATCGTGCAAGCCTACGAGGCGAGCGGTCCCGGCGACGGCAGTTGAAGTGACGCCGCGCCTGGAGCTCGATCTGTCCTACGCGTCGCGCAGTCCGTGGGTGCCGAGTGCAAGGCTCCTGAGGCGGTGGGCCGAGGCGGCGCTGCCTGTTGCAAAGCCTGTGGTTTTGTCGGTGCGCATTGTCGGCAAGGCTCGCAGCCGCAGCTTGAACGCGCGCTACCGGCATAAGGACAGACCGACCAATGTGCTGTCCTTCGCGGGCGCTGGGGCGGTTCCCGACGGCCGAATTTTTTTGGGCGAGCTGGTGATCTGCGCGCCCGTGGTTGCGCAGGAGGCGCAGGCGCAGCGCAAGCCGCTCGCGGCGCATTGGGCGCACATGATGGTCCATGGCGTCCTGCACCTCCTCGGTTTCGACCACGAGCGCACGACGGAGGCGAGAAAAATGGCCGTCCGGGAGATTCAAATCCTTGATCGGCTTGGGTTTTCAGATCCCTACCGCTGATTCCGGTATGCTCTGCTCCCATGTCCGAACAGCCTCATGGCGGCAGCACCGGCCGCTGGTTAAAACGCATTACGCAGTCGATGACCGGCGAACCGCGCGATCTCGCGGAACTGGTCGAGAATCTGCGCGAGGCGAGTGAGCGCGGGCTGTTCGACGGCGATGCCTTGGTGATGCTCGAAGGCGTGCTGGCCGTCGCGGACATGCAGGTGCGCGACATCATGGTGCCGCGCTCGCAAATGGTATTCGTGGAACGCGATGAGTCGCCGGAGAAGCTGGTCGAATTGGTGGTCGAATCGGGACATTCGCGCTTTCCGGTCATCGGCGAAGATCGCGATCAGATTCTCGGCATCCTGCTCGCCAAGGACTTGCTGCGGCTCCAAGCCTCGGCCGACGAGGATTTTGAGATTCGCGAATACATGCGCCCGGTGATATTCGTCCCGGAGAGCAAGCGCTTGAACGTCCTGCTCAAGGAGTTTCGCCGCAACCACAATCACATCGCCATGGTGGTCGACGAATATGGCGGCGTTTGCGGCTTGGTCACCATCGAAGATGTGATCGAGCAAATCGTCGGTGAGATCGATGATGAACATGATGTCGAGGATGACCAAACGATCCGCAAGGAACGTCCGCGCGAATTCACCGTTCGCGCCTTGACCCCGATCGGCGATTTCAACCAGTATTTTTCCACCCAGTTCACAGACGAGGAATACGACACGATCGGCGGCCTGCTGATGCAGGAATTCGGCCGGCTGCCACGCCGCGGCGAAACCATCAAGATCGGCGATCTTGAATTTCGGATATTGCGCGCGGATCGACGCCGCATCGATCTATTGCGCGTGACCGTTCCCTACGATATCGAGCCGCCGGCGCACGAGTCGAGCGCTTGAACGCCGTCCTGCGCGGGCAGCACTCCGCGCAATGGAAACAAGTCTGGGCGCGGCTAGCGGCCGCCTTTGGCGTCGGGGCAGGCTTCAATCTGGGATTCGCGCCCTTCGGTTGGTGGCCGCTCGCCATTCTCGCGCCCGCCGCGCTGTTTGCGTTGATCCGTGGATTGCCTCCGCGCCGCGCCGCCGGGGCGGGCATGGCATTTGGTGTGGGCCTGTTCGCATTCGGCACCTACTGGCTCTATACCTGCCTGCACGTGTTCGGCCTGGTGCCGGTATGGCTCACGCTGATCCTGCAAACCGTGCTGGTCGCCGCGATGTCGCTGTACTTCGCTGCGCTGTGCTTCCTGGCGAACCGGTTCTGGCTCAAGCCTGGTGCGACTCGAGATTGGCTGGTATTGCCGGCGCTGTGGGTCCTGCTGGAGTGGCTGCGCGGCTGGCTGTTGAGCGGGTTCCCGTGGCTCTCGACCGGCTACGCGTTGATCGATTCGCCCTTGGCGGACTGGGCGCCGTTGTTGGGCGTGTACGGGGTGAGCTCGGCGGCGGCGCTGATCGCGGTCGCCGTCAATGTTGTCTGCATGCCGGGCGTTGCGCTTTCGCGCCGCGTCTCGAGTGCAGCCGTGGCGGCGAGTCTGTTTCTCATTCCATTGATGGCGCATCGCGACTGGACGCATCCCGCGGGAGCCCCGATTCCCGTGGCGGCGGTGCAAGGGGCCGTGCCTCAAGATCAAAAGTGGCAGGCGAAGAATCGCGAGCTCACCATGCAGCGGTATTTGCGCCTTACCGGCGAGGCCTGGGGCGCGAAGCTCATCATTTGGCCAGAGGCATCGCTGCCGGTGTTGTCGACGGAAATTCAAGATTATCTGCATCGGCTCAAAGAGCAGGGACGCGCACATGGCGCCGACTTCGCAATCGGGCTGGTCGATTATCGGCCTGCTACCAAGCAATACTTCAACGGCATTCTGGTGCTCGCCGCAGCCGGCGACGGCTGGTATTACAAGCGCCATCTGGTGCCGTTCGGCGAATACTTCCCGGTGCCGGGCTTCGTGCGAGCGTGGCTGCGGCTGATGAGCTTGCCATACGATGACTTCACGCCGGGCAACTCGCACCAGGCAGCGCTGAGCGCCGCGGGGCAGACCCTGGGCTTGACCATTTGCTACGAGGACGCCTTCGGCAGCCAACAGCTCGACGTGCTTCGGCAGGCGACCCTGCTCATCAACGTGACCAACAATGCCTGGTATGGCGACTCGACGGCGCCGCACCAGCATCTGCAAATCGCGCGCATGCGCGCGCTCGAAGCGGGGCGCTATCTGGTGCGCAGCGCCAATGATGGCATCACCGCGATGATAGATCCGCACGGCAAGATCGTCGCGCGTCTGGCGCAATTCCAACAAGCGGTGTTGCATGCGAATGCGCAGCCCATGACCGGACTGACGCCATACGCGCGGCTCGGCAACTACCCTGTAGTCGTCGTCGGCCTGATTTTGCTGGGGGCCGCCATCTGGCGGCGGCGCCGCGGCGGTTAACTACTCGAAGAGCGGCGCAGTCCCAGGTTCTTGCGCGATTCCGCCATATAGATTAAAGCCGCGATCGAGCCAATCGCGCAGCGAATCGCCGCGTTCCAGCATCGGCACCGTGCCGACCGCCGCTGCCCAGTAAAAGCCGCCGAGAGCGATGTAGTCGGCGAAATTCGGCGCTGCCCCTCCGAGGAAGGGGAATTTTTGCAGCTGCGCGCGCAGCGGCGCGAGCGATGCCCGGATGGCCGGCAAGTAGCTCGCCCGGTCCGCAGTAAAGCTCTCCAGCGTATTGCCCTTCAGGCTCTTTTCCCGGCTCTCGCGAAAGTACGGGCGGTCCTGCGGACGCGCAGCGTCGTGCACATCCTTGATGTAGACCCTGAACATCTTGCGCATCACTTCGCTCATGAACCACGCATCGAAGAGTCTGACGAGCGCCAGTTCGGCCGGTGTGTTGAACAGCAGGGGTTGGTTCGGAAAGGCTCGATCGAGGTATCCCGCGATATCCCAACTCTCCGCGAGCGCCGTATCGCCGTGCTCCAAAATCGGCACGGTCTTGAATTTGCCGTCAAATATTGCAGGGATCTCGATAAATCCCAGATACTTGGTCTCGAAAGGAATGCCCTTGTGAGCCAGCGCATAGCGGATTCGCCAGACAAAAGGACTTGCAGAACGGCCGTTTTGCAGGGCGAGCTCGTAGAGCCGGACTTGGCTTGATTTAGATGCTTGCATGAAAGTTCAACTGGTACCATGAATGTAGCATGTTCAATTCAGACGATGAAATCGCCGCGATTGGCCGCGGAGTTCTGGATCTCTCTCTGCCCAAACCCCGCTGGACGCACGCCGCGCATTTTGCAGTTGCGCTGTGGCTGATGTCGTGCCGCAAGGATCTGGACGCATCGCGCGCGATGCCGGGCTTCATTCGCGCGTACAACGAAGCGACGGGCGTGGCGAACACGGATAGCGAGGGCTATCACGAAACCATCACGCAAGCCTCGCTGCGCGCCGCACGCAGCTTTTTGCTGCAAGATCCGGCGCGAAGCTTGTTCGCGACCTGCAATGCGTTGATGACCTCGCCCCTCGGCAAGTCTGAATGGCTGCTGGCTTACTGGACGCGTCCCAGGTTGTTTTCCGTGGAAGCGCGCCGTCGTTGGGTGGATCCTGACCTGAAGCCGCTGCCCTTCTAGGCGAAGGACGGCAAATCCGTGCCGCTCGAGCCGATTTTCGCTTCCGCAAATCGCTGCGGCAGCGTAGTCAGCATCTTTGATCTCAACACGTCGCGGCCTTTGGCGTCGGCGGCTTTGAATCGCAGCTCCAGGGTGATTGAACCGGGGTCGATCTTGGTCAAAAAGCAGCCGACCACGGCGGCCTCGCCGGCAATTTCTGCCGCCACGCCGAGCGCGAGCTGCCGCGCCGCCTCGATGTCGGCGTCGCGGCTCAATCGAATGGTGATGGCAATCGGCCAGGGCGCGTAATTGGTGCTCAGATTGATCGTAACTTGACTGGCGGCGATGGCGTTCGGCAGCACGATCATGTGTCCGTCGGGCGCGCGCAGCGAGGTGTAGCCCAGCGAGATCAATTCCACGACGCCGATGTCCGTGCCCGTCGGCGCGGTGACTTGCAGCGTGTCGCCCAAGCGAAACGGGCGGTAAATCGCGATGGATATGCCCGCCACCAGATTGCCCAGCGTGCTCTGGGCCGCGAGGCCGATGACCACCGACGCCACTCCCGCGCCGGCGAGCAGGGCGGTCCCCATGGATCGCAGCATGGGAATGAGGTGCGCATACAGAATCATCACCACGACCCAGATCAGCACGGTGCCGAACTGCTGCAGAAAGCCGATCGTGGTACGGTCCATGTGCCCTTTGCGCGTCATCGAGGCATGCACGGCGGCGCGAAACAGGCGCGACACGATCAGCGCGAGCAGCACAAAGAAAACCAGATAGATGAGGGCGCCCCACAACGAATCCGGTTTTAGAAAAGACAGAATATCGTGCTCGCCGACCTTGACGTCATTGATGACGTCGGCGTCCGACATTTCAGGAAATTCGCTGCGAAGGCGGCATGCACTCCGCGCAGTCTTCCACGCGCATGCACGCGCATTGGAAGCTATCGTTGAGGATCGACTTCATCTGGTTGAGCCGTGCCATCTGCTCGTCGAGCTCGGTCAGCTTCTGGCTTGCAAGCGCGCGCCATCGCTCGGCGGGAGTGGTGGTAACCGGGTAACCGCTCAAGAAAGTCTTGGTCTCCTTGACGGTGAAGCCCGCGTCCAAGGCCAGGAGAATAATCCGAATCCTGCCCAGCACCTTTGAATCATAGACCCGCCGTTTGGAAACACGCGAAGGCGGCGGCAGCAGGCCGGCCTTTTCGTAGTAGCGCAAAGCCGAAGTCGAAAGGCCGGCGCGTCGCGCCACCTCGCCAATTAATAATCCCATGAGTAATCTCCGAAATGATAAAGCTTGACTTGAATCGCACTTCAACTCGTACGCTCCTAGCCTCGCCATTGGAGGACCGATGATGATCAAATCAGTTCCATATCTTGCCGCTTTCGCATTTTCGATGTCATGGATCTGCATGTCAGCGCACGCTGACACAGCCGCAGCGATATCCCATGCGATTGCGGACTCTCGACGGCCGATCGAACAAGTCAAGCTTGACGCAGCCCGCAAGCCTGCTGAGGTCATGGCCTTTGCACAATTGAAAAGGGCGGACGTGGTCGCTGATTTCATGCCGGGAAACGCCTATTTCACCCGGATATTGAGCGATGTCGTGGGCAATCGCGGCCACGTGTTTGCATTTCTTCCCGCCGAGCAGGTCGCTAATTGCGCGCCGAGGGAAATCGCCGGCACGCGGACGCTGAGTCATGATCCCAGCTACAAGAATGTGTCTGTGATCAGCGACGCGAGCGCAAACTTCCGCACCCCGCGCAAGCTCGACCTCATCTGGACCGCGCAGAACTACCACGACTTGCACGATTCGTTCATGGGTCCAGCGGATGTTGTGGCGCTCAACCGGGCCTTCTTCGCTGCCTTGAAACCCGGCGGCGTTTTGCTGGTGATCGATCACGCCGCAGAACCGGGGTCTGGTTTGCGGGACACCGAGACGCTGCATCGAATCGATCCTGAGAGCTTGCGCTCGGAAATAGTGGCGGCGGGCTTCGTTCTCGAGGCGCAAAGCGATCTGCTGCGAAATTCTCAGGACGATCATACTTTGTCGGTGTTCGACCACCGCGTACGCGGGCGCACGGATCAGGTCATTTATCGATTTCGCCGGCCGAAGTGATCTGGTTTTCGATTTGGCACGGAACCTGCTTCGTCCCGGAGGCTATGCCGTATTGCAGATTCGAATGAGCATCAGCGCTGTTTGCAGTTTGGGCGGACGGCAAGCGTTCGCCGCGGCCGGCTGCGGCGGCAAAGTTTTGCCACCCGGCCCTGATCTATCACCTTAAGGATACTTCTATGTCACCACTGCCAATTCCCTCCGCCGTCACGGCCACGCTTCCGGCCGCGAATATTCACCCGCATGGCCATGGTCATAAAAAGGGATCGCCACTGGATCCTTCTCCGGGTTCAACCAGCAGCACCTCGGCGCCTGTGGGTTCAACGCAGAATCTGTTCAGCCGCTTGTTCAGCTCGCTGCAGCAGCTCATCGGCGCGCGGCCTGTACCGGCGGCTGCCGGCCCCGTAGCTGCGGGCGCGAGTTCCGCCGCGGGAAACGCTGCTGCGGCTTCGAAGATCGATGTGATGGCTTGATTCGATTGCGCCGCAACAAGGCCGACTAGCGCGGCGCGGCTTTTTGCGCGCGGCGCCAAGCGATACCGAGGAGAATCACGCTCGCCGCAAGACACAGATACGCAAACAGATTGCCCACCGCTACATAGACGGTGTGTCCGCCCGCCATGCTGGGCGCGGTTACCAGCATGCCATCCGCGGCGCGCGGATGGCGGTAGGGATCGTCTGCGTAGGTTTTCGCGACGACCCTGCCGTTCGGGTCGATCATCGCTGAGACGCCCGAATTGACCGAGCGCACCATGCTGACGCGCAGCTCCACGCTGGCGAATACGGCGAGGGCCAGATGTTCCCATGGCTCCGTATCTGCTCCAAACCACGAATCGCTGGTCAGATTCACCAGCAGATTCGGATGTAATTGTCCGACCCCGCGCACGAAGCCTTGCAGGATGTCCTCATAACAAATTACCGGACCCAAGCGCCAATCACTGCCGTCCGGCGCCTGCAGCGTGATTACCCCGGGTCCGGTGCCGGCCGTAAATCGCCCGGCGCCGGCCGGTAGAAATTTGCGCAGCCAGGGAAAGGTTTCGATGCCGGGAACGTATTCGCCGAAAGCGAGCAGCCGCACCTTGTCGTAGCGGCCGGCCACCTTGCCGTTCCGGTCGAGCAGGACGGCGGAATTGAACGCATCCTCGCGGGCGGCATCGTACATTTCCGCTCCAATCATCGTCGGGATACTGAAGCCGCGGCGGATCATCGCCAGCGAGTCGGCGGAGAAATCGGCACTGAAGTCGCGCGGCACGGCAACCGGATAACTTCCTTCGCTCCATACGAGCAATTGCGCGCCTTGCCGCTCGAGCCGGCGCGACTGTTCTTGCAGCGCCGTCAATTGGCGCAACGCTTCGTCGCGCGAGAATTCTCCATCGATGGTATAAGCGAAGTTCGGCTGCACCAGCCCGACATTGAGGCGCGGCGCGTGCGCGACGATCTCATCTGTCTGCCGCATGCGCACCGCCCCGAATATGAGCGCAGCCGACATTAATCCGGCGGCCGCGATCGCCGGGGTGCGAGCGTCACGCGGGCTCAAAGCCAGATCGTACAGAGCGCCATTCACCATCATCAGCAATGCCGTTACGCCGAGCGCGCCGGTCAGTTCGCTGATCTGTATGACGATTGGGTTCCAGGCCTGGCTGATCCACTGGCCGCACGGAAACAGCTGCGGCACCAATAGCTCGCAGCTCACCATGACGATGGGGGCGAGCAGCGTCATCGGTACCTTAAGGCGGCGGCGAATGGCGCAAACGACAGCCGTAAATAGCAAAAAGATGATGGCTCGGGTCGCGCAGAACAGCAGGAACACTAAGGCCGCGCCGATCCACGGAAAATCCGCGAAGCGGCGCATGACATCGATCAACCAATAAAATCCGCCCGCAGTCTCGATGAGTCCGGCCCACCAGCCGAGGAACAAGGCGCTTCGATAGCTTCCCGTCCGCTCAATGGCCAGGAACATGGGAATCGCGGCGAGCCAGGCGAGAAAGGAAAAATCAAAGGGCGTAACGGCCAGAAACCACAGACAGCCGCTCAAGGTGCTTAAAGCCAGAGCGCCATAAAAATTCAAGTTTCGCATGTAACCTTTAGTCAACAGCAGTTCGCGGCCGTCCGGCATCTCGGGTATTCTGACGCCCAATCATGCAAGAAAGATACGAACCCGCCGCTATCGAAGCGGAGGCAAGGCACTATTGGGACCAGCAGCATAGTTTCGAGGCCAAGGAAGACCCCAGCCGCGAGAAGTATTATTGCCTGTGTATGTTTCCGTATCCAAGCGGCCGCTTGCATATGGGACACGTGCGCAACTACACCATCGGCGACGTGCTGACGCGCTTCATGCGCATGAACGGGCGCAATGTGCTGCAGCCGATGGGCTGGGATGCATTCGGCTTGCCGGCGGAAAATGCCGCGATTGCAAACGGCGTGCCGCCCGCGAAATGGACTCTGGACAATATTGCGCACATGAAGGCGCAGCTCAAATCCTTAGGCTATGGGTTGGATTGGAGCCGGGAGCTCACGACCTGCCGCCCTGAGTACTACCGATGGAATCAATGGCTGTTTCTGCGGATGCTGGAAAAGGGTATCGCGTACCAGAGGACCGGTATCGTCAATTGGGATCCGGTGGATAAAACGGTGCTGGCAAACGAGCAGGTGATCGACGGCCGGGGCTGGCGCACCGGTGCAATCGTCGAAAAGCGCGAAATTCCCATGTACTACTTGAAGATCACGGCGTATGCCGAGGATCTGCTCGACGCGCTGCAGGACATGCAGGACTGGCCGGAGCGCGTGCGCATCATGCAGGCCAACTGGATAGGCCGCAGCGAAGGAGTGCGGCTCGGATTTCCTCACGATATCGGCGAAGGCGGCGTGCTGTACGCTTTTACCACGCGTGCCGACACAGTGATGGGAGTGACATTTTGCGCGGTCGCCGCGGAGCACCCGCTGGCGGCTCACGCGGCCCGCGACAATCCAAAGCTGGCGTCATTCATCGAGGAATGCAAGCGCGGACCGGCAGTGGAGGCCGAGCTTGCCACCCAGGAAAAAAAAGGCATGCCGGCCGGCCTCTTCGTCCGGCACCCCATCAGCGGAGAACCCATCCCCGTATGGGTCGGCAATTATGTGCTGATGAGCTACGGCGACGGCGCCGTCATGGGCGTGCCGGCGCATGATGAGCGTGATTTTGAATTCGCCAAAAAGTACCAGCTGCCGATCAAGCCGGTCATCGACGTGAAAGGCCAGCCATATTCCACCGCAGCCTGGGAGGCTTGGTATTCCGAGCATGGCCGCTGCATCAATTCCGGCCGCTATGATGGTTTGGACTATTCGACGGCGGTCGCGGCGGTCGCGAGAGACTTGAGCATCAAGGGATTGGGCGAGAAGCGCACTACCTGGCGGTTGCGCGACTGGGGAATTTCGCGCCAGCGCTATTGGGGCTGCCCGATTCCCATCATCCATTGCAAGAGCTGCGGGGCGGTACCGGTGCCGGATGAACAGTTGCCGGTGGTTTTGCCTACCGAGCTGGTGCCCGACGGCAGCGGCAATCCGCTTCTGAAGGACGCGGCCTTCCTGAACGTCGAATGTCCGAAGTGCGGCGCAGAAGCGCGGCGCGAGACGGACACGATGGATACGTTCGTGGATTCGTCCTGGTATTTCTTGCGCTTTGCCTGCGCTGACAATGACCACGCGATGTTGGATCATCGCGTGCAATATTGGCTGCCGGTGGACCAATACATCGGCGGTATCGAACACGCCATATTGCATCTGTTGTACGCGCGCTTTTGGACCCGTTTCCTGAAAGACATGGGCGCACTGTCGTTCAAGGAGCCATTTGCGCGGCTGTTCACGCAGGGCATGGTGTTGAACGAAGTGTTTTTCCGCAAGGCCGATTCGGGCCGCGTGGTGTACTTCAATCCCGCCGACGTTACGGTCACGACCGACATGGCCACGCAAAAACGTGTCGCGGTGTTGCGCGCGGACGGCAAAGAGGTTGAATCCGGCGGCGTGGTAACTATGTCCAAGTCCAAGAACAACGGCGTCGATCCGCAGCTGTTGGTGGACGAGTTCGGCGCCGATACCGCGCGGTTGTTCACCATGTTTGCGGCACCCCCGGAGCAAACTTTGGAATGGTCAGACGAGGGGGTGCAAGGCGCGTTTCGCTTCATCAAGCGCTTGTGGAAGGCGGTATTCGAGCACGTGTCGCGGGGGCCATCGGTGCCGCTCGAAAAATCGGCTCTGACCGAGGCGCAGCGGGCGCTGCGGCGTCAGGCGCACCAGACGCTTGCAAAAGTCACCGACGATGTCGGCCGCAGGCGTACTATCAATACCGCGATCGCCGCGGTCATGGAACTGTTGAATGCGGTGGCCAAATATCCGCAGGCTTCGGCGCCGGATCGCAGCGTGGTGAACGAGGCATTGGAAATAGCAGTGCTGACGCTTTCTCCCATCATTCCGCATGTGACGCACGCGTTGTGGCGCAACTTGGGTCACTCAGTCGCGCTGATCGATGAGCCTTGGCTGCAGGTCGACCCCGAGGCGCTGCAATCCGCCACCGTTCAGATGGTGGTGCAGGTGAACGGCAAGCTGCGAGCACACATCACGGTGGCCGTGGGCGCCGATGAAACCGCGGTCCGCGCCGCGGCGCTGGCCGACGGCAACGTCCAAAAAATCATCGGCACCTCCGCGGTCCGCAAGGTGATTATCGTGCCCGGCAAGCTCGTGAACATCGTGGTGTAATGCTCCGTGGCCAGCTCGAGAATTTTGATCGCCGCCGCCGCCTGTGTCTTGAGCTCGTGCGGCTTTCGTCTCGCCGGCAGCGGACCGCTGCCGGCCGTCATGGCGCGCCCGTATTTGTCACTGAAAGACCCCTACACCGATTTCTCGCGCGAGTTCGAACACCAGCTCAAATCCTCCGGGGCCGCGCTGCAGGTGTCGCGCGAGGGTTCGACTGCAACCGTGGACGTCACCAAGGATTTGGTTGAGCAGCGCACACTCGCGGTCTCGGCAAAAAACATTCCGACGGAATATGAACTGACCTATACCGTGACTTTCAGCGTGCACGGCGCGGGCAAGGAGCTGCTTGCCCCGCAGACGATCAGTCTCTCGAAGGATTTCAGCTTCGACGAAACACTGCAGCTCGCCAAAGAGCACGAAGCGGACATCCTGCGGCAGCAAATGGCGCGGGATTTGGTCTCGATCGCAATGCGCAGACTGACGAGCCTGAAGTAGCGCTGGGTGGCACGCCAGTGCTGTTGGTCAACGCCATTGATCGGCTGGCTTTACAGATACTCTTGGATCGGTATGGCCTGGCATTGCAGCTGGTGGCTCCGGAGGAGATCATCCCCGGGTCTTATTGGGGAGAGCGTGAGGCAGGGCTTTTGGGTTCCAGGATCTATGCGCGCCTCGACACGCCGCTTCATTCGGTGCTGCATGAGAGCGCCCACTTCATCTGCATGACGCCGGAACGGCGCGCGGGATTGGATACCGATGCGGGCGGAGATCACACGGAGGAAAGCGCAGTTTGCTACCTACAGATTATTTTGGCCGACTCGCTGCCGAATGTAGGTCAACAGCGGATGTGCGGCGACATGGACGCATGGGGCTACACATTCAGGCTGGGGAGTGCGGCGCAGTGGTTCGCGCGCGATTCGGATGACGCGCGCGATTGGCTGATGCAGCACGGCCTGCTCGACGCGCAGGGACATCCAACCTATGTCTGCCGATAACGCCGATCGCACATCGCGCCGCACCGTGCTCGCCGGCTTGTCTGCGCTGTTCTTCGAGGGTTGCTCAAGGTTGGGGTTTCTTGCCGCCAATGCCCCGGCGGTCTTCGGCTCGTACAAGCGCCATGCAAACATCGCCTATGGGCCGGACCCGCAGCATCGTCTGGATGTGTACGTGCCGGAAAGGGGCGCCGCCGCTTCCCGGCCCGTGGTTCTCTTCTGGCACGGCGGACGCTGGCGCGAAGGAGACAAGTCAGACTATCGATTTGTGGGCGCCGCATTGGCTGAATGCGGCTATGTCGCCGTGGTGGCGAACTATCGGCACTATCCGCAGGTAAAAATGCCGGGATTCATGGACGATGCCGCGCAGGCGGCCTCGTGGGCCGAGGCCCACGCAGGCGAGTTTGGCGGCGCCCGCGAGCGCTTGTATCTGATGGGGCACTCCGCGGGCGCGCATCTGGCTGCACTGGTAACGCTGGATCCTCGATATTTTGCGGGGACGGGCCGCGCCGCCCCGCGCGTCGCCGGCGTGATAGGGCTATCGGGGCCGTATGACTTTCTGCCGCTGCTGGAAGCGGACGTGCAGGACATGTTTGGTCCGCCGCAGCTCTATCCGCAATCGCAACCCATCAATTATGTGCGTACCGATGCGCCGCCCATGCTGCTGATTCATGGCCTGAAAGACGACACCGTGCGTCCGAAGAACTCAATCAACTTTGCAGCAGCTTTGGGTGCGGCGGGCGTGCCTGTGACACTGAAGCTCTATCCGAAGGTCTCGCACTCCGATACCGTCGCGGCGCTCACTTCATTGCTGCGCGGCAGGGCGCCGACGCTCGCCGATATCACGGACTTCGTCGGCCCTCGTGCGGCCTAATCAATGCGCCGCGGCCGGCGCGGTCATCGCATACACCTTGCCGAAACGGTTCGCAAGAAATGGCTTCAATCGGATGTCTTCCTGGCGAATGAGACCGGACTGGGCGATCTCGCCGCTGCTCAGCATGTCGAGCACTGCGCAAATTCCCCCCGCCGTGGTGATTTGAATGGCGCTGCGCACCCGGCCGCCCATCGGAGTCGCGTAGATCTTGTTGGCATAGGTCTCTTGCATCAGCTGACCGCCGCGCATTCCGCTTACCGTGACGAACACGATGACCACGTCTTGCAAAGTGATAGGCACCGCGTTTTCGAGGATGTCCTTGAGAAGCTCGCGGCGGTCGCGCAACCGCAAATCATTCAGCAGCGCCTTCATGATGGCCGCATGGCCGGGATAGCGGATGGTTCGATAGTTCAGATTGCGCACCTTGCCCGCCAGAGTTTCGCATAGGGTGCCGAGGCCGCCGGAGGTATTGAATGCCTCGTATAAGATTCCATCGAGCGAGAACTCTTCCAGTTCTTCCAAAGGTTGTGTTTCCCGCAACTGGCCGTTGACGATGGCCTCGCACGGTTCGCAGTACTCGTTGATGACCCCGTCGGTGCTCCAGGTCAAATTGTAGTTCAATGCATTGGACGGGAATTCCGGCAACGCGCCGACCCGCATGCGTACGTCATGCAGGGCATCGAATCTCGAGGCTAAATCCGAAGCCACGATCGTGATGAAGCCGGGCGCCAATCCGCATTGCGGGATGAACGCCGTGCGCGCCCCTACGCTAAGCTGCTTGACGGCGCGGGTGCTGGCGACATCCTCGGTTAAATCCAAATAATGTGCGCCGCCGGCCTTGGCAGCCTCCGCGATGAGCCGCGTAGCGTGATACGGAGCGGCCGAAAGGACGGCGAATTTTCCGGATAACAATTTGCGCAAGGCATCGCCTTGCGTGATGTCCATTGGAGCTTTTTTGACCGGCACGGACGTCTCGAGTCGATCCAATTGCTGCTGCGAGCGATCGACGACGGTTACGGCGTAGTCGCCCGAGCTGCCCAAAAACTCCGCAATCATCGAGCCGATTTTTCCTGCGCCTACGATAACAATGTCTTTCATGCCGTCTCCCTGGGGGCGCCCATTCTTATCCGTGGACTTGGCAAATGGTAGGGTCGATCTAGACGTATTAAAGGTATAGACTAGGCATATCGAAGGGCAAAATCGGCGATTCGCCATGGACTCGATTGACGAAAGGCTGCTCTCGGCCCTGAGAGAGAACGGGCGCGCGTCCACCGCGTTGCTGGCTCGCCTGGTAGGTCGGTCACGCACCAGCGTGCAGAGCCGCATCGAGCGGCTGGAAAAGCAGGGGATCATCACCGGCTACGGCGTCCGCTTGGCTCCGGAGCATGGACACGGCGCGGTGCGGGCGCATGTGATGATCAAGATTGGCCCCAAAGAGGCTCGTGCCGTAACCGCGGCGTTGCGCGAAATATCGCAGGTCCGGCTTTTGCATTCGGTCAGCGGAGAGGCGGACTTGATCGCCGTCGCCGCGGCGGCCTCGGTCGCGGAGATGGATCAGGTCATCGACCGGATCGGCGCGTTGGATGGCGTCGAGCGGACCACATCATCGATCATCCTGTCGACCAAATTCGAGCGGTGAGAGACTCGCCGTAAACCTCTATTATTGCGGCGTCCAGAGATTTAGGGAGTAGTAAATGGAATTGCACGCGCCGGGCGGACCGGTTCGCTCGATCAAGGATTTCTTGGTTCACATCGGCGTCGTTACTGTTGGCATATTGATTGCCTTAGGATTGGAACAACTGGTGGAATCGCATCATCGGTCCCACTTGGCCGACGTGGCGGTGGCCGGCTTTCACAAGGAACTGGTGTATGACGAAGGACAGGTCAAAGAGGTGCTGGCCGGAATCCCGGCGCTGCAGGCCAAGGTCGACGCCGCGATAGCCAATTTGTCTTCCGCGCCGGTTGCGGGCGGCTCGCCCCAGCCCATCAACTATCCGGGCATTTCCTTGTATCTCGTGTCCACGGCCAGCTGGGACACGGCGATCGCAACACAGTCGCTCACCGAGCTGTCCTTCGATTCCGTGACCAAATATGCGCAGGCCTATGGAGCCGTGCACCTGTTCATTGAAACCGAGCGCGACGGCCTGACCATCTGGCAAGGAATGCACCGCTTCGGCACGGATCCGACCGCGCTCAGCAAGGACCAGCGCGTACTCGCCATCGAAGAGCTCCGGCGATACGCCAATGTCCTCATCGTGATCGAATTTTCGGGCAAGGGTGTGCTCGCTGCCTGCGATGCCGCGCTGAAGTGAACGCCGCATCGAACGTCAGTCGCAATCGATCGCTTCACGTCTTGCTGCCGACCATGGGAAGCGCCGGCGATGTGCACCCGTACATCGCGCTCGGCATGGAGCTCAAAGCCCGCGGCCATCGCGTGACGATACTGACGAATCCCATCTTTCAAGAACTCATCGAAGCGCAGGGACTTTCGTTTCTGCGCGTCGGGACGGCTGAAGTAGCCAATGCAGCCATCGCGAATCCGGAGCTGTGGCACCTGCGCAAGGGCTTCAAGGTTATTGCGCAAATTATCGCGCCCGCCATCGCGGACGTCTTTTCGCTGATCGAGCGCCACGCTGACTCGAGCACCGTCGTGGCTTTCTCGAGCTTGGCTTTCGGCGCGCGCGTCGCACAGGAGAAGCTCGGTGTGCCGAGCGCTTCGGTGCACCTGCAGCCGAGCGTGATCCGCACGTTTGCGGATCAAGGCATGATGGGAAATATCCGGCTGTCTGCGTCGAGTCCGATGTGGTTTAAGCGCGGCTTGTTTCGCTTGATCGATGCTGTGATCGTGGACCGCCGTCTCAAGAGTCCGTTGAACGATTTGCGCTTGCACCTCGGCATGGGCCCGGTAGACCGGATCATGCACCGCTGGATGCATTCGCCTCAGTTGGTGATCGCTTTCTTTCCCGAGTGGTTCGCGGCTCCACAACCCGACTGGCCGGCCAACACGCACGCCGTGGGATTCCCTCTATGGGACGCGGATGGGGATGCAGCGCCGTTGGCCGACGCAGAGGAGTTTCTGGGGGCGGGCCCCGCGCCAATAATCTTCACGCCGGGATCTGCAGGCCGCACGATGCAGCGATTTTTTAGAGAATCCGTCAAGGCGACGCAGCAGCTCGGTTTACGCGCCATGTTGGTGACCAATTATCCGGAGCAGGTGCCGGCGAAGCTTCCCCCCAGCATCCGGGTTTTCGGCTATCTGCCGTTCAGTCAGGTGTTGCCGCGTGCGGCACTACTGGTCTATCACGGCGGCGTGGGCACGTTGGCCCAAGGTATCAAGGCCGGTGTTCCGCATCTGGTCGTACCGCACGGCTACGACCAATTCGACAGCGGCTGGCGGATCGAGCAACTCGGGTTGGGATTGAGTATTCCTGAAACCCGTTACCGAGCGAGGCGGGTTACTCGTGCCGTCGAAACCATTCTCGGTGATGCGGCCGCATCGCCGCGGCGCGCCGGCTTCGCGGCGCGGATCGATTCCAATGATGCGGTGGCGCGAGCCTGCACTTTGATAGAGAGCTTGGCGCCAACCTCTGGGCCTTACCAGCAAGATCGCGCTCAAGGCGCGACATTCGGACGGGATTCCGCCGGAGCCGCGTCCCGCATGTGATCCAACAAGTCGCCGCGCGGCGGTATTTTCCCGATGCCGCACATGGGAAAGGGAATCAGCCCGGCCATCACAATGAAGCAGCGATCATTGAGCCATAAGATCGAGCCGCCGCCCTCCAAGGCTTCGATTCGGTGTGTGTGCGCGTGGTCCCAACCAAACTCCGGCCGGTACGCAGGTTCAGGATCGAGTCCACCGTCGAAGTCGATCCCGGCACCGTGGCGGTCGAGCGCCCGCGGTTGCGGGGCGGTTGCCAATTCAGCTTGATGCTTGGCGGTGCGCGCCGCCTCGGCGTTCCAGTCGATCGGCGCGGCGGGTTGCTCGACGGCCGGCGGTTCCGCCGGGGTCGGCACGATCACGAGCTGCGTGTCGTGCGATGGCCGCGGCTCCTTCTTCGACGGAACTTGCGGCGGCGGTGCCGTTTCCTCGGCCGCAGATTGCATTCTGCTGGGCAGGGCTAAGAACAGCAGAGATTCCTCGCGCCGCAGCGCCACCCGCGTCTGCCATTGCGACGCCAGCAACAGCAGGGCTGCGTGCAGCGACAAGACCAACAGCAAGATGACGGGCCGCAGCAACCGCGGAGCTGCGTTTGCTGATCGATCATGCAGAGTCGTTGCGAGCACGGCCGCCGTCGATCACGAGCTTAGTGTGTCGATTTCGCGTCGCTGAGGATGACGCGCCCATGCATAGGCAAGCAGCGCGGGCGCGGCGGTCGCGGCGGCACGCAGCAGCGGCGCACTGATGTGATCGGTGCTTATCCCAATTCCGGCGGTCATCGAGGACGCTTGCACGAGGGGTGCCAAGTCCACCGAGAAGTTCGTCAAGGCGCCGACGACACAGATCAGGACGATGCCGACGCCGGGCCAGATAGAAGTCTCGCGACTGTGAGCCGCTGCGGCGGCGAGCGTAGAGGCGCCGGCGAGCGGCAGGCCCCAGAGCAGGTAGGCCGCGCCGTATTCGCTGATCCAGCGCACCGTGCCGGCCGCGCCGGTCAATGGTGCTCCTAGGAATTTGCGCCACTGGACCAGCGCGATGAACATCAAGAGCGACGCCCCAAAGGAAAGGGCGAACAGCAATACCGGGGCAACCGCAAAGGCAACGCCGGGGCGCCGCCGCGACCAGCAGCGCAGGCCGGGGCGGTCAATCACGTCTGCGACCAGCTGTTCTTCCGTTCCAAGGCGCTTGCCCGCGGCAGCCTCTGCCTCGGCGCGGTCGACGCCCTGGGCGAGCTGCTCGGCCACGAGGTCGGCATGGTGATCGGAAAATTCGCGAAGTATCCGGCGTGCTCGCCGCGGCGCGATTCCTGCGTAGATCAGCCGATCGAGCGAGCGGTGGGACTTCTCCTCACGCATATCGGGGATCGAGCAACGCGGCATCAACTCCGCCTGAAATGCGGCGCCAGTCCAGCGTGATTTTCTTCAGGTGGCGGCGGCCGCCGCGAGTGAGCGAATAATAGACGCGGGTGCGTCCGTTGACGATGCGGCGTCGCGCTTTGAGCCAGCCGCGCCGCTCCAAAGTATGCAGAACGGGATACAGCACTCCTTCGCCCACGGAAATGGCGTGGCGCGTCGTGCTGCGGATGGCGCGGGCCAGTTCATAGCCATACATCTGGCGTTCCGCCAGCAGCCTGAGAAGCAGCAGCTCCGATATCCCCGACATGAGCGATGAGCTCGCCTGCACTCCCGTACTCCCTATACCTCGACATGCGAGGTATCACTGTGATAGCAGAACGTCGGGATTAGTTCCACCGCCAATTGCTGGCGGCAGAGGGAGCGGAATGAGCGGGAACTCTGGAATAAAAAACGGCGTGAGGTTCTAAGGCCCACGCCGCTGGGAATCGCACCAGCGGGGGAGTTGGCTGGTTTGCCGGCGCGACGTTCTCCTAAACTCGAGATTCCATCCTGCCAAAACCACGTAGGACAGAAAGGTACTCTTTGTATTCGTCGGCTGTATTTTTATCATTTGTCAGATGCTACATTATGTGATATTAGCATATAACTTATTGATTTTATTATTGAAAATCCCCGATCGCGCGCCGAAGGTGCGCGCTGCGCTCGCGCAATTACCGTGAAACACCAGCTTAGGTGAAAAAGTTCTTAATCGCGGCGTCCTAGGTGACAGGCGAAACGGCGGTACGGGGTTGCCGTAACCGGCGCACGATCCTGTAGGCGATGACGGCAACGATCAGCGTGATACAGCTGAATTTGAAGTCTTGCTGCTGGCCTGGCGTGAACGCCATTGCAATCAGCACCGCTGCCATGCAGGCAATTGCCGCATAGCTCAAATACGGGAAAAGCCACATGGTGATTGCGGGGGTTGCCGCGCCATTGCGCTCGCGCTGCCTGCGCATGGTGATCTGAGCCGCGGCGGTAATCATATAAACGAAGACCATCAGGGCACCTGAGGCACTGACGAGAAAATCAAACACCTTCTGCGGCGCTTCGATTGCTGCAATGATGCCGAGAAAACCAGCGCCGGCTCCGATCAACACCGATACCACCGGCACACGGCGCTTGTTCAGCTTGACGAAGGACTGCGGCGCATCGCCGCGCTCGGCCAAGATGAACAACACGCGCGAACTGACGTAGAAAGCGGAATTCAAGCAAGACAGCACAGCGGTGAGAATGATGGCGCTCATGATCGTGCTCGCCCAAGGCACATGCATGGTGTTGAGCGCCAGCGTGAAGGGCGATTCGCCTGATCGCACCGTATTCCACGGAATGACCGATACAATGAGGAAGACCGAGACCACGTAGAAAATCAAAATACGCCAGATCACGGTAGTGGTCATTTTGGCGATGGCGCGGCCCGGTTGCGCCGATTCCGCGGCAGCCACGGTTGTGATTTCCGCGCCCGTCATGGCAAAGAAAACCGGCGAAGCAGCGGCAAGCACGGCGAGCCACCCGCGCGGCGCAAAACCGCCGTTGTTCGCAAGATTTCCGAAGGTGGCGCCCGCAGGCGCCGTCCAGCCGAACGCATAGGACGCCGCGATCACGACAAATACCAGAATCGCCGCCACTTTGATGGAAGCAAACCAAAATTCGAATTCCGCATAGGAACGCGCCGACATGAGATTGACGCCGGTCATGACGGCCATGAGTCCCAGGCCGATCTCCAGCTGCGACAAGGGCAGCCAGGTTTGCAGGATCTTCGCGCCGGCGATTGCTTCGACCGGAACGACGATGACCCAGAAATACCAATATAGCCATCCGACAACGAAGCCCGCGCCATCGCCCAGGCCGGAGCGTGCAAATTCCGTGAATGAGCGAACGTTCGGCAGGGCCGTCGCCATTTCGCCCAGCATCCGCATGACGAGCAGAATCAACATGCCGGTGATCGCATAGCTGATGAATACGGCGGGGCCTGCCGCGATGATCGACGTGCTGCTGCCGACGAATAGGCCGGCACCGATGATGCCGCCAATTGAAATCATTGCAAGGTGACGGCCTTGCAGCGATTTGCTGAGCCGATGTTCGGGCTCGATCGGATCAGGCGTGCTCGACTGGATCATGAAGCGTCCCCTGGTGAAACTGACCGTATATTACGCACAACGCGCCTATAGGCTGCGCAAGAAATCAATCATCGCGTTGTTGACTTCGTTAGCGCGCTCCTGTTGCGTCCAGTGGCCGCAGCCCGGCAGCATGATAGTGCCCCGCAGCTGCGGTATATAGCGCGCAAGATCCGCAATGACTTCTTTCATCCGCGGAAATGAAACGACGAGGTCCAGATCGCCCGCCATGTAAAGCGCCGGCACTGTGACGGAAGCGCCAGCGTAGGGCGCCAGCAATTCCCAATTGCGATCGATGTTTCGATACCAGTTGAGGCCGCCGCGGAAGCCCGAATGCTGGAATTGCTGCACGTAGAAGTCGAGATCGGCATCGCTCAGCCACGGCGGCAGTGTTTCCGGATTCGGCATCCGGGTGAGGAATCCGCCGGCTCGCGGCACCATGCCGACGCCGGCACCGGGTGCGCCCGGATTGCGCCGCGGCACATCTCCCGATCCCGAGTAGAGGACTTTGCGCAGCGAGGCCCGGGGATCCGCCTCGAGTTCCATTTCGGCCACCCCCGGGGCTTGGAAGTAGAGTTGATAAAAACTCGCATCGGCGCTTTGCGGCATCACCGTCGTCGGCGCGACGCTGCCGCGAGGCCGGTATGGAACACTGAGTCCCACCACGGCGCGAAATCGGTCCGGACGCAGCAGCGCCGCGTGCCACGCAACCGGCGCGCCCCAATCGTGACCGGCAATCACCGCTGTCTTCTCTCCCAGCGCATCGAGCACGCCCACCATGTCTCCGACGAGATGCAACAGGGTGTAGCGTTCGATTTCCGCCGGGCGGTCGCTTTTGCCGTAGCCGCGCATGTCGGGGGCCACGGCACGAAACCCCGCGGCCGCCAACGCTCCTAGTTGATGCCGCCACGAGTACCAAGATTCGGGAAATCCGTGACACAGCAGCACCAAGGGCCCGCTGCCTTGTTCCGCCAGGTGCAGGCGGACTCCGTTTGCTTCAACGGTACGATGTGTGAGTTCATTCATGGCGGTAGCCTAGCAGGCCCTAGGGCGAATGGTCCTTCATCGAGGCGAGTTTCGACTCCAGCTCGGCTCCGAAGTAGGCCTGGGGCCTGGACGGATCGACGCGTTCACGCCGTTCGCGCATGGCGATCGCTGCCCTGGCTTTGTCGAATGCGTCGCGCAGGGTGCGCGCCTCCGGCAGCGCGTCGCGATAAAACGCCTCGCCAAAGTAGGTCAGATCGCTGTCGTTCGAACAGCCGAACGAGGTACGGTCTGCGGCCGCCGCCGTGATGACAATGGTGCGCGGATTCTTCAGTGAGTCGATAAATCCTCCGGCGTAGCAGGCCGAGATGATGATTACGCGCCATTGGATGCTCGAGTCCTGCAAAGCCGCGGCGAGATCCTCATCGGTGAGTTCATCGAGCGGCAGATCCGAGTTTTCCACTGCGATGGCCGGATCCCTCGAGCCATGCGAGGAAATGGCCAGAAACAACACATCGCGATCGAGATTCATGCGGCCGGCGAGGCCGCGAAGGGCGTACCTCAGCGCCGAAACGCTGGCAAGCGGTGCGCGCTCCAAGTCGCGCTCATCGTTGATCAGCGACAAGCTTCGGCCGTCCATGCCGTAGCGTTCCGACAACACGCGCGACGCCAAGCCGATTTCCTGTGCAAATACTTTTTGGGCGCCGACACCCGCAAATCCTAAAAAAAAAGCTTTTGGGACGGGCGAGGCATCGGCGCGCACTGCCCCGAGCGCATGGTCGATGCGCGCCGATTGCTCGAATAGCAGCGCTTCCGCATCGGCATGAGCATCACCGGCCGCGGAGGCCTCTTCGACTTCGGGCGCCGCCCACAAGTCCGGAATCACCTCCAGCGCATCGGTGAGCCATACGAACCCGACGAGGAAGGCGACGCCCAGGCAGGCGGCGACGCGTTGCCGCTCGCCCGTAAAGGCTCGCAGTCCGCGCGCGAGATACAAGTAGCAGTACACGAGCACGGCAACGCTTGCCGTGAGCAGCCAAAGCGGATTCAAATACGGGGCGGCGGCCGCGGCGAGCAGCATTGGCGCGGGCACCAGGCCCAACGACAGCAACATGGCGGCTGCAAATGCCGGCCGCGGTTTCGATCGCAGGCATAGCATCAGCGCCATGCTGAGAATCGCGAGCGCATACCAGGCAAGCAACGGTGCGCCGGCGGCCAGAAATTGCGGATCGGGCAACGCTGCGCACCAGTCGATCGTCAGCCATAGCGACAATGAGAACAGGGCAACGCCAGTCAGCAGCACTGCCGAAGGTACGGCCGCCGGCGGCAAGGCTCTCAATGCCCATAACCGCAGCAGCAAAGCGAAATCGGACCGCGGCGTCCGCGCAGCCTCGATGGGCGCGGCCGGGGGCGGATTCTGCGGCTCGATCTCTTCCATGGCCGCAGATGATAGCTTGCCCCATGAAGTGTTGCGCGCGACCGGCACTCCGCAGGATGATGTTGGGAGACGTGACTGGAGGTTCCCATGAAAGTTGATGGCCGTTGTCATTGCGGGCAGATTCGCTACGAGGCGCAGATCGATCCCGACAAAGTGAGCGTCTGCCATTGCAGCGACTGCCAGGCGCTGACGGGTACCGCCTATCGGGTGAGTGTTCCGGCTTCTGCCGCAAATCTGAAGTTTCTGACGGGAACACCGAAGATCTACATCAAGACTGCGGAGAGCGGCAACCAGCGCGCGCAGGCATTTTGTGCCAATTGCGGCTCACCGCTTTATTCGGCGGACGCAAAGGATCCGCAACTCTTTTTTTTGCGGGTGGGCACCCTCAGCCAGCGTGAAGTGTTGGCGCCGAAACGCCAAATCTGGTGCCGATCGGCTCTGCCGTGGGCGTCCGATATTCGCAATCTCGAGCGTAGCGAACGCGCATGACGGTGTACGCGTTGGGAGAACACACGCCGCTGGTGGCAGCCAGCGCGTACATCGCACCGACCGCCGCGGTCATCGGAAAAGTCATTCTCGCCAAGAACGCTACCGTATGGTTCGGTGCAACGCTTCGGGGCGACAACGAAACCATCAGCATCGGCGCGGGCAGCAACGTGCAGGATTCGGCGGTGATGCACACCGACCCGGGGTACCCGCTGATGATAGGCGCCGATGTCTCCATCGGGCATCAGGCCGTTTTGCACGGCTGCACGGTCGGGGAAGGATCGCTGATCGGCATTCAGGCAGTCGTGCTGAATGGCGCCGTCATCGGCAAGCACTGTCTGGTGGGGGCGGGCGCTCTCATTACCGAACGCAAAGTATTTTCGGACGGAACTCTCATCATCGGCGCTCCTGCCAGAGCTATTCGTGAACTGACTCCGGAGGAGCGCGAAAATCTCCTCAAGGTCGCCGCGAATTACGCTGAACGCGGCGCCTATTACCGCAGTCACCTGAGGGAGATATAAAAATCTCACCCCTGTGAGCCATTTCGGCCGCTTTTTGCGCGCTTATAACCGAAGAGCGCAAAAAAACGGTCGAATTTCTCAGGAGGGGTGACGCATGCGGCGGCTATCGTTTTCCATATTCCTTGTATCCAGCCTGGCGGCGGCAACTGCCATGGCGGCCGGCGTCTACCCGGGAGCGAATTTCTTCGGCGCCTGGGCAAGCACCAGTATCGCGATCAATGACGGCACCAATCCCTTGGTGCTCAACACCACGCAATCCGGGCCGCCGCAAAATGGCGTTCCCAACGGCTTGCTCGCGGCCAGCAGCGATTCCGGCACCATTGCGGGGGTGGCTGGGCAGGTATCAGCGAGCGGTGTCGCCCACGCGGGCTTCTTGGGCGGCGCCGCCACTGCCAGCGGTTGCGTGACCGGTCTATTTCAACAGCCCTGCGACACTTCGAGCGCCACATCGGAATATCTCGATCAGTTTCACCTCACGGGCGCGCCGGACGGTACTCCGATTCAGGTCACCTTCACTCTCACAACCAACGGGTCGGTGAATGGTTTCGGCAGCTGGTCTATCGGATCCAGGGCGGGAGACGGATTTTTCCAGGTCGATTTCAGCAGCTCCAATGAGCCCGGCCCGGTTGTCAATTCAATCATTCACGATACGCGCTCTTGGACGGCCACCTACATCGTCGGCACCGAATATGCCTTGACCGCAAGCCTGCTTGTCGGCACGAGTGAATGGAACTGTCCGGGCGGCAGCGAGTTTTGCGGCGTCGTCAACAGCATTGCGCTCGATTTGACGGGCTCGCCGCCCCTGTCGTCCTCGCTTTCGGCGGCGTTAGTCGTGCCGAATCCGAGCATTCGACTGGTCGCCGCGAGCGGCTACAATTATCTGCCGCCGCCCGTGGTTGCGGTGAAAGGCGACGTCAACGGCGATGGTCTTGTCAATTGTGCCGACCTGCAGTTGGTAAAGGTCGCCTTCAATTCGCGGCGCGGCCAGGCGAGCTACAACGCGAACGCCGATGTCAACGGCGACGGCGTGATCAATATCGTGGATCTATCCACTGTCGCCCGCGCGCTGCCGGTCGGCACCACCTGTCCTTGATAATTTCGGAGAATAATCATGAACATCCTATGCAAGCTCGCGTTCGGATTGGGTTTCGCGGCATTCCTGGCGATTGTCGGCGACGCGAACGCCGCGGATCTCAGCGTCGTGGCGCCTGCCAGCGTGACGGCCGGCAGCGAATTCACGGTCGATGTGAATATTTCCGGCGCCGCGGACCTGTATGGTTATCAATTCGATCTGGGATTCAACCCCAGTGTCCTTTCCACCGTCTCCGTGTCGGAAGGCTCGTTTCTAGCATCCGGCGGCTCCACATTCTTTATTCCGGGAACGCTGGACAACGTTAACGGCTCTGTGGCCGCGACGGCCAACACGCTGGAGAATCCGGTTCCGGGCGTCAGCGGTTCCGGCAATCTCGTGGTCGTGACCTTTGAGGCGCTGACGAACGGCGTGAGTGCGATCGCGGTCTCCGCGGTGGAGCTCATTGACTCGGCCTTCAATTCTATCGACAGCACTGCAATCTCAGGATCGGTCACGGTGGCGAGCTCTTCGGTGATGGCGCCGGAAATCGACCCTGCCTCGACCATGAGCGCGGCTACTCTGCTGTTGGGCGCGTTAGCGGTGTTGCGCAGCCGTCGCGCGGCGCCACGCCGCTCGGCATAGCAGAGAACGGGCGGTGTTAGTATTCTCTCCCGCAATTGAGGCGATCAACCGGGAGAGAGGCGAATGGCCGAAGAACGAGACTCCGAATTCAGCAGGCGTGATTTTGTGCAGGGCGCCGTTTCCGGCGCGGCTCTGGCGGCCATGCCGCTCGGTGCGTTTGCGGCATCGGCGCCGGATGCGGACAAAGCAGCCGTATTGGCACAGATCCCGAACATGCATGCGGCGAACCTCAAGCGCTTGCAGGAATGGATTGCGCTGCCTTCGATCGCCGCCGAGAACCGCAATTTCCCGCAGGGTCCCGAGCACATGGCGAAGCTCGCACAGGATGCGGGCTTCACCGGCGTCAAACTGATTCCCACCGCCGGCAAGCCGGGGGTATTCGGCAAGATCGACGCCGGCGCGCGCACGACGATGGCGATTTATTTCATGTACGACGTGAAGCAATTCGTACCCGAGGAATGGAGTTCACCGCCGCTCGAGGCACGGCTGGTTCAAAAGGAGGGGCTCGGGACCGTTTGCATGGGGCGCGGCGCCGTCAATCAGAAGGGTCCTGAAAATTCCTTCCTGAGCGCACTGATGGCGTTCAAGGCGGCGGGCAAGAAGCTGCCCGTGAATCTGGTTCTGGTCTGCGAGGGCGAGGAAGAGATTGCCTCGCCGCATTTCCAGGAAATCATAAAAAATCCTGAAGTCATGGCGGAATTGAAAAAATGCGCGGGCGTCTTCATGCCCGAGGCAGGCCAGGATCGCGATGGCGGCGTTCAAGTGTCTTTGGGCGCAAAAGGCGTAGTCGAGCTGGAGTTGATCTCGAGCGGCGAAAAGTGGGGCCGCGGCCCAGCTCATGACGTGCACTCCAGCTTGGAAGCCCAGGTGGACTCACCCACGTGGCATCTGGTGCAGGCGTTGAACACGCTGGTGGAAAAAGACGGACACACCCCGGCGGTGGAAGGGTTTTTCGAGAAGGCCAAGCCGCTCACCGCCGCACAGGAAAAAATGATCAAGGATCATGCGGCAAAGACAGCGGAAGCCACGGTGAAAAAGGCGCTGGGCGTGCAGCATTGGGTGCACGACAAGAATTGGGCGGACTCGCTTATGCTGCTGGAGTCGCGGCCGACCATCAACATCGAAGGGCTGGTGGCGGGCTACACCGGTCCAGGCGGCAAGACGGTATTGCCGCACAAGGCGGTCGCCAAGATAGACATGCGCCTCGTGCCCGACATGACGGCCGCCGATACGCTGGCGAAGCTAAAAGCGCACCTCGCGAAGCACGGATTCGCCGACATCGAGGTCAACATGAGCGGCGGCTACAACCCGAACCAGACCGATCCCGGCAGCAAGCTTATTCAGACACAGCTGGCGACGTATCGGAAACTCGGACTCGAGCCGCTGCTATGGCCGCGCTCCGCCGGCTCATGGCCGGGGTACGTATTTACGGATGCACCGCTCAACTTGCCGGCCGGCCACTTTGGATTGGGGCACGGGACGGGTGCGCATGCGCCGGACGAGTATTATTTGATCGAGTCCGCCAATCCGAAGATTCAAGGATTGGACGGCGCGGTCGCATCCTTTGTGGAGTACTTGTACGCGCTGGGCCGCTAGAGCGGTCTCTCCGGGCCAGGGGCCGGCCTATCGGCAGGTTTGGCGGCCGAATCCGGTTTTTCGCCGTTGACGGCCGCTTTGGCTCTTTGCGCTCCCTTTTTGGCGGTCGCGGCAACTTGCTGAGCGCCCTCCTTGCTTGCCGCAGCCACCTCTTTGGCGGCGGCGGCAACTTGTTTCGCGCCCGTCTTGGCTGCTTCGGCGACCACCTTCGCATCGCGCTTAACCGCCTCGCTCACCGCTTTGGCTTGATCGTGAGCCAGAGTGTGATCGGCCGGCGGATCATCGGCGGCTCTTGCGCTCGATAGAACCGACAGAGCCAGGCTGAGCGAGGCTGCAATGAGAACTTGGGCTTTCATCGGGTGACCTCGATTAACCGAAAACGTTACCGTACTTTTCCCGGAGGAGAATTTTTTGAACCTTGCCGGTTCCGCCCACCGGCAGCGAGTCCAAGAAGATGACCTCCTCGGGCACCCACCACTTCGCAACGCGCGCGGCAAGGAAACTGAGCATGTCGACGGACTCCAGGCTGTGGCCGGGCTTGCGAACGACGAAGAGCAGCGGGCGTTCCTGCCACTTGGGATGCTTTACCCCGATGACCGCGCACTGCGCGACAGCTGGGTGCGCAATCGCCGTATTTTCCAAATCGATCGAGCTGATCCACTCGCCGCCGGTCTTGATCAGATCCTTGACGCGGTCGCGGATTTGCAGCGTGCCGTACGGGTCGATAGTCGCAATATCGCCCGTCGGAAACCAGCCGTCCCGCAATGGCGAGGTCTCGCTCTTGTAGTAGCCGCTGACGATCCACTGGCCCCGCACCATGAGTTCGCCCTGCGACCGGCCGTCGCGGGGCAATTCTGTGCCGTCCTCGGCGACCACTTTGATGTCGATGCCAAAGACTGTCTTACCGCAATTGGCGGCCGCGAGATGCCGTTGCGCCGGCGGCAACTGCAATTGCTCGCGGGTCAAGCAGCTGATGGTCGCTGCTGCCGTGGTCTCGGTCATCCCCCATCCCTGTCGCACTTCGACGCCATAAAGCTCATCGAATTTTGCAATTAGAGTGAGCGGCACAGCGGACCCGCCCGACAGCACGCGGCGCAAGCTCGAGAATTTTAAGTTGTTGTGCTCGACGTATTGCAGCAGCGCAAGCCATACCGTAGGCACTCCGGCGCTGACCGTCACCTGCTCATTTTCCATCAATTCGTACAGGCCGGCTCCATCCAAGCGCGGCCCCGGCAGCACAAGCTTTGCGCCGCCGATGAGGCAACCGTAGGGAGCGCACCATCCGTTGATGTGAAACATCGGAACGACGGGCAGCATTGCTTCCCGGGGAGAAAGACCGAGCATTCCCGGCAAGCAAATGGTCATGGCGTTCAGCACGATGCCGCGATGCGAATACAGCGCCCCTTTGGGATTGCCCGTCGTCCCGGAGGTGTAGCAAATGGCCGCGCTCGCACGCTCATCGAATTGCGGCCATTCGAAATCCTCGTCCTCGGCCGCAATGAACGATTCGTAGCAATAGACATTTGCGACGGTATCGAGTGCGGGCATGTTTTCCGCGTCCGTCATGCAGATCCACGCGATGATGCCGGGACAGCGTGCCGCGATGCTTGCGACCAGCGGTGCAAAGCTAGAATCGAAAAACAGCACGCGATCTTCGGCGTGATTGATGATGAAGATCAGCTGTTCGATATGCAGTCGCGGGTTGCAGGTATGGATCACAAGGCCGCTTCCGGACACGGCGTAGTAGATCTCGACATGGCGGTGATTGTTCCAGGCGAGCGACGCAATGGCCGTGCCGGGCGGCAACCCTAGGTCGGCGAGCGCATTGGCGAGCTTTTTGACGCGCGCCGCGCATTCTCTGACGGTGTAGCGGAATACCGGTCCGTGAGTCTCACGCGAAACCAGCGGCGTCTCGCCGTGCTGCGCCTCGGCATGTTCGAGGATGCCGGAGATCAGCAAGGGCCGATCCATCATGAGTCCGGGCTGGAGCATTATCTTTAGGTCCCTTTGCGCTTACTTGTGTGCGGCGGCACTCTGCTGAGCGCGGTAGGCGATCCAGCTCTGCTCGATCAGATATGCGTGGACGTTGTCGGCGTCCTTTTCGCTCAAAATGTCGTTGAATCGTTCCATGCCGGCCGGTGCCAGGGCGCCTCGCAACAAAATATCCTTGAACGAAACATGCAGCCCGTCGTTGAGCTTGCGAAGATCGGGCGTGGTGCTGGGGCCGAGCTGGTGACAGCGCGTGCATTGCTCGATGAACGTCACCTCGCCGGCGGCGATCTGCGCCTTCGTTGCCTTCTGCTCCGGCGGTTTGGGGAAAACCGGCTCGGTCCGCGGCGGCGGCATGGGCACGGCGCCGCCGCCTAATTTGAAGGCAATGACTCGGTTGGTGTTTTGATACTTGAGCGCAGCGCTGCTCGGCGGAATCGGTGCGACGGTGATGGCGGTACCGCCGTAGCCCACTTGGACGGCGACATACTGCTCGCCGTTGACCGAATAAGTCATCGGTGCGGCCATAATGTGGCTGCCGGTCTTGATGACGTTGAGCACTTTACCGGTGTCGGCCGCGTAAACCCATAATTCGCCGCTGCCGCGGCCTTGGAATACCAGATTCCCCGCGGTCGACATCACGCCGCCGTCATAGCCGCGGATGCCTGACGACGTTTCGTGTTCCCACACGACTTTTTGTGCCACCGGGTCCCAGGCGCGAATCAGTTCTCGCACCGGTTTGACATGGCGCGCGGCCTTGACCGCTTGCTCGTCCGGCACGGCACCGAAAAGGCGCGCCGCATCTTTGGCATCATAGGTATCGTCGGGAATGATGCCCTGCACGGTGAAAAATCCCTCAACGTACTTCAGCTTGCTGCCGTTGTGCAGCAGGTCGACCCAGATGGTCGGTACGTCGATCACGGGGATGTAAGCCAGGCGCGTTTGCGGGCTATAAGACATGGGATTCCAGCTATGCGCGCCAAACCAAGATGGATAGGTCAGTTTGGCGGTGTTGTACCAATCCGATTGCGGCGTGGTGACGGGCCGGCCGGTTTTCATGTCCACGTGGGTCGCCCAATTCATGAACGCATAGTCTTTCGCGGACAACAACTTCCCAGTCTTGCGATCCAGCACGTAAAAGAAAGCATTCTTGGACGCCTGCATGATGACGGCGCGCGGCGCGCCGTCAACCGTGATGTCGGCCAGCACCATTTTTTGCACGGCATCGTAGTCCCAGCTGTCGTGCGGCGTTTCCTGGTAGTACCACGCCATGTGCCCCGTGGCCGCATCCACCGCTATGATGCAGGTGGCATAGAGACTGTCGAGTTGTTGGGGCCCCAACTGGCGAAGATCATACGGCGCCGCGTTGGCGGTGCCGAAGTACAGCAGGTTCAATTTTGCGTCGTAGGCCATTCCATCCCAAATGGTGGCCCCGCCCTTGAATTCGGGCTTGCGGTGCGGATCCCAGGTTTTGTCCGCCGCGGCCAACTCCGGATTCTCGTAGGGCTGGCCGACCGCGGGAGGAACAGTGAAGAAGCGCCATTTGAGTGCGCCCGTTTCCAAGTCGTAGGCTGATATGTAGCCGCGGACGGCGCCATGTCCCATATCGGCGCCGCTGTTGCCGATGACCACCACTCTGCCGGCAATCTGCGGCGCGCCGGTGCTGGAATAGGGCAACTTGCGATCAACGATGGTATCGGCTTCCCAGACTTTCTTGCCGGATGCCGCATCGATTGCATGCAAGCGTCCATCCACGGAAGCCACGAACACCTTGCCCTTCCAAACTGCCACACCGCGGTTGACCAGATCGCAGCACGGATTACGGCCCATGAAGAAATCGGCTTTGGGGTCGTAGCGCCAGATCTGTTTACCCGTGGCCGCATCCACGGCATAGACATAACCCCAGGTTCCCGAGGTGTACATCACACCATCGACAACCAACGGCGTGGCTTCCTGGCCGCGTTGCGGATCGCCTAAATCGTAGCTCCAAGCAAAACCCAACTGCTTGGCATTGCCGGCGTTGATCGCGTTCAACGGCGAAAAGTACGTGCCGTCCTTGTCGCGGCCGCCCGTGAACCAGTTCTGCGGCTCGCCGTCCGCGGCCAGCAAGCGCGCCGTGTCCACATTTCCAGGAATCGAAGCGCAGACCGCCAAGCTCGATGTCAGTGCCGCCGCCGCGCCGAATACGAATGCTTTTTTGATTGGCAACTTAAGCTCTCCTGAAGGGCACTCGAAGCTTAAGCCAACATCCGGTTGGATGGGTACTTTTGCCCAAGGCGCGTAGGCTGGCGCCGACAGGATGTGGCAAGGGGCGGGAATTGGCGTCTCTTGGCGGGATGCCTAGGATGCGTGCTTCACCCATCACTGAGGATTGCACCATGCGTCAGCACCTTTGGAAGCCGGCCTTGTTGGTACTCGCCGCCGTTGCATTGACGGGTGTAGCCCCCGCGCTGGTCAGCGCGCAGGATCGACCGGACGATCACCACGCCATGCGCGCCGATGAGCATCGCGACGAACGTCGGGATGATCGAAAAGGCGATGATCAAGTCCAACGTTACCGTCACGATCATCCGCACTCGTCGGCCCGCTGCCACGACGGTTTTTTCACCTCGACGCGCGACCGCAATCGGGCTTGCACCAAGCATGGCGGAATCGACATCTGGCTGTCGCTGTAACGATCAAGGCATAGCACTCTTTAATAAATGAGCGGTCCGGGCCTAAGCGCCCGGGCCGGGTCTATTTGCGGCTTGGACGCGCGCAACCGTACACTTCGGCCATGGCGCTGTTTCTGAGCATCGATGACTTCCGGCTGCAGGCTATGCGCCGTATTCCGCGGGCGATTTTCGACTACGCCGACGGCGGCTCGTACGAGGAGCGCACACTCCGGCGCAATGCCGCCGATCTGGATGCGATGGCGTTCCGGCAGCGGGTGATGGTGGACATGTCGAACATCTCGTTGGCCAGCACCTTGCTCGGGTCGCCTGTTTCAATGCCGTTGGCCATCGGACCCACGGGCCTCGCTGGATTGTTTCACGCCGACGGCGAGATTCTCGGCGCGCGGGCGGCCGCGGCCTGCGGCATCCCGTATTGCTTGAGCACCATGTCGATTTGTTCGATAGAGGACGTTCGCGAGGCCACGAAATCGCCGTTTTGGTTTCAACAGTATCTGATGCGCGACCGCGGCTTCAATCAGGAACTGATCGACCGCGCCGCGGCCGCGCATTGTTCCGCACTCATGCTCACCCTGGATTTGCAGGTCATCGGCGAACGCCGCCGGGATCCGCGCAATGGCCTGACCATCCCTCCTAAGCTGACGCTGAGAAATGCCTGGGATGTCGCGACCAAACCGGCCTGGGCCTTGAACGTGTTGTTCGGCAAGCGCCGCACCTTCGGCAACCTGGTCGGCCGCATCGGGGGCTCCAGCGGCATCAACACCTTGGCCGAATGGATTGCCACGCAATTCGACCCGTCGGCCGATTGGCGCGATGTCGAATGGGTCCGAAGCCGCTGGCCCGGCAAACTGATTCTAAAAGGCGTGCTCGATGCCGAGGATGCGCGCTTGGGCGTTGCCGCCGGCGCGGACGCCATCGTGGTTTCGAACCACGGCGGCCGGCAACTCGACGGCGCACCGTCATCGATATCCGTATTGAGCGAAATCGTCGAAGCCGTCGGCGGACGCTGCGAGGTCATGTTCGACGGCGGCATCAGGTCCGGCCAAGACATCGCCAAAGCCCTGGCACTCGGCGCGCGCGGCGCGCTGATCGGCAAGGCGTTTCTATACGCCTTGTCGGCCGCAGGCGAGGCGGGCGTCGCCAAGGCCATCGAAATCATGCGCAACGAGCTGCGGGTGACATTGGCGCTCACCGGCACGGCGTCCATCGACGCCGTTGGGCCGCACATCTTACGGTCTTAAGCGCAACGCCTAGATCATCGGCAGTTCGCGGGGCGCGTTGCCGAGCGGAAATGCCGCAGCGATCCTGGCAATGTCCGCATCGCTCAAGTCAACCGCGCTCGCACCGGCATTCTCGGCCACATGCTTAAGATCCGACGCTTTCGGAATCACAAACACTTCCTCATTGCGCAGCAGAAAGCGCAACGCGACCTGGCGAGGGGTCGCACCATGGGCTGCCGCTATGTCTCTGAGCACCTGCGCAGGCTTTGAGTCGCCGTCGAAGATTCCCGGCGACTGGCCGAACGGGGTGTACGCCACCAGCGCACAGCCGTGCTTGCGGCACCAAGGCAGCACGGCATGCTCGATCGCGCGCTCCTTTAGGTGGTACAGAACCTGATTGCAGGCCGGATGACCCGGGCCTGCGATCGCCGCGACCTCCGCGAGATCCCGTGCATCGAAATTGCTCACTCCCCAGGAGCGTATTTTCCCCTGGCGCACGAGCAGCTCGAACGCGCCTATGGTCTCTTCCAGGGGTACGCTTCCGCGCCAGTGAAGCAGGTAGCAGTCGAGCCGATCTGTTCGCAGGTGCGCCAGCGATTTTTCACAGGCGGCAACGGTGCCATTCTTGGAGGCATTGCTCGGCAGCACCTTTGAGACCAAAAAAACCGCATCGCGACGATCCTCAATGGCCTTGCCGACCAGCTTTTCTGCTGCGCCCGAGCCGTACATCTCGGCGGTATCGATGTGCGTGAGTCCCAGGTCGAGTCCGCGGCGCAACGCGGCGAGCCCCGCGGAAGAGCCTTCCATTTTCCATGTGCCTTGGCCGACGCAGGCGACTTGGACTCGAGTCGAACCGAACCGACGCAGAGTGATTTTGGCGGCCATGACCTTTGGAGTATTGCAAGAAACAGGCGCACAATCACCTTCCAACAGGGAGGTCACGACCGTGCCGACGCCGACCGCACCCGATGCTGACCGGCCACCGGGGCTGCAATGGGATTTTATGCGCGACGGATTCGCAAAAGGCGCAGCTTCCCTCGGAGTCTTCGCAGCGCTGTACATGTCGTTGGTGTTGCTCGGCCTCAAGCTGCACGAGAACATTGAGGCGCTGACCATCATCTGGCCGGCCGCCGGGCTTTTGTTCATGGCTTTGTGGCTCTCGCCGCGGCGCAATTGGATTTGGCTATTGGTCATACAGGTAAGCGCGGAACTCGCGTCCGGCCTCATCCTGACCGAACATTTCCAAATCCTTCCCAATTTGGCGTTCGCCTTCGCCAATTCGATCGACGGCATGGTGGGCGCCTGGGTCGCCTCAAGGCTGATTCCCACGCCGCGGATCCCCAAGATGCGCAACGTGCTGTTGTTCATCGCCTCGGTGGCGGTGGGTGCCGCCGCCAGCTCGATGATGGGTGCGTTCGGCACCACGCATACGTTTGGCGGATCCGACTTTGTGCGTGAGTGCCAGATATGGTGGGCAGGCAATTGGCTGGGATCGATCAGCATTGCGCCGATCGTGATGGGGTGGGCGGTGCGCCTGCGTGCGCGCGAGCTTTCCGCCCCGCCCGGGCCGGCGATCGAAATGATGTTCATCGGTTTCGCGATGCTGGTCATGGCGACCTGGGTCTTCTCCACGCCCCCTGGCGGCGTGACCACGATTCTCGACATGCCGTTCGTGCTCTTGGCGCTGGTGGTGGTGGCGGCATTTCGCATGCCGCCGCGCTGGTCGACGGGAATTGCGGCGGCGACCGCCATTTTGGTGTCCTATTTTGCGAGCCGTGGGCTCGGCCCCTTCGCGGGCGATCCAAATCCCTTCGTCCGGGTCGGCGCGGTGCAGTTGTACCTCGCGACGCTCGTCGTGGTGAACTTCTTGCTGACCGTCGTGCTGCTCGAGAAGAGAAACGCATATCAGTTGTTGAGAACCAGCGATGAACGCTACCGCAACTTCATCGAGCACAGCTCCGAAGCGGTGTGGCGCGTCGAATTGTCCGCACCCATGGATCCCAATCTTCCGGTGAGCGATCAGATCGCCTGGCTGCAGGCGCATGCCTACGTGGCGGAAAGCAATCTGTCGTATCAACGCTTGAACCGCGAAATGGGATTGTCCGAGGGCGATGCCCGGTGGCGTACGGACATGCCGTGGTTTGCGACCTTTATCGATCACCTGGGCGCCGCGTCGCATCAGGGATACGCGATGGACGGACTGCGATTCTCGGTGCGGGGCAACGCGCACACGCACAGCTATATCACGGGATTCCGCGGCGTGATCGAGCAGGGCTGCTTGGTGCGTGTTTGGGGGGTTGCCCGGGACGTCACGGAACTCGTCGATCTCAACGAGCGCCTCCGTCACAACCAGGATCGATTGAAGCTCTATGCGCGCGAGTTGGTGGGCGCAGAAGAGCGCGCGCGGCGCGCGACTGCAGTGGATCTGCACGACGGCATCGGGCAGCAGCTGGTCGGATTGTCGATGACGCTGGACGCGCTTGTGACGCGCTCGCCGCCCGAGATACGTCTTTTGCTCAGCGAGGCGACCGGCACGGTGCGCGAAGTGCAGGCAATCGCCCAGCGGGTCATTGCGGACTTAAGTCCGCCCGGACTGTACGAGCTGGGATTGGAGCCGGCGCTCAAGTGGCTGAGCGTCTACATGCGCAGCAAGGACAACTTACAGGTCGACCTGAAAGTGGCCGCCGAAGATGCGCGCATCGACATCGATTTGCGCGTGCTGGTGTTCAAAGTCATCAGAGAGCTGCTGCGCAATGTCGTCAAGCACTCGGGCGCGCAATCCGCGAGCGTTACGGTGACGCGCGGCCCCGACGAATTGCGCGTCTTGGTGGAGGACCAAGGTGTGGGCTTTGAATGGCAGCTGAGCTTGTTCGAACCGCGGGCGCATGGATTCGGTCTTTGGAGCGTGGCTGATCGGGTACGCGAAGCGGCCGGCCAAATGACGGTCGATACCGGGCCCGGCCGGGGTTGCCGCGTAACCGTCGTTTTTCCCTTGGGAAACGCCAAGCCGCGCGTCCAGCAGATTGATCTCAGCGCCGACCTGACCGATGGAACGATGCGCGCCAGGTCTTGATCAGATCTTCGCGAGGTGCCGCGACATGCGCAGCGCCGCTTCCCGGCCTTGATAGTATCCTTGCACGGTTCCCAATTGATCGAAACCCAAACGCGCGTAGAAAATTCGTGCCGCGTCATTGTTCGTGCGCAATTCAAGATTGATGCGAAACACGCCGGCCTCGACCGCAGTCCGGGTGAGCCAATCCATCAGCAGGGTTCCCAGGCCTTGGCGCCGATGCTCGGGCGCAACGGCGAGCAGATTCAAATGCGCAACGTCGTCCCCGAAATGCATGATCGCGAATGCCGCGACCCGTTGCTCGCGGCGCGCCACCACCACGGATGATTCCGGGCCGGAAATGAAATGCTGCACGCGTGCCGGCGTCCATGACCAGGTCAATCCCTGTTCGATGAGATCGCGGGACATCTCGGCAATCTCGCGCGCGTCGTTCACGCGCGCCAGACCGATGTAAGCCAGTTCAGACACTATTATCTCCCTAGCGGCTGCGGTAACGGTCCGTGGCGAGCACCAGCTCGTGCGTGTTGCCCGGTTCAAACGCAGAGTGGCCGGCGTCGGGCACGATCCTCATGTCTGCTTCTGGCCACGCTCGATGCAGATCCCACGCACTGGTTGCCGGACACACCACATCGTATCGGCCCTGCACGATAGTGGTGGGAATATTGCGAATGCGCGGCACATCGTCGATCAGCTGGCTCTCGCTGCGCAGGAAGCCGCGATTCACGAAGTAATGGCATTCGATGCGCGCCACTGACAGCGCGAACTGGTCTTCGCCCCATTTTTTGATGTTGTCGACGTTGCTGTGCAGGAAGCTGCACGCGGCCTCCCACACCGACCATGCCCGCGCCGCGCCCAATGCGGCGCGTTGATCCGTGCCGGTCAAACGCTTGTGGTAGGCGCTCAAGTAATCGTCGCGCTCATCGAGCGGGATGGCGCCGCGATATGCTTCCCACGCGTCCGGAAAAATCTCGGAGGCGCCGTGCTGATAGAACCAGCGTATTTCGGCGTAGCGCAGCAGGAAGATCCCGCGCAATACAAGTTCGCTGACGCGCTCGGGATGCGCTTCCGCGTAAGCGAGCGCGAGCGTGCTGCCCCATGATCCGCCGAACACCAGCCAGCGTTCGATGTTCAGGTGCTTGCGCAACCTTTCGATGTCGGCCACCAGGTGCCAGGTCGTATTCTCGATGAGACTGGCGCTAGGACGGCTGCGGCCGCAGCCGCGCTGATCGAACACCACGATGCGATAGTGGCGCGGATCGAAGAACTGCCGCGCACGTTTGTCGGAACCCGCGCCGGGACCGCCGTGCAGGAAAACCGCCGGCTTGCCGGCGGGATTGCCGCTTTCTTCATAATAAATTTCGTGAATGTCCGAGACGCGCAAGTAGCCGTGGCGATACGGATCGAGCGCCGGGTAGAGTTCGCGGCGCGGCGCGCTGCGCGGATTGGGGCGGGATATCTCCCGCACTTTCATGGTGCGCGTGGTTTTGGCGGCGCTGACCGATGGCCTTTTCGCTTTGGCTCGCACGGTCTTTTTCTTCTTCATCTCTGATCCTCTTTACTTCTAAACTCGCGTCACCATCGGTCCCAGCGGCCTTCCCCCCAGAAGATGCACGTGCAAGTGATACACCTCCTGGCCGCCATGTGCATTGCAATTGATGATCAGCCGATAGCCGCTCTCCGCGATGCCTTGCTGCCGCGCGAGATCGCGCGCCACGATGAACATGTGGCCGATCAGCGCTTCATCCTCATCGGCAATATCATTGGCTGTGGGTATCGGTTTATTCGGGACAATCAGTATATGTACCGGTGCGGCAGGACGTATGTCCAGAAACGCGACTACTCGCGGGTCACGGTAGAGCACGGTCGCCGGCAGGTCGCCCGCGATGATCTTCTCAAAAAGCGTAGGCATTTCATACGCCTCCGATGGGTTCCGGGACATCAAGACTATCAGGAACTGCCCCGCCCAAAGGGCAGGAATGTGACCGCGTAATAGTAATGGGAACGATTCTCATATAGAATTGCGTTCATGTTGACCGCCCCCTCCCAGCCCATTACGCCGCCGGCGAGCGCCCATATTGCCCTCGCGGATCTGGCTCCGGGCGCATCGGCACGCGTGGTTTCCGTGGCCGGGACTGATTCGAAGGCACCCGCCGACGTGGGCCGGCGCTTGGCCGAGCTGGGATTCCTGCCCGGCGAAGCGGTGCGGATCGTAGCCCGGGGGCTGTTGGCGCGCGCGCCGATCGCGGTGCGCATCGGCACCGGCACTTTTGCCCTGCGGCTTTTCGAGGCCGCATGTATCCGCGTATGTCCGGAGCAGCCGCAGCTGCCTTAAGGCTCCTGACTCCATGGACGTCGCGCACCGCGCTCCCAGTCCTCTGATCGCCCTGGTTGGAAATCCCAACTGCGGCAAGACAGCGCTTTTCAATGTCCTGACCGGCAGCCGCCAGAAAGTCGCCAATTACGCCGGCGTCACCGTCGAGCGCAAGGAAGGCTCGCTGCTCACGCCGTCGGGCGCCCGCATTCGCATCCTGGATTTGCCCGGCGCCTACAGTCTGGATGCGCTGACCCCCGATGAACAAGTGACGGCCGACGTGCTGCTGGGACGTCGAACCGGCGAGAGCGCGCCCGATTTCGTCGTGTGCGTGACCGACGCAACCAATCTGCGCCAGAACTTGCGCTTGGTTTTGAGCCTGAAGCGGCTAGGGCTGCCCATGGTGGTGGCGCTCAACATGACCGATATTGCGCGCCGCAAGGGCATCGTCATCGATGCCGATCGCCTCGCAATTGAATTGGGGGTGCCGGTGGTCGAGACCGTCGGCGTCAAAACCAGCGGCGTCAAAGCGCTGGTCAAGATGCTCGATTCCATCGCCATGCCGGAACGCGGGATACAAACCGTGGCCTGGGCGCCGTTGAGCCGGACGGATATCGAGCACGATCAAGCGGAAGTGCGCCGGATCCTGGGTGCGGTCGGAGCCGACCGGCTCAACGGAGTCACCTTCAGCGATCGCCTCGATGCCCTGGTGCTGCATCCGGCGCTGGGGCCGCTGATCCTCGCAGTGATCCTGTTCCTGGTATTCCAAGCGGTGTTTGCCTGGGCGCAGGTCCCGATGGACGAGATCAGGCTCGGCGTCGCGGCATTCGGAAACTGGCTGGGATCGG
>DASXOY010000011.1:0-35423 GCA_036493935.1 Steroidobacteraceae bacterium | reverse complement strand
GCAATCACTTTGGCGACCACGCCTGCGCCGACGGTTTTACCGCCCTCGCGGATGGCGAAGCGCAGACCCTGCTCCATCGCAATCGGGGCGATCAGCTCCACCACGATCTTGATGTTATCTCCCGGCATCACCATCTCGGTGCCCTCCGGCAGCTCCACCGCTCCGGTGACATCGGTGGTGCGGAAATAGAACTGCGGCCGGTAGCCCTTGAAGAACGGCGTATGTCGTCCGCCCTCCTCCTTGGTCAACACGTACACTTCGGCCTCAAACTTGGTGTGCGGATTGATCGAGCCGGGCTTGCACAGCACCTGGCCGCGCTCGACTTCCTCGCGCTTGGTGCCGCGAAGCAAAACCCCCACGTTATCTCCCGCCTGCCCCTCATCCAAGAGCTTTCGGAACATCTCCACGCCCGTGCAAGTGGTCTTCTGCGTCGGGCGAATGCCCACAATCTCCACCTCATCGTTTACCTTCACGATGCCGCGCTCAATGCGACCCGTGACCACCGTTCCTCGCCCGGCGATCGAGAACACATCCTCGACCGGCATCAGGAAGGCCCCTTCCACGGCGCGCTTGGGCACCGGAATATAGTCATCCAAGGCCTTCACCAGCTTGATCACCGAGGGCACGCCGATCTCGGAGGCATCCCCCTCGAGTGCTTTTAAGGCAGAGCCGGTGATGATCGGGGTCTTATCCCCGGGGAATTTGTACAGGGTCAACAGATCCCGCACTTCAAGCTCAACGAGCTCCAGAAGCTCCGCATCATCGACCATGTCCGCCTTGTTCATGAACACCACGATGTAGGGCACCCCGACCTGGCGGGCGAGCAAAATGTGCTCGCGCGTCTGGGGCATCGGGCCATCCGCGGCTGATACCACCAAAATCGCCCCATCCATCTGCGCAGCTCCGGTGATCATGTTCTTCACATAATCGGCATGGCCCGGGCAATCAACGTGCGCGTAGTGGCGCGCATCGGACTGATACTCCACGTGGGCCGTTGCAATCGTGATGCCGCGCGCTCGCTCCTCGGGGGCCTTGTCGATCTGATCGTAGGCCTTGAACTCCCCGCCGTGCTTCTCGGCCATCACCTTCGTCAAGGCTGCCGTTAAGGTCGTCTTGCCATGATCCACATGACCTATCGTTCCCACGTTCACGTGCGGCTTCGTTCGCTCAAACTTCCCCTTCGACACAGGCCTTACCTCTCAATAAAGTGATTATGCGTTTGGAATCCTAAGAAGCTTTCTTCATCACGACATCGGCTACATTGCCCGGCACTTCCTGGTACTTGGCAAACTCCATGGTGTAGTTCGCGCGGCCCTGGCTCATGGAGCGCATCGATGTCGAGTACTGGAACATTTCGGCGAGCGGCACTTCGGCGGTGACCACCTTGCCGGAAGGACTGTCTTCCGTGCCGACAATCTGGCCGCGGCGCCGGCTCAAATCACCGACGATGTCGCCGTAATAATCCTCCGGCACCACGACTTCCACTTTCATGATGGGTTCGAGCAGCACCGGCTTCGCCTTGCGAAAGCCTTCCTTGAAACCGATGGAGCCGGCGATCTTGAACGCCATTTCGTTGGAATCGACGTCGTGGTACGAGCCGTCGAATATCGTGACTTTCACATCCACGATGGGGTAGCCCGCGATCACACCGGTCTGCACGGCTTCCTGGATGCCTTTGTCCACGGCAGGAATATATTCGCGCGGCACGGTACCGCCGACGATGCCATTGACGAATTCATAGCCCTTGCCTTGCGGCAACGGCTCGAGCTTGAGCCAGACGTGGCCATACTGGCCGCGGCCGCCGGTCTGACGGATGAATTTGCCTTCGGATTCGACCGTGGCGCGCAGCGTTTCGCGATAGGCCACCTGCGGCTTGCCGACATTAGCCTCGACTTTGAACTCTCGCTTCATGCGATCGACGATGATTTCCAGATGCAGCTCGCCCATGCCTTCGATAATGGTCTGGCCGGATTCGGCATCCGTGTGCACGCGGAACGAAGGATCTTCCTTCGCCAGCCGCTGCAGCGCCAGGCCCATCTTTTCCTGGTCGACCTTGGTTTTGGGTTCCACGGCAACGGAAATGACCGGCTCCGGGAAATCCATCTTTTCCAGGATGATCACCTTGTTTAAATCCGACAGCGTGTCGCCGGTGGTCACGTCCTTCAAGCCCACGGCCGCCGCGATGTCGCCGGCACGCACTTCCTTGATCTCCGAGCGGTCGCTGGCATGCATCTGCAGCAAGCGGCCGATGCGCTCGGTGCGACTGCGGTTCGGCACGAACACCTGGTCGCCGGAATTCAAGGTGCCGGAGTAGACCCGGAAGAACGTGAGATTTCCCACGAAGGGATCATTCAAAATCTTGAACGCCAACGCGGCAAACGGCTCTTTATCATCCGCTTTGCGCGTCATTGGTTCGCCGTTCTCGCTCTGACCTTTGACGGCGGGCACTTCCGCCGGCGATGGCATGTACTCGACGATGGCATCGAGCACGGCCTGGACGCCCTTGTTCTTGAACGCCGAGCCGCAGGTCACCAAGCAAATCTCGTTCTTGATGGCGCGCTCGCGCAGACCCTTTTTGATTTCCTCGTCGGTCAGGCCGCCGGTTTCGAGATACTTGGTGAGCAAAGCCTCGTCGCCTTCCGCGGCGGCCTCGATCATTTTGCCGCGCCACTCCTCGCATTCCTTCAGCATCTCGGCGGGGATATCGCGGTACTCGAATTTCATGCCCTGGGTTTCTTCATCCCAGTGAATGGCCTTCATTTTGACCAGATCGACCACGCCGACAAATCCCTCTTCCGCGCCGATGGGCAGCTGGATGGGAACAGGATTGCCGCGCAAACGCGTCTTGATTTGTTCCACGCAACGCAAAAAGTTCGCGCCCGACCGATCCATTTTGTTGACGAAGGCGATGCGCGGCACGCCATATTTATTCATCTGCCGCCAGACCGTTTCGGACTGCGGCTGCACACCGGAAACTGCGCAATAGACGGCGATGGCCGAGTCGAGCACGCGCAGCGAACGCTCCACTTCGATGGTGAAATCGACGTGTCCGGGCGTATCGATGATATTGATGCGGTGTTCGGGGAAGCTCTTGTCCATCCCCTTCCAGAAGCAGGTCGTCGCCGCGGCGGTTATGGTGATTCCGCGCTCTTGTTCCTGTTCCATGTAGTCCATCACGGCCGCGCCGTCATGAACCTCGCCGATTTTGTGGGACACGCCGGTGTAGAACAAAATACGCTCGGTCGCGGTGGTTTTCCCCGCGTCGATGTGAGCGGAGATACCGATGTTACGGTAGCGCTCGATGGGCGTAGTGCGTGCCAAGATAGACTTCCTAGGCGCTTCGCGCCGCTTGCCAGGCGCTTCGCGCCACTTGCCACGCGCTTCGCGCCACCTTTAAACGGGGTCGAAGCGACCCCGCCAGAAAGAGATATATATGGTCAAGCCGGGCGATTACCACCCGACGGATGCTTTAGGCCGGGCTACCAGCGATAGTGGGCGAACGCCTTGTTGGCATCGGCCATGCGATGAGTGTCTTCGCGCTTGCGCACGGCGGCGCCGCGGTTTTCGGCAGCCTCCATCAGTTCGGCGGCAAGGCGGTGCGCCATGGACTTCTCGCTGCGGGCAGTAGCCGCCTCGATCACCCAGCGCATGGCCAAGGTCTGGCGGCGGTTCGCGCGCACTTCGACCGGTACCTGGTAGGTCGCACCGCCCACGCGGCGGGATTTCACCTCAACCACCGGCTTGACGTTATCCAGAGCCTGTTGCAGTACAGCAATCGCTTCCGCGCCGGCACGGCCGCCCTTCTCGCCAATGCGGTCGATGGCACCATAGACGATTTTCTCGGCGGCCGACTTCTTGCCGCGCTCCATCACCATGTTGATGAATTTAGCCAACATGTCATTCCCGAACTTGGGGTCGGGAAGAATGGTGCGATGGGGGGCTGCTGCTCTACGGGACATTTAGAAACCTTCTTAAGCCTTAGCGGCTACTTCTTGGGACGTTTGGCGCCGTACTTGGAGCGGCCTTGCCGGCGATCGCTGACGCCGGCGCAATCGAGCGCGCCGCGCACCGTGTGATAGCGCACTCCGGGGAGATCCTTGACGCGGCCGCCGCGAATCAATACCACCGAATGCTCTTGCAAATTGTGCCCTTCGCCGCCGATGTAGCTGGAGACTTCATACCCATTGGTCAGGCGAACGCGGCAAACCTTGCGCAGGGCCGAATTGGGCTTCTTCGGCGTGGTCGTATACACGCGCGTGCACACGCCGCGCTTCTGCGGCGAGGCGGCCAGTGCCGGAACCTTGGACTTCCACGCAGGCTCGTTTCGGCCGGTGCGGATCAATTGGGTCGTCGTCGCCATAAATACCTTTAGAAGACCGCCACTTAAAGCGAGGTCCAATGATGCAAAAACTAAAATTTTACGGGCACATGCCCGGCACTAGGGTGCCGAAAGACAAAGGCCGGCGATTGTAGGAACCGGCCGTCCGGGTGTCAAGGTGATTGCCGCGCTGCAGCACCATTATACTGCCACGCCGGGACGCCACCCACCCACCACTAGGGAAACACATGAATAAGGTACTCGCCACCGCTTTGGTATGGATGCTGACCTGTGGGGCCGTCGTTGCGGCGAATAATGCGCCGGCCAGCGACGCCTCGATTCGAGAATTGCTCGAATTGACGAACGCACAGCAGATGGTTGAAGGAATGAAAGGGCAGGTAACCGCGATGATGAGTTCGGCCATGCAGAACGTGACGAAAGATCAGACCGTCACGCCCGCCCGGCAGGAGATCCTGGATCGCATGCGGGCAAAAATGTCGGCGGTCGTGACCGACATGATGAACTGGAACGACCTGCTGCCCATGTATCTGCGTACTTTTCGCGCATCGTTCTCACAGGACGAAATCGACGGCGTGATCAAATTCTACAGAAGCCCCGCAGGCCGTGCGTACGTCAAGAAATTGCCGCTAGCGATGCAAAATATCATGCGGGAAATGCCGGAGTTCATGAAGCCGCTTCAGGAAAAAATGGCGGCCATTCAAAGGGAGACCGTCCAAGAATTGAAGGACTTGAAGCAAAAGGAAGACTCGAATAAATAGCGGGCGCATCGGCGACGACGGCCATCAGGGTGCATCGATCTCGTAGCCTTTGGAGCGCAGTTGATCGAGCAGGCCGCCGCGTTCGAGCAGCAGGTCCAAATTAACCACAGCGATGGTGGTACCCGGCGAGTGCAGGTACCTTTCGATGTTTTCCAGCCAGGTTTGGCGGATTCGGCCGATCACATCTAGGGCTCCCTTGCCGTCATCCAACGCGTTGCGGCAGGCATTGACCTCTTTGAGCTCCGGCATGTTTTCGATGCGCTCGACGTTGCCGCTGGCCCAGGCCTGCGCGCGATCCGCGAGCCTCGGCAGGCCGGTCTCGATCGTGCTGAGCGATGCTTCCACGCAAATCCGCTCGGTCGCCGGCGGCATGGTCTTGAGTGCATCCAGCATGTCGCTTACGCCGGCTGCCTTGATCTCTTCGATGCGCACGCCGTGCTTTTTCGCCAGAACCCGCAGCGCCGCGCCCAGATCCAAACGCATGGAGAGATTGGCCAGATGAAAGGCCTCTCGCTGCAAAAACGCTGCCGCGATAATGGGACGATACCTCTCCCACTTATCCTTGTCGTCGGTCACCTTGCTGCGCTGCTCGGCAAAGCGCGCGTGCAGCTCGGGCGGCAACACATCCTTCAGCCGTTTGCCGCCTCCCACCATCAGTAATTTGCGGTCGGCTATCAGCATCCACAAAATTCTCGGAATGCTGAGCTCGATGGGCTTTTGAACCAGCACTTGACTGGTGCTTTCCAGCACCGACTCGACCTGCTTCGAATGCCAGGTGATGTCGCGGGGCAGCGGCGATATGCTTCCCAAGAGCCAGACATTGGCGTCGCCCCGATGCACGTGCCACATGCCCGGCCCGGCGCGTTCGGCAGTGACGATGATTTCATCCAGCGCCGGTGCGGGTTGTTCCGCGCTTGCGCCTGCGGCGAAGCGCACCGCACACAGGCTGGACACGAGGAAGATCGCCGCAGCAACTCGCATGCAGCGAAGATTACAGGTTTTCTCCCGCCCGAGTTTTCCGTCCCTACGGTTTCGCCTGCGCCATGATCCCCAACGGCCGCCCTTCGGGATCCTTGAGCATGGACAGCCATTCTTCCGTGCCGTCCGCATGCCGGTGAATCATGTGCGGCGCATTGATGAATTCGACGCCGCGGGATTTCAGAAGCTCGTACGCTGCGGCGATGTTGCTGACACGGATGTAAAGAATCGACTCAGGAACCGGCGCCGACTCCTGGCTCAACATCAGGCGCGTTCCATTGCAATCGAAAAAAGCCAGGTGGCCGAAGGTGTACAGGTGCGGCAGCTCCAGAACATTTTTGTACCACGCTTCTGCTTGCTTGATGTCTTGCACGGATCTTGCGATCTGTGCGATCGATCCTAGGATGAGCTGCGAATTCATTTGATTGTCCTTCAGGGCACCGTCTTTGGGCGCGCGGTGCCATTGGCGCAGTTCTTTGCGATTCGCGAGCCCAAGCTTCGCCAGGGCGTTGGCGATGTGGTACTTCACGGCATCGATGCTGATCCCGCGGCGTAAAGCAATCTGCTTGCTGGTCAGCCCATGCTTGACGGCATGCACTGTGCGCCACTCAGCGGGCGTCAATACATCGTCGTGTGGAGGTCTTCCGCGGCGCAATCGGCTGGCCATGCAGCAATCTTATGCCGTTGGGCGGTGAATTTCCCTCCCCCAAGAGGGCATTCAAGAAGCGCGAATTTTGCCTCGATACATCACGGCCGCGCACGGATTTGCGCCCAGGCCATAGCACAGTTCCGCCGGCCGGTTGATGTGCCAGAAAGCGAGATCCGCCCGCTTACCGACTTCTATCGTTCCCACATCCGCAAGCATGCCGAGTGCCTTGGCAGCTTGCCGCGTGACCCCCACGAGCGCCTCTTCGGGCGTGAGGCCAAACAAAGTGCAGGCCATGCTCAATGTCAGCAGGATGGAGGTGCACGGCGAGGTGCCCGGATTGCTGTCGGTGGCCACGGCGAGCGGCACACCGGCGCTTCGCAGCAAGCCTACCGGCGGCGGCGTCGTTTGGCGCAAAGTGAAATAGGCAGCTGGCAATAGCACCGCGACGGTTCCGGAAGCCGCCAGCGCGCGTGCGCCGTCGGCGCCGACGTATTCGAGGTGATCCGCAGACAGCGCGCGCCATTTGGCAGCGGCCTGCGCGCCGCCCATATCGCTCAGCTGTCCCGCGTGGACGTGCGCGCCGAGCCCGAGCTCGTGCGCTGCTTCCAAAAATTGTTCCGTCTCCGCGACCGAGAACGCGATGTCTTCGCAATAGCTGTCCACAGCGTCCACAAGTCCGGCGGCATTCAATGCCGTGAGCCACGGTCCGCTGACTTCATTCACGAACTCACGGCGCCGGCCGGCGAATTCCGGCGGCAGTGCGTGCAAGCCCAGAAATGTTTTCTTGACCGTGATCGGCAGGCGCTCGCCCAGCATTTGCGCGACCTCGAGTGAGCGGCGTTCGGCCGCCAACTCCAGCCCGTAGCCGGATTTGATCTCGATGGTGGTCACACCTTCCGACATCAAGCACTGCAATCTCCGCAATGCCGATTGGTATAGGGATTCTGCGCTCGCGGCGCGGGTTTCGCGCATGGTCGATTGGATGCCGCCACCGGCCCGAGCGATGTCCTCATAGGAAGCGCCGCATAGACGCTGCTCGAACTCGGCCACTCGATTGCCGCCATAGACGAGATGCGTGTGGCAATCGATCAGGCCGGGAGTGATCCACTGCCCTTGCGCTTCATGCACGGTCAGACCTTGCAGCTGCGCCAAGCGCCGCGCCTCATCGGCGGCGCCGATCCAGGCAATGCGCTCGCCCCTCACCGCGAGCGCGGCGTCGTGCAGGCTTCCGTAAGGCGCAGCGCCGGTCATGGTCGCAATATTTGCGCCCGCCCACACTTGGTCCCAATCGTTGTCCGAAAATTTTGGCACAACGTATGATACAGCCAACATGACCACTTACCGTTTGCAGTCGGCCTATTTGCCGCATGGCTGGGCTCGCGACATCCTGGTTACGGTGTCGGCGCAGGGACTCATCAGCGCGATTGACGAGCACGGCTCGATGCAGGCTCCGGCGGGCATCGAGCGCATCGAGCCGGTCGATGGCGTCGTGGTGCCGGGAATGCCGAACGCCCACAGCCACGCCTTCCAACGCGCCATGGCTGGGAACGCTGAATTCCGCCTGACCGCCCGCGACAGCTTTTGGACTTGGCGCCAGGCCATGTACGCGCTCGCGAATCGCATCGGACCGGAAGAGTTGCAGATCGTCGCATCGCAACTGTTCGTCGAGATGCTCAAATCAGGCTATACGTCCGTGGCCGAGTTTCACTATTTGCATCGGCCGAGCGGCACCGAGCACTATTCGGGACCGAATCCCCTCTGGGATGCAATCGACAGCGCCGCACGCACCGCCGGCATCGGGCTCACTTTTTTGCCGACGCTATATCAGAGCAGCGACTTCGGCGGCCAGCCGTTGAAGCCCGAGCAGGCTCGCTTTTTCCTGGACACCGACGCGTTCTTGCGGGGCGTCGAAGCGCGCGTCGGCGCGGCGCGCCGCGCAGGAACTGTCTCGTTGCGCACCGGCGCCGCATTCCATAGCCTGCGCGCGGTACCGCTCGAACATTTGCGCCATGCCGCTCTCGCGCTGCGCAGCATCGACGCGAACATGCCGCTGCACATCCATGTCGCCGAGCAGACATTGGAAGTGCTTGGCTGCGAACGTGCGACGGGCCGACGGCCGATCGAGCTGCTGCTGGATCAAGAGCTGCTGACGCCGCACTGGTGCGTGGTCCACGCCACCCACGCGACCGCTGAGGAACTCAATGGCATCGCTACCGCGGGTGCGGTTGTGTGCGTCTCGATCAGCACCGAGGCCAACCTGGGAGACGGCAGTTTCGATGCGGTACGATTTCTGAAAATGGCCGGAAAGCTTTGCGTGGGCTCCGACAGTCAGTCCACTGTCAGCCCGGCCGAAGAGCTGCGTTGGCTCGAATATCAGCAGCGCTTGCGCAGGAAGCGCAGAGGCGTGCTGGCCGACAGAAGCGAATCGCACGTCGGAACCCGTTTGTGGCGCGACGCGGCGCTGCATGGGGCACAGGCCCTGGGTCAACCCGTGGGCAGTATCGCGGTGGGACGCCGCGCGGATTGGCTGGTGCTCGACCCTGCGCATCCCGCCATGGCCGGCGCCGCGGCGGATGCCGCACTGGATCGATTGCTATTCGCAGGCGCGGACCGGGCGATCCGCGACGTGATGGTGGGCGGACAGTGGGTGATTAAAGATCATCGGCATGCTGCCGATGATCATTTGCGCGCCCAATTCGCCCGGGTAATGAGAGATTTAGGATCCAATTGACTGTACCTGTCTATACAGCTTAATCTGCGCCTATGAACAAGGCCGCCATGTCGCTGCAACCCCTGTATTTGCAGGTAAAACACCATATTTTGGAGAATATCGGCTCCGGCAAGTGGGGCGCCTCCGCTCGAGTGCCCTCCGAGAACGACATCGTGCGATCGTTCGGCGTTTCGCGCATGACGGCCAATCGCGCGTTGCGCGAATTGCGCGACGAGGGTGTGCTGGTGCGCATCGCCGGCGTCGGCAGTTTCGTGGCGGACCGCCACGCGCACGCGCATCCGCTGGAAATCCGGGGTATCGCAGATGAAATACGCGACCGCGGCCACGTGCATCGCGCCGAAATCGTGTCACTGGAGCGGATTCGCGCAGCGGCGGAGCTTGCGGAGGACTTCGGCATCGCCGCGCGCAGCGAATTGTATTGCTCGCTGATCGTGCACTTCGAGAATGATCGTCCCATTCAACTGGAAGACCGCTATGTCTTGCCGAAGCTCGCACCCGACTATCTGAACATGGATTTCAGCCGCACGACGCCCCACGACTACTTGATCAGAGTCGCACCGCTGCAGGAAGCGGAACATCTGCTGCGCGCGGAGATGCCGGATGACCGCAAGCGCAAGCTGTTGGCGATGAAGCGCGACGAACCTTGCCTGGTTGTGATTCGCAGAACATGGACCGCCGGCCAAATCGCGTCGATCGTCCGCTTGTATTACCCCGGTTCCCGTTACGAATTATCCGGCCGATTTCGCCCCTAAAGGACTTGCATGCTCGCCCCTCTCAAAGCCAGAAACATCCGCGCGCCGCGCGGCAGCACCCTGAGCGCCCGTACTTGGATGACCGAGGCGCCGCTGCGCATGCTGATGAACAATTTGGATGCCGAAGTCGCGGAGAATCCGGCCGAGCTGGTGGTGTACGGCGGCATAGGCCGCGCTGCGCGCGACTGGAATTGCTATGACCGCATCATCGAGACGCTGAAGACTCTTACCGAGGAGGAAACCTTGCTGGTGCAATCGGGCAAGCCGGTAGGCGTATTTCCAACGCATCCCGATGCGCCGCGCGTGCTCATCGCCAATTCCAATCTCGTACCGCACTGGGCGACGTGGGAACACTTCCACGAGCTCGACCGCAAGGGACTGGCGATGTTCGGCCAGATGACTGCTGGCTCATGGATTTATATCGGCAGCCAGGGGATCGTGCAGGGCACCTACGAGACATTCGCCGAAATGGGACGGCGCCACTTCGACGGCAATTTCAAAGGCAAATGGATTCTTACCGCCGGCTTGGGCGGGATGGGCGGTGCACAGCCTCTGGCAGCCACCATGGCGGGCGCGAGCCTGTTGGCGGTCGAGTGCCGTCGAAGCCGCATCGCCAAACGCCTCGAGACCGGCTACATCGACGCCGAGGCGCGCGATCTGAACGAAGCGCTGGCGATGATCGAGAGGTCCAACGCCGTGGGCAAGCCGATCTCAGTTGCGCTGCTCGGCAATATTGTCGATGTGTTGCCGGCGCTGCTCGAGCGCGGAATCAAACCGGATGCGCTTACCGATCAAACGTCCGCGCACGACCCGGTCAACGGCTATCTGCCGCAAGGCTGGTCGATCGAGCAGTGGGACGAGCGGCGCGCGGCGGACCCTAAAGGCACGGCCGCCGCCGCCTCGGCCTCGATGGCGAAGCACGTCGAATACCTGCTGCAGTTCAAGCGCATGGGGCTGCCGGTTTTTGACTACGGCAACAACATCCGGCAAGTCGCATTCGACGCCGGCGTGCGCCAAGCTTTCGACATTCCGGGTTTCGTGCCGGAATACATTCGACCGCTTTTTTGCCGCGGCGTCGGGCCATTCCGCTGGGTCGCACTCTCGGGTAACCCGGAAGACATTTACAAAACAGACGCCAAGGTCAAGGAACTGATTCCCGACGATCCGCATCTGCATCGGTGGCTCGACATGGCACGCTCCCGCATTCAGTTTCAAGGGTTGCCGGCGCGCATTTGCTGGGTGGGCTTAGGTCAGCGGGATCGCCTCGGGCTGGCCTTCAACGAAATGGTCAAGAGCGGCGAGCTTTCCGCGCCGATCGTGATCGGCCGCGATCACCTGGACTCAGGTTCGGTGGCGAGTCCCAACCGCGAGACTGAGGCGATGCGCGACGGCTCGGATGCGGTTTCCGACTGGCCGCTGCTCAACGCAATGCTCAACACCGCTTCCGGAGCCACCTGGGTATCGATTCATCACGGCGGCGGCGTCGGCATGGGTTATTCACAGCATGCCGGGCTGGTCATCGTCTGCGATGGCAGCGACGCCGCGGCCAAGCGAATCCGACGCGTGTTATGGAACGACCCGGCCACGGGAGTGATGCGTCACGCCGATGCCGGCTACGAGAGCGCCATTGCGTGCGCTCGAGAACAAGGACTCAAGCTGCCGATGATCGAGCAGCCCTAAATGAAAAATACATTGGTCCTGCCGGCCGGCGCGCTGTCCCTGGCGGCGTTGCGCAGCATCTACGAGCATCCGACGCTGCTGAAGCTCGCGCCGCAAGATCGCGGCCGCATCGAAACGGCCAGTTCCTTGGTGGCCGGCTTGGTCGCCAAGGGCGATGTCGCCTACGGCATCAACACAGGATTCGGCCTGCTCGCGCAGACGCGCATTCCCAATGAGCAACTCGAGCTTCTGCAGCGGAATTTGCTTCTGTCGCATGCCGCCGGCGTCGGCGAGCCGCTGCCCGATGCCGTCGTGCGGCTGATTCTCGCCCTCAAGATCAACGCGTTGGCCCGCGGTCACTCGGGAGTCACGCTCGCACTGGTCGAGGCGCTGCTCGCGCTGCTCGAGCACGAAGTGTATCCGCTGATTCCGGCGCAGGGCTCGGTAGGCGCCTCGGGCGATCTTGCTCCTCTGGCACACCTAAGCACCGTTCTGCTGGGTCTCGGCCACGTACGAGTCCGCGGCGCAACGCTTCCGGCCACGGATGGCCTGCGCCAGGCAGGGCTGCAACCGATCAAGTTGCAGGCTAAGGAAGGACTGGCCTTGATCAACGGCACGCAAGTGTCCACGGCCTTATGCTTGGCTGGATTGTTTGGCGCCGAGGACTTGCTGGCTGCCGCCGTCGTCGCGGGAGCCATGTCGGTCGACGCGCTGAAAGGCAGCGACTCGCCTTTCGATGCGCGCATTCAGCAAGTCCGCGGCCAACCCGGCCAGATTGCAGTGGCGCGCGAGTATCGCGAACTGATCGCAGGCAGCGCGATCCGCGCCTCGCACCTTGATTGCACGCGCGTGCAGGACCCGTATTCGTTCCGCTGCCAGCCGCAGGTGATGGGCGCCTGTCTGGATGTGATTCGCAACTGCAGCGTGACTTTAGGCATCGAGGCCAACGCGGTGACGGACAATCCGCTGCTATTCACCGAGGTGGGCGATGTGCTGTCCGGCGGAAATTTTCATGCCGAGCCCGTGGCCTTTGCCGCTGATAACCTCGCCCTCGCCATCGCCGAGATCGGCAGTCTCTCGGAACGCCGAACCGCCGTTTTGGTGGACCCGAAGATGAGCGGGTTGCCGGCTTTCTTGGTCAACAACAGCGGATTGAATTCCGGTTTCATGATCGCGCAGGTCACTGCGGCGGCGCTCGTCGCAGAGAACAAGACGATCGCTGCGCCCGCGAGCGTCGACTCGATTCCCACCTCGGCGAATCAGGAAGACCATGTCAGCATGGCGACCCACGCGGCGCGGCGTTTGAGCGTCATGGTCGACAACGCAGCCGCGGTCGTCGGCATCGAGTTGCTGGCAGCGGCTCAGGGAATTGATTTTCATCGTCCCGCGAAATCATCCCAGCGCCTTGAAGAGGTCCACGGCGAAATACGCCGGGAAGTTCCTTTCTACTCCGCGGATCGATATTTCGCGCCCGATATCGGGTTGGCGCGTTCTTGGGTAAAATCCGGTCGCTTCACCGGCTTGGTCAAGCGAGTTTTGCCATCAACGTCCGCCCTATGAAATTCTGCGGCGCGCTATTGTTGTGTCTGTGCGGTTTCGCGGCTTCCGGCCAGGCGGCTCCGGTCAATATCGCCACTCTCACCTGCGCGCGGTACCAAAACGACATCATCGGGCCGGCCGCGGCGCCCGGCACCGATTCGATCAACACCGTGATGTGGCTGTTCGGCTACTCCGTGGGAAAGTCGGGCGCGCAAGTCATGTATGGAGATGCCCTGGCGGGTTTTGGATTTGCGCTGGACGCGGAATGCAAGAACAATCCGGCGGAAAGCGTGCTGGATGCGCTCGCCAGGGTCAAACCCGATGCGAAGAATCCGATGGACCTCAGCATGCTGGAATGCGAGACGTTCGCATCCCGTCATTTGGAACTGGTGCAATCGGATCGGGAGAGCGCGGATACCATCATGATGTGGCTATTTGGCTTCGCCGTGGCGAAATCCGGCAGCCACATGTTTGACCCGGGCGGACTCGCAAACTTCGAAGGCGCACTCATGGCTGACTGCAAGAAATCTCCCGGCCGAAGTCTTGCCGACGAATTGAGCGCGGTAAAGTTCTCGAGCTCCAAGCCTTAAGGCGAGGGATGCATAGCCGCGCTTGAGCGGCTCCGCGCGTGACCGCGATTGAGGTGCACGCGCATGTATTGATCCGCGAGACTCACATGCGCCGGGAAGTATGGATAGCTCGCCAACTCCGATGCCCGCAATTGCTCCAGAATCAATCCGACTCTCTCCGGGGTGCCCAAGTCGGTCCATCCGCAGCGCGGCACGGTGAGGACCTTCATCAGGGCCTCCTTGCCTTCCAATACCTCGCGGGAGAAATCCGCGCTCTTCAAATCACGATACACCGAATCGAGATTGGCGCCATCGATACCGCGCATCGCGGCGATGCTGGCCGCATACCGCTCATCGAACAGGCTGAGCAAAATCCGGACCGACGCGGCCATGATGAATACGTTCCACAGCGCGCCTTGGTCGAGCAGCACCCGTGCTCTGATTTCGCTGGGCTTCTCAACGAAGCGCAGCACGTTCACGGCGGTGTCCCGCGAGCGCGTCGCAGGCAAAATGTAGCCGAGTTCGGTATCGGGGCCGTCCGGCTCCATGCCGAGGAGATAAATCGTGCCAAGATCGGAATGGGCAAGATCAGCCGCGTGGCGCAGGGATGCGGCCATGGTTTCCTCGTCGCGCAGGTAGTGATCCGCCGGCAGCAGGATCACGATGGCGTCCGGATCCCGCTCTGCGATCCGCAGCAACGGGAGCAAAACGCCGTAGGCGGTGCCTCGGTTGTGCGGTTGCGTGATGACGTTCTGTTCCGGCAGATAGTTGAGGATCGGGGTCCACCACTGGCGATGCTGTTCGGCGACGACGCTGCATATCTGATCCAACGGCGTCACGGTGCTTGCACGCTGCAGTGCCTCCTGCAGCAGACACGGTCCCCCTTGCAACGAGCAAAACTGTTTGGGCACCACCACGCCCTGCTCGTTTCGGGTCAATCCGCGCAGCCGGCTCCCCTCTCCTGCCGCCAGCACGAGAGCCCATGTATTTGAATGATGATTCACGTTGATGCGCATGGTCCCTCCGCGCAGCAGCTGAAAAAAGCACCCCTCGTCCTGTTGCCGTGTAGGAATGCGCCGATAAAGGAACATTAAGACCTTTCCTACGGGTGCTCGCTCGCTCTACCGAATGTAGCCCCAGGCGCTTAGTGGTCCACTGACCTCATGGGAAGGACGATAAAAAAGAGGTTGCCTGACGCCGCAGTGGGCCTGACGGCCTTATTATTGTTCAATTGGGCTGTAGCCGCGCCGCCTCAGGGTCGTCAACAATTCCGCACACCCCCTCCAGCCTTTGGATCATCCCAGCACTTGGATCTTCGTCCCCCTTCGCACTTAGAGATACCGGGCAACAGCACCGAGAAGAGTCATGCCTTCGCAAGGTTGCCGGCGTCACGCCAAAGTTCCGGTCCCGGAGAGCGGGAAGCGCTACCGGCCATGGCCTCGGACGGCATGCGTAGCCGTCCGGCCATCCAAGACTTCGTCCGCCGCGTCCACCACGAGGGTCTGCCAGTCGCACGCCTGTTCGAAACCAAATCGGCCCTGCTGCATCTGGGTTTAAGCCCTAAGGGCAAACCTGGTCTGTGGCTCGTGCAGAAGACTCATTGATGGGCGCGGCTGCCGAGAGCAAATTGAAAATCCTCTACGTCGAGGACAATACTCTGGTGCGCGAAGTAACCTCCGAGCTGCTGGCTCAGGACCGGCGGGAAATCGTCGCGTGCGCAGACGCAGAGCAGGCCTTGAAGGAATTCAACGCGAAATCCTTCGATGTCGTCATCACAGACGTGAGCTTGCCGGTCATGTCGGGCATCGACTTCGCGCGCAACATCCTGCGCCTCAAACCGCAGATGCCCATCATCATTGCGTCGGGTTATTCCCTGGATTTCGGATTGGAGAATTGGGGCGCGAACGTTCGCGCCATCATCAAGCCGTTCGCGCCGCCGGAGATCGAAATTCTCATCAGCGAGTTGCTGGCGGACTAACGATCCGGCCGACGAAGACGGCTATCGCCGTTTAAAAAGACCAACTCAGGCCGATCGAGGCCAAACCCGGGGTCGCGCCCGCGGCGTTGACGCGTTCGTACTCTACCCTGACGGCAAGAGGGCCAAATTTCGCCTGAACTCCCGCGCCTGCGGCGAAAGAAGTATTGGTCCTGTCGAGCTTGAACAGTGCACAGTTGGGGACCGAAACTGTGCAGGTTCCCACGCCCGGGAAAACCGCATTCACCGTACTCTGCACCCGTGCAAGGCCTGCCTTCAAAAATACATCGATTACCGGCACCGGCAGGTACAACACTCCAAACGCGGCAGCGCCGCGCTCGGATACATTCGAGGGGATGCCGTTGATGGTGCCGTGGGGATGACCAAAATCCATATAAGAAATCTCAGCTCCCACCAGAGAAATCGGCCGCAGCCCCGCAAACAGCTTAAAGGCTGAATGGTTTTCCTTGAAATCACCCAAGGCCGAAGCATCGGCTTTCACCTGAGATTCACCTACGGCAGCACCGGCGTAAAGGCCGAGCAAGCCGTCCGCGACGGCAGCCGGCGGCACTGCAAGCAAACCAAGAATGGAGAGACAGGCAGCGCCGAAGTGCGGTCTTAGCGATCTCATACTGAACCTCCTTGTGACGAGTGCTGTGCTTTGCAGCACAAAGCCTCCGATTCCATCTTCGGGGATTTTGCAGAGAGCACTCGACACAAGCAAGCTCGATGTGGGCCTGAAGTCGTCTAACGATCCGCTCGCGGCAGGCGTATGTAAAACGCGGTCTCGCCTGCTCCCGTTTCGACGTCAACCCTGCCGTCATGCGCCTGCACGATTTGCGCAACGATGTATAGACCCAAGCCCAGCCCTTCCCCCCGCCCCGATTGGCGCTGTCCGCCGCGGAACGGATCGAAAAGGTGCGGCAGGATACCCGCCGGAATCACGCCGCCGTTTGTAACGACCAGCGTTACTGCGTCTCCCTGAGTACCGTCGAGCCGCACGCGAATCGGGGCTGCCCGGCTGCCGTGCTTGAGCGCGTTGCCAAGCAGGTTGGACGTCACTTGTGCAATGCGCTCGGGATCCCAGTAACCGCTCAAGTCGCCCTCATACGCCGCTTCGATCAGACGCTCCGGGGCGGCCGCCTGGTGCTCCCGAAGCACGCGCTCCACCAAAGCTTTGAAATCAGCCGCTTCGCGCTTCACGATGATGCCGCCCCCCAGCCTCGCGCGTGCCAGATCCAGCATGTCTTCAATCATTCGCGCCATGCGATTGCCGCTGGTGACGATGCGGGCCGCTGCCTCGAGGGCTGCCTTATCTTCGCTGCGGCGCTGCAGTAAGCGCGCCGAGGCCAGAATTGCGGTTAAGGGGCTGCGCAGATCATGGGCCAGCAACGCGCTGAACATTTCATTGAGACGCAACGTCTCGGTTCGGTCGCTGAGTTCCACCGACAGCTGGCGGCGTTGCCTATACAGCTCAAAGAATACATCGGCCTTATTCTTGAGAATGTGCGGCTCGATCGGCTTGTGAATAAAATCAACGGCACCGGTCTCGTAACCCTTGAACAGGCGATGCTTCTCGCGCGCTCCTGCCGTCACGAATATCAGGGGTATGTGGCGGGTGCGCTCGCTGCCGCGCATCAGCTCGGCCAGCTCGAAGCCGTCCATGTCGGGCATTTGCACGTCGAGAAAGGCCAGCGCGACATCGTGCACCAACAGCAATTCCAAGGCCTCCGACCCGGAGCGTGCCTTCAGCACATCGACGTCGTCGCGCGCCAAGAGCGCCGACAGCGCAAGAAGGTTCTCTTCGAGGTCGTCGACCAACAGGCACTTGATTGGGGCGAGCGTGGGCGTATCCATGATCAGCTGATCGGCGCGGCAACGGCAGCGTTCTTCAATGTGCGCAACATCCCGGCAATTTCATCCAGCGGCAACACCCAGTCGGCCGGCCGCAGCTTGAGCGCGGACAACACCATGTGCGGCGCCCGCGCGGTCTGCGGACATTGTACAACGGTGACTCCCCCTGCATCGTGGATCGCCGCAAGTCCCGAAGCGCCGTCCTCGTTCGCACCGCTTAAGAGGATTCCGAGCAGCCGATCGCCATAGATGTCGGCGGCGGATTCGAACAGCACGTCGATGGAAGGACGCGAATGATGCACCGGGTCATCCGCCGACAGGGAAATTTGCGGCCCTCGGTCAATCAACAGGTGGTAGTCGGTCGGCGCAAAATAGACCGTTCCCGCCGCCACCGCCTCCTTATCCTCCGCCTCGCGCACCGGCACCGCGCATTTGCGCGCAAATATTTCGGCCAGCACGCTCGGTCGATCGCGCGGCAGATGCAGGACGATGAACACCGGCGGCCGCAAGCCGGGCGACAGCGCCGGAAGCAGCGCCGTGAGTGCTTCGATGCCGCCGGCAGACGCTCCGATGACCACCGCATCAATGCGCTCGGCGAGATTCACAGCTCTGCCTTCTTTTGAAATATTCTCTCGGCAGGCGCGAAATCCAGGAACGCGCCGGCTTGCGAAGAAAAGCGCAAGGACTCCCTCGCGCCCACCCCAAGAAATCCTTGGCGGCACAAGGCTTCGCGAAAAAGGCTGATCGCCCGATCCTGCAGCGCGCGATTGAAATAGATCAGCACATTGCGGCACGAAACCAACTGCACCTCTGCGAACACGCTGTCCGTTGCCAGGCTGTGATCCGAAAAGACGATGTGATCCTTCAGCGACTTGTTGAAGACCGCCCGTCCGTAGGCAGCCGTGTAATAGTCCGAAAGAGACGTGCGGGCGCCGGATTTGTGGTGGTTGGCCGTGAAGCCTGCAATGCGTTCGACCCCATAAATCCCCGCCGACGCCTTTTGCAGCGTGCCCGAATTGATATCGGTGGCATAGATGATGGTCTTCGACAATAGACCCTCCTCCTGCAGCAGGATCGCAAGCGAGTAGGCCTCCTCGCCCGTGCTGCAGCCGGCTACCCAAACCCTGAGAGAGGGATAGGTGCGAAGCAAGGGAACGACATGTTCACGCAACGCCAGGAAGTAAGCGGGGTCGCGGAACATCTCGCTCACCTGCACGGTGAGAAAATCCAACAGAGCGGGGAATATGGCCGCGTCGTGCACAACCTTGTCTTGAAGCTGAGACAGGCTGCGGCAACCAAAGCGGCTCATGGCGGCGCGCAAACGCCGCCGCAGCGACGCCTGCGCGTAGCCGCGAAAATCATAGTGATACATGTGATAGATGGCATCGATCAGCAGCCGAAACTCGATGTCAAATTCCCGACCGGCGGCTTTGGCGGCGCTTACTTCGGCATCCATACGCGAACCAGAGACAGCAGCTTTTCCACATCAAGCGGCTTGGCGATGTAGTCGTTTGCACCCGCAGCCAAGCTCTTTTCATGATCATCGGCCATGGCCTTCGCCGTCAATGCAATGATGGGCAGGTTCTTCCATTCGCTTTGCTTGCGGATTTCGCGCATCGCGGTCAGGCCGTCCATCTCAGGCATCATGATGTCCATTAGGACCAGGTCGATACGCGCCGGTTCCTGTGAGCACCGAGTCAGGACTTCGAGGGCCTCTCGGCCATTGCGAGCAATGATCACCGTGATGCCTTTGGGTTCGAGCACGCTCGACAGAGCAAATACATTGCGAACATCGTCTTCGACGATCAGAATGCGCCGGCCGTCGAGCATGCTTTCCCGGTCGCGCGCCGATTGCAGCATTTGCTGGTGCTCGGGAGGCAGCTTGGCCTCCACTTGGTGCAGAAACAGCGTGACTTCATCCAGCAAGCGCTCCGGAGAGCGCGCGTCCTTGATGATGATCGCGTTCGAATAGCGTCGCAGCCGCTGCTCCTCTTCCCGGGTCAACGCCCGGCCGGTGTAGATGATGACCGGCGGAAAGGCGACATCATCTTCCAGCGACATCTTCTCCAAGAGATCGTAGCCGCTGAAATCCGGAAGATTGAAGTCCACTACCATGCAATCGAAAGTCGTGTCCTTCAGGCGCGCCAGCGCTTCGCTCGCACTCGCCACTGCCGTAATCTGCACTTCGCCATTGCTCAGCAACTGGCGGATGCTCTCCCGTTGGCGAACGTCATCTTCAACTACCAGCACCCGTCTCACGACCTGCGAAAACTTGGCTTCCAGCCGCCGCAGCGCCTCGACCAGCTCTTCACGCTTTGCCGGCTTCAGCGCATAACCGATCGCACCGAGCTCCAAAGCCTCGCGCTTGTAATCGGATACCGAGAGCATGTGCACCGGGATATGGCGCGTGCGCGGATCGTGCTTCAGCCGATCGAGCACGCCGAGGCCGGAGTGATCCGGAAGATTGACGTCGAGGAGAATCGCGCTCGGTAAGTACTGGCCCGCGGCGGCCAGTCCGTCATTGGCAGACGCCGCGGCGACGCACTGAAAGCCCATTTCATGCACCAAGTCCCGCAGAATCATCGCAAACGCCGGGTCATCTTCGACCAGCAGAATGACGCGGCCGCCCGGCGTAATCGCGTCGCGATCATCCTCGGCCGGCGTCGGTGCCTGCTTTTCAATAGCGGCAATCGGGGGCGGATTCGCGGGCTGCGAAGGCTTTGCGATTCCCTCCCGCCGCGGCGGCGTGCCTGGCCTGAACGTGACCGGCAGCGTCAAGGTGAATACGCTTCCCGTGCCGAGTTCGCTCTGCACGCCGATCGACCCGCCCAGCAGAATGGCCAAATCCCGTGAAATCGACAGGCCGAGACCCGTGCCGCCGAATTTTCTATGGATGCTGCCGTCAGCCTGGCGAAATGCCTCGAAGATCACTTCTTGCTGGTGTGGCGCGATACCGACGCCGGTGTCGCGCACTGCAAAGGCCACGGATCCATTCTCCGGAGAGAATACCCGCAGGGCGACCTCGCCCTTTTCAGTGAACTTGAAGGCATTCGACAGCAAATTCTTGAGAATCTGCCCGAGGCGCAGCGGATCCGTCTCGATCTGCTCGGGCACGCCGGGCTCGATAGACCAGGAGAGACGCACGCGGTTCTGATCGGCGGTCGGTTGAAAGGTCTTCACGAGCCCTTCGATCGCGGCCGCCACCGAGAGCTGCTGCGGCGCGAGTTCGACTTTTCCGGCTTCGATTCTCGATAGGTCCAGCACATCGTTGATCAGAGCCAGCAAATCATTGCCCGCGGAGGTGATGGTTTGCGCGAATTTCACCTGTGCGGCAGTCAGGTTGCCGGTCTTGTTGTCGGCGAGCAGTTTCGCGAGTATCAGAGTCGAGTTCAGCGGCGTGCGCAGCTCGTGGCTCATGTTGGCGAGAAACTCGCTCTTGTATTCATTCGCCCGTTGCAGCTCTTCCGATCGCGCGGTCAGCACGGCATGCGCCTTGGAGAGTTCATCCTTCTGATGCTCGAGCAGCTGAGCTTGCTCCTCGAGCTGCGAATTGATCTGCTCCAGCTCCGCTTGCTGCGTCTCGAGATTGGCTTGCGATTCCCGCAGCGCACGCCCCTGCTCTTCGAGCTCTTCATTGCTGACGCGCAACTCCTCCGCGCCGGCCTGCAATTCCTCCGCCTGCTGCTGGGTTTCTTGCAGCAACTCTTCGAGACGTTGTCGATCCTTCGCCGCGCGCACGGCGACCGCGATCGATTCGGAGGCACGCGACAGCAGTTCGCGTTGATCGGTATCGGTCGCGCCGAAAAAGCCGAGTTCCAAAACCGCGTGGACGATGCCGTCGATGCTCGCCGGCACGACGACCAGCTCGTGCGGCGTGCCCGAGCCGATGCCCGAGGCGATCGGCAGGTAACCGGCCGGCACTTCGCGCACTCGGAGCGCCCGGCCGTCCTTGGCCGCCTGCCCCACCAGTCCGTCTCCTGGACGCATGCTATCGACGCCGTTTGCAGGAATGGCATAGGCGGCGAACCGCCGGTACCGGCCGCCCTCGGCAATATAGACGGCGCCGACTTGCGCCTCGACGAAATTCGCCAAAAACCCGAGCAGGTTGTTGCCTAATTTTTCGAGCGATTGATCGCCCTGCATCTTTTCGTTCAAGCCCATCTGGCCGTTTCTGATCCAGGCTTGCGCTTGCCGAGACCGGAAATCGCGCGACGCCACAATTGCAGCACCGGCAATCAACAACAGAAGCACTCCCGAGCCGCCCCAGGTAACCGCGAGTGACAGGGTCGCGGCTTTCGCCGATTCCTGCTCGCGCGTCGCGATCAGCCGCCGCTCGGCCACCTCCATCTCGTCCGAAGCGGTGCGGATGCGATCCATGTAGATCTTGCCGCGATCCGTGCGGACCATTGCGAGCGCGGCATCGATCTTGCCGGCGCGCCGGGCGGCGACCGTGTTTTCCAATTCGGTCATTTTCAAATTGACGAGCGACTCGAGCACATCGAGGCGCCGCTTCTGCTCGGGCCGGTCGACGAGAAGCGCGCGCAGACTTTTGAGATCATCGGGCAGCGCGTCTTTCGCGTCCGTGTATGGCGTGAGATAGGTCTCCTCACCGGTAAGCAAGAAGCCGCGCTGCCCTGTTTCAGCGTCCTTGACTGTGGAGAGCAGCGCTTCCAAGTGCCCGAGCACCTCCACGCTTTGCGTGAGGTCCGCCGCCGTGGTGCTTGTTTGCTGCAAGGATTGGTAGGACAGCAACGCGATGATGACCACGGCGATTACGGCCAGCAGAAATCCGATGAGAGTCTTGGGAGGCAGAGGCAAGCCGTCGCGCCTCGCGCCAAACGAGCTTTTTGAGGTGTTATTGGAATCCATGGGGTCTCGAATGGCAGACCGAGAAATTCTACGTGAGAAGGTTAGTGCTGCCTGTAGGATTTAGCTGACATTCATCGGTTGACGGTTCGTTTGCCCACCGCGCTGCAAGGACAGCAACAAGAGAACTGCGGCAAGCGCAAAATACGCCGCGCAAAATTGGCTGGCGACGCTGCGCGCCACGCCTTCCAGCTGAGGCAAGAGGTAGGCGCTGCCATCGAGGCGGACCGAATGAACAATGCCGAAGAAACACAGCACGCCGCCCACCGCCAGATAGGCCGCCGCAGATCGCAATCTGCGTTCGGTCATTTCAACCACGAATGCCGCCCAAATGGTCGCCGTAATGATGAAGCCGTTGCCCAGCGCAACGATGACGCTCAACGAGGGCAGCCCATGATCGGGCGCGGTCAGCATCGCACTGAATCGCTGCGGCGAAACGAACTTCGAATCGCTCAACTCGATGCTCAAGAGCCGCGCGATCGACGGGAAAAAACTGATTGCCACGGCGATTGCATGGCGCGCGGGCACCGCACCAAACGCCTGTGAAGTGATATTGAGCGCGAGAAAAACCAAGACCGGCGCGAGCGCGGCGAGCGGCACCGCCTCGATGATATTGGCTAGAAAGCCCAGCATGCCGCCGACGCCGATGAAAATGCCGGTCATCAGCGTGTACCCGGAGCGTGCGCCCATTTCCTTGAACGCGGGATGTCCGATATAGGGCGTGGTCTGCGCCACGCCGCCCGCTATTCCCGCCAGCAAAGTGGCGGCCCCCTCCGCGAGCAAAATGCTGCGCACGTCGTAGTCGTCGCCCGCGACGCGCGCGCTCTCGGTGTTGTTGACACCACCCACCACTGTCAACAGCGCAAATGGAATGATCAGCGGAAGATAAGTAGTCAGGCTCGCAAATCCGTGGAAAATTCCCGGATCCGGAAGCGGAAGCGCGAAACGCAAGATTGGCAGCGTCGGCGCTGGATTCTGCATGCCGAGAAACCCTAGGTACCCGGCTGCGTAGTAAATCAAAGTGCCCACGATGACGGCAAAGAGCACGCCCGGCATGCGCAGCGGCACCGGCCCTTTGGCTACCAATGCGTAGAGCACCAACCCTAACGTGACGAAGCCCACCACCGGAAACTGCAGCAAATCGACCATCGGAAAGAATCCGATCAACGTCAAGGCGATGCCGGCAAGCGAGCCCAAAAGTCCGGCCATCGGTATTACGCGCCGGACAGCTCTGCCGGCAAAGGACAGCAGCAGCTTGAGCACGCCCATGGAAACGGTCGCAGCCATGCCGAGATACCAGGCTTGCAGCCCGGCTGCGGTCGGATCGAGACCCGCGGCGCGAAATCTTGTGAAGGCCGGGCCCAAAACCAGCAATGCCATACCGATCGTCGATGGCGTATCCAAGCCGAAGGGCATGGCAGTGATGTCGCTGCGGCCGGTGCGCCGCGCCAGTCTCACGGCCAGCGCGGTATACACCAGATCGCCTACCAGCACGCCGAACGCCGTTCCCGGAAACATCTTTCCAAAGACAATGTCCGCAGGAACGCCGAAGCCGCCGATCAATACCGCCGAGAGCAAACCGAGGACCGACAAATTGTCGACGACCAGACCCAGAAATCCATTTACGTCGCCGGGAACCAGCCGAAAATAAGAAGCTTGGCCCGCGCTAGTTGCCAAGATTGAGCAGCGTCGCGTTGCCGCCCGTCGCCGTGGTATTCACCGTGAGCGTGCGCTCATTCGCAAAACGCGTCAGATAGTGCGGACCGCCGGCTTTGGGACCTGTGCCCGAGAGTCCATTGCCGCCAAAAGGCTGCACGCCTACCACGGCTCCGATCATGTTGCGGTTGACATAAGTGTTGCCGATCGACGTGTCCGCGAACACTTCCCGCCAGAACGACTCCAAGCGCGTTTGCACACCCAGCGTGAGGCCATAATGGCTGGCGCGGATGGCCTGCAGCACTTTTTGTATATCGCTCGATCGATACCGCACGACGTGCAGTATGGGACCGAATTCCTCGCGGCTCAGCTGCTCCGCGGAGCCGAGTTCAATCAGATGCGGCGCGAAGAACGTGCCGTGGGCATGCGCTTCGCCGAGTGCGCACGCCTTCACGATCCGCGCTTCCTTGCGCATGCGCTCGACGTGTTGCATCAGACCTTCCCTGGCCGGCGCATTGATCACCGGTCCCACATCAGTCCGAAGATCGGCAGGATCGCCGATAAGAAGCTCGTCCATGGCACCCGAAATCATCTCCAATACGGCATCGGCAATTTCTTCCTGCAGGAATAGCAGCCGCAGCGCCGAACATCGCTGGCCGGCGCTCATGAATGCCGAGCTCACCACATCGTCCACGACCTGTTCCGGCAATGCAGTCGAATCCACGATCATCGCGTTCAAGCCGCCGGTCTCGGCAATCAATGGCACGATGATCCCGCCGCGTGCGGCCATCGCTCGATTGATCGTCAAGGCGGTCGCCGTGGAGCCGGTCATCGCCACGCCCGCAAGGGCTGGATGTGCCAGCGCTACTTCGCCGAACAGGCGTCCCGGAGTTGGAATCAGATGCAGCGCTTGCGGCGGGATCCCAGCCGCATGCAGCAAGCGCACGAATCGGGCGGCGATCAAGGGCGTTGGTTCGGCCGGCTTGGCCACCACGGTGTTTCCCGCCGCGAGCGCCGCGGTCACCTGGCCTGCAAAAATGGCGAGCGGAAAGTTCCACGGACTTATGCAGGCAAACACGCCGCGGCCCTGCAGCGTCAGCTCGTTGACCTCGCCGGTGGGTCCCTCGAGACGCTCCGGATTCGCAAATTGCTTGCGCGCGCGCAGGGCATAGTAGCGGCAAAAGTCCGCCGCTTCGCGTACTTCGGCGATGGCATCCGAGATGGTCTTGCCGGCTTCGCGCACCAGAAGCTCATGAAACGCCGCGCGGTCGGATTCAAGCAGATCGGAAGCCTTTTCCAGGCAATTCGCGCGAAGGCCGCCGCCGCTCAAATTCCATGACGGCTGTGCTGCCGCGCTCGCATCGAACGCCATTTTGATCTCGTCGGGCGTGGCGTCGCGCGTCGTGCCGACTTGCTCGCGGCGATCGGCCGGATTGGTAACCGGGTGAGAGGCTCCCGGCAGCAATTGACCGTTGACGATAGGGCCCGCAGCAGGTGCATCGCCCGGTTTCTTGCCGCGATTCGCCGCAAGCTCGCTGCGCAGGATTTGCAATTCCCGCGGATCGCCGAGATCGGCGCCGCGGGAGTTGCGGCGATCGGAATACAACGCGTCCGGCACCGGTAAACGCGGATGTGCGTACGATTCCAAGCGCTCTAGCTCCGAAATCGGATCGCGGACAATCTCCGCCACCGCCACCTGCTCGTCCATGAAACGATTCACGAATGACGTATTGGCGCCATTCTCGAGCAACCGGCGCACGAGGTAGGCCAGCAAATCCTTGTGCTCGCCCACCGGCGCATACACGCGCACCCGCGGAAAATTCGCAACTTGCCGCGCCGCTTCCCCGTACAACAAGCGGCCCATGCCGTGAAGCCGCTGAAATTCATAATTCGCTTTCGGCGGCGCCAGTTCCAGCACTGCGGCGATGCTGTGCGCGTTATGCGTGGCGAACTGTGGATAGATCAGATTCGTGTGCTTGAACAAGCGGCCCACGCAAGCCAGATAGGACACATCGGTGCTGACCTTGCGGGTGTAAACCGGGTAGCCGTCGAGACCGCGTTCTTGGGCGCGCTTGATCTCGGAATCCCAATAGGCGCCCTTCACCAAGCGCGCGGTCATTCGCCGCCGGTATTGTTGAGCAATCGCCGCGACCCAATCGATCACGTCCAACGCGCGCTTGCCGTACGCCTGCACCGCCAGCCCGAGCCCCGGCCAATCCCGCGTGACTGAGTCTTTGGCCAGCGCCTCGATCACGTCCAGTGAGAGGTCAAGGCGGTCCGCTTCCTCGGCGTCAATGGTGAGTTGAATCCCAAGCCGCGCCGATTGCCGCGCGAGATCCAGGACTTGAGGGACCAACCGCTGCATGACGCGGTCACGCTGCAGCAGGCCGTAGCGAGGCTCCAGCGCCGAGAGCTTGATGGAGATGCTCGATACTTCATGAACCGGACGCCCGGCCGCCGTCGCGCCGATCACATCGATGGCGTGCTGGTACGACTGCAAGTAGCGTTGTGCATCGTGCAGCGTGCGCGCGCCTTCTCCCAGCATGTCGAACGAGCACAGCCCCACTTCGGCTTCGCGGCCGCTGCGCGCCAAGGCTTCTTCGATGCTGCGCCCCACTACGAATTCGCCGCCGATGATCTTCATCGCGCGGCGCACGGCGAGACGCACCAAAGGCTCGCCTGCCTTGCGGGTTAGCTTGCGCATCCATCCGGCCGCATCGGTCTTGATGGTGGGATCCAAGTCCAGAATGCCGCCGGTGAGCATCAAGCCCCACGTCGAGGCATTGACGAACAACGACTCCGATTGACCGGCATGCGAGGACCAATCACCTGTTGCGAGCTTCTCTGCGATCAATCGATCCGCAGTCACATCGTCCGGGATGCGCAGCAGCGCCTCGGCAATGCACATGAGCGCAATGCCCTCCTGGTTCGACAATCCGAATTCCTGCAGGAAGGCATCGAGGAACGGGCGCTCGTCGCGCCGTGCGCGCGCGCCTTCCACCAGTCCCATCGCGACCGTCACCGCGCGGTGGCGCGCGCCGCCGGTGAGTTCCAAATTATGCAGCAGCCGGGTGACCGCCCGATTTTCGGGCCACGCTCCGTGCTCTCGGATGCTCTGACGCTGGGATTCCAGGATATCGCCGGGATCAGGTTGTGGAAGAGTAGCGGCCATTGAGCGCCTAATTTTACTGCCTTATCGTCGCAATAAACACTGCGCTCGCGGCTGGTGTATCCGCCATGATTCTGTTAAGACGTGCGCTGCCCTGCGACAGAAGGGCGAGGTCCCAAGGCTCGAGCCTTTGCGATTCGCCCGCCGCGGAATCGATGGACACAGGATCCTCGAGGCTGAAAATCAGCATCGTTTGGCCGCGTGCGGCATCCAGCGCCAAATTTCCGCGCAATTGTTCGATGCGCGCCGCTGTTTGCATCGACTTGGACACCATGAGGTTAAAGTCCGTGCAGGGGCCATCGAGTAACCGGCAGTGAACCGGGATACCGCCGTCGAATTGCAGCCAATCGCCGACCGCCCGCAATGCTCGGTGCTCGCCATTGCCGAACTCCAGCGAGACTCCGTGCCCTTGGAGCAGCACCATTTTTCGGTCATATCCCGTGAAATCCGAGAAGGGGCCGGACGAGTCGATTTGCGCCAAACTGACGCGCCACAAAAATGGATCGCCGCTCGGCGGCCGACGAATCGCCTCAAAGGTCGTGCCGCCGCCATTTTTCCAAGGCTGCTGCGCAAACGCGGCGCGCGGCACGATGGTAAGCCCGTTCATGCCTCAGGAATCCGTGAGCTCATGATGCAGCAGAATGCGGGCCTTTTCCCAGTCGCGCTTGACGGTGCGGTCCGAGATGCCGAGCGCCGCAGCTATCTCGCCAAAAGTCATGCCGCAAAAAAATTTCAGGTCGACCACTTGCGCGAGCCGGGGTTCGATCCTCGCCAGCGAATCCACCGCCTCGCCCAGCTGCTTGAGCTCCGCGTCCGATTCATTGCTGTGCGGCACCTCGGTAGGCAAGGCCGTGATCTCGAAGGCACCGCCGCGTTTCTGCGCCGCACGGCTGCGAAAATAATCGATGATCAGGCCGCGCATCGCCCGCGAGGCGTATGCCAAAAATCGTGCACGGTCCGGAAAAACTTTTGACCCACGGTTGGAAATGCTGAGATAGGTCTCGTGCAGCAACATTGTCGGGCTCAAGGTGAGCGAGGAGTTACGGCGCAGCTGACGCTGCGCCAAACCGTGCAATTCCGCATAGAGAACGCTGAACAACTGCTCGCGGGCTTTAGCATCGCCGCTCTCTGAGGAACGAATGAGCGTATCTAAGTCCGCTTCAGGCATTTACTTGCCAAGTTCGGTGGCGACGAATGCCGCCACATCCCGGATTTGCGCAAACGTCAGCGTCGCGGCGAACGGCGGCATGTTGTTTTTTCCGGCAATTACCGTGTTTGCCACGAGTTCAAGCGCTGTAACGTGCGTGATGTTGGGGCCGCCGCCGTGGCCTCCCTTGCCCTCTTCTCCATGGCAAGCGGCGCAGACCTGTGCAAACACCGCGGCTCCTGCGGCTGCGTTTCCGCCCTGCAATGTCACTGCTGTGGCCCGCGCGGCAAGGGCTTGCGGAGGATCGGAGGGCGGCAACCTGCCCTCCATTGAGAACAACCAGACACTGTCGCCTGCCGGACTGCCTGCGAAATTGTTGCCCGCGGAAACGATGGCGACCCGTTCATGACCCTTGAACTGAAATACCGTGGCGGCGGCATTGACTCCTGCCCCCGTTTGAAATTCCCACAGCACATCGCCGCTGCGCGAATCGAGCGCGACGAAGCGCCCGTCATTGCGGCCGGTGAATACCAGGTCGCCCGCGGTTGCGGTCGAGCCGCTGTAGCAACTATCCTTCCAGCGCTGCCGCCAGACGAGCTTGTTGGTGCGCATATCGATCGCTGCAAAAATACCGTTCAGGGGGATATCGGAGAAGCCGAACAACCCTTGCGTGTAGCCCGTCCCCGGCTTCGGCTCGGCGGAAGGGCCGACCAGGAAACGGCCCATCTGATCATTGGCGCAAACGTACAAATATCCTTGCCGCGGGTCATAGGAACTGGGCGGCCAATTGGTGCCGCCCCACGGGCTGGGTTTCGCAACGACCGCTTGATCCCAGTAGGGCATGAAAATTTGCCCGCCGTTGACCAATCGAAAGCCGGCGGGGGGAATGTCGATGGAATGCGGAACCACCGGATCACCGACGGGAAAGGGTTGCGTTGCTGCTGTGTTCTGCCGCGGCTCCTGCGCCACGGGCTTTTCGTCGATGCCGATCAGCGGCTTGCCGGTCACGCGATCAAGTATGTAAACCCACCCGGTCTTGCCGATTTCCGCGATCGCCTCGCGCGGCCGGCCCTCGTACTCCAAATCAAACAGCACCACGGGGCTCGGCGAGTCGTAATCCCAAATATCGTGATGCACCTGTTGAAAATGCCAGCGATACTTGCCCGTTTTTGCCTCGATCGCGACGATGGACACCGAGAAGAGATTGTCGCCCTTGCGCTTGCTGCCGTTGAAGTCCGGCGCCGCGTTGCCGGTGGAAAAATAGAGCAGCCCTCGTTTGGGGTCGACGGCCGGAGTCTGCCACACCATGGCGCCGCCATACCGCCAAGATTCATTCTCTTGCGGCCAGCTTTCATGGCCGGTCTCTCCGGGTCCCGGTACGGTGTAAAAGGTCCAGAGAGGCTTGCCGCTCTTGGCGCTAAACGCCCGAACCCGGCCTCGAGCCGTGAGTTCGCCGCCGGCAAATCCTGTGATGATCATGCCGTCGAAATACAGCGGCGCGCTGGTTATGGTGAATCCGTCCTGCCAGCGTTCCGCCTGCACCGACCAAAGCTGTCGGCCGGTTCGCTGATCCAACGCAACGATGGCGCCGTCGAGCCGTCCTAAAAAGACCTTGCCTTCGCCGATCGCGACGCCGCGGCTGGTCCAACCGCAGCACACGGTCGAGATGGCCTTCTCCAGATGTGCTTGATAGACCCACAAGTGCTTGCCGGTCTCGACATCGATTGCGAACACATCATCCGCGCCGGTCGGCACGAACATCACCCCATTCTGCACGATGGGCTGCGCCTCGCCCGAATACGGCGGTCCCATGCCGGACCCATCCAAATGCGTCTGCCAGTCGGCCTTCAGCGTGCCCACATTGCCGGAATTGATTTCGGCCAGAGGTGAATAACGCTGGTTATAGATATTCCCCCCATTGGTTATCCAGTCGCTGACAGGAAGGGCCGCGAGTCGGCCGGCCGTGAACGGCGGCTCCGCGGCGCGAACTGAAGTCGCGAGCAGCACGGCAGCGCATACGAACAATCGATGCATCGATATCCAACTCCCCGACGGACCCGCTATGCTAACCGGAAACCAGCAGGCCGGCAGGCTCATGATACGGTGAATAAAAAGCGCTTCGATTTGGTGATATTCGATTGCGACGGTGTGTTGGTCGACAGCGAATTGATCACCAACCGAATATTCGTTCGGATGCTGAATGAATTGGGGCTTACGCTGTCGCTTTCCGACATGTTCGAGCAATTCGTCGGGCGTTCGATGCCGCAATGCCTGGCGGTGGTCACCGAGTTGCTGGGCAGGCCCGTTCCTGACAATTTTGTAGAGGAGTTTCAGCATCGGTCCGCTGCCGCCTTGAGATCGGAACTGAAAGCGGTCGCCGATATCGAGACCGTTTTGGCGGCACTGCGCGTGCCCTTTTGCGTTGCGTCCAGCGGCACGCACGAAAAGATGCGCACAACCTTGGGGATAACCGGACTGTTGCCGCAATTTGCGGGAAGAATGTACAGCGTCACCGAAGTCGCCCGAAGCAAACCCCACCCCGACGTCTTCTTGCACGCTGCAAGCCAACAAGGCGTCGCTCCCGCGGCCTGCGCGGTGATTGAAGATACCCCTACGGGCGTGCGGGCCGGCGTTGCCGCGGGAATGACGGTCTTCGGCTATTGTGCCCTGACGCCCGGACCGAGTCTGATCGAGGCTGGCGCGCACCACACCTTTGGGCGCATGCGCGACCTTCCTGCGCTTCTGGCGATCAGCTAAGCAACCGAATCTGATACGCGAGCACCGCTGCGTTGTATATGGCGTGAGCGATCATCGGCGATAACAGCATTTTGGTCCGCTCGAAGGCAAATGCGGTGCACAGGCCCAGTCCGAATACCGGAATCATCGATGCCGGCGGATGAACAATGGCGAATACGGCGGCACTCACGGCAATGGCCGGCCACGCGCCGAGCGAACGGCGCAATCCGCCAAAAATCAGGCCGCGGAATATGAAGTCCTCGAAGATCGGCGCCGCGGTGACGGCCAGCAAGGGCAGCCAAACACCGGCTGACAGGCCTTTCGCCGATTCGCGCATCACATCCTGCAGCAGATCCAGCCTTTGCAGCGAATAGATGTAGGTCACCCCGGCAATCGACGCAACGACGCCGGCCGCCAATCCCCATGCCACTCCCTCGCCCAAGGCCATACCGGTGTTGCCGAAGATTGTGGGAATGCCTTGAGTCTTCGATCGCCAATACACCAGCCGAATCAGGCTGAACGTCGCGGCGCCGGCAACCGTATAGGCGGTGATGACAGCCTGGCCCGAGAGATGATGCGAGGCCGCCATGAAGATCGCGAGCGTGATGCCTTGCACGACGAAAAACATCATGGCGGCAATCACGCCGTCGGAAGCGGACACGCGCGCCGGCGGCGAGGCGGCCGGATCCAACAAATACGGCAATTCGTCGCGCGCCTTTTGCCACAAGGCCAGCGAGAGCGCGGCGCTCAGCACGATCAGGACGATTTTTTGCCACCACTCGCTGGCAAAGATGGCATAGGTATAGAGGCCGGCCAGCATCATGTAGAGATAAACGTAGGTCGGCCTGAGCTTGGTGCGCACCTCTTGGGCGAGCGGATCGCAGCCGAACACACCGAGCGCCACGGCGATCACGGCATATATGGGAACGCCCAACAAGACGATGGCGGCAAATCCGATCAGCTCGAGGTCCGCATGCTGCTTGATGATCATCGCAAAGAAGAAAACGGCCAGCGGATAAGCCAGCGCCAACACGGACCATAAGCGCGCCTTTTCCCGCAGGATGCTCTCGAGGGAGCGGGGAATCGTGAACAATAACCACAACGCGCCGCCTTCGGAATTCAACGTCTGAAATGCCGACATCATCAGCGTGTATGCCGCGATTCCGAAAGCAATGGATGCTACGGTGGCGTTGCTGACACCGGCCAGCGACGAGCTGTGAAGGCGGCCCTGGAAAATGATCTGACTAAAAACGATCACCACGGGAAGTACCAGCGTCTGCACCAGAAAGCTTCGATCGCGGCTGAGCAGGCGAAGCTCGCGGCGCTGAACCACCGTTCCCAGGGGCATGCCGGACGTCCGTGCAGCCGGGGCGTCCACGCGCATGCGAGCGATGGTGCGCCCGCTCTCGCGCGAGCTTGCGGCCACAACGCCGTTTCGCAACTGATAGGTCAGCAGCACAAGCCCAAGCCACAGTGCAACGCCCACTTCCGCGGCCAGCAGCGCCGCCAATTCCAAACTTGTGGAAAGGTTCGGCGCATTGAGCATCTGTACGGCAACACCCGGCGGCAGCCAGCAGGCCCACGCCGGAAAGTGCCGGGTCCAATTCAGCACAAACGCGAGTGGCGACGGAATTCCCAAGGAGATGACCAGATAAAGCAGGAGAATGCTGGCAATCGACAGCACAGCCTGCAAGTTGCGCAACTGCGACGGCGCGAGAGACATGCGCAGGCCCGTGTCCACCAGGGTTCGAAACACCGCTGCCAGCAACAACAAGGGGGCGACGGCGATGGTTCCGATCAACACGGCGGACCAGCGGTATCCGGACACCCATGCGAGCAGTGTGCCGGCGGGCAACAGCGTCAAAAGGCCAATGGGGTTTGCGATGGTCCGCTCCATCACGCGGCTGAACAACAGCAGCGGCATCTTTATGGGCAGCGTCACCAACCACTCCAAATCCCAGTCCGGTTGCGACAGCTCGCGCGTGGCCAAAGCCCCCAGAATGGCCACCAAAAGCAGCAGCGACCATTCCATCCCCAAAGCTCGTAACAGAGCGTCGCTCAGTGCGCCCGAAGGGGCGGCAAAGCGCGTCCCGTGGATCGGATCCAAGGCACGATGCAAATTAATGATGCTCTGACGGGTGAGATTGCCGTACGCGAACAGCATGAAGAAGCCGACCACGCCGCCGATCACCCACCTGTTTCGTTTCTTGCCGGGAGTCGCCGGACGCCCCCGGCGGCCGCCGAGCGGGCGGTTGTACGCCAGCAGCATGAGATTCGCGAGCCGCTGCAGGCGCAAATGCGTCAGCAACCAGACCGCTCTGCCTCCGCTCGCGGCGCCCCCCGCCGAGGCTTCGGTCATGCCTCTTCGGTCTCGGCCGTGACGGCCAAGAAAACCTCTTCGAGGGTACCGCCGGAGGTCACCTTGTCCTTGAGTTCCTGCGGGCTGCCGGTCGCCACCAGCTCGCCGTGATGAATGATGCCGATGCGGCTGCAGAGCCGCTCCGCCATGTCGAGAATGTGAGTCGACAGAAAGATGGTCGTGCCCTGGTCCGCGCTCTTGCGCAGACGCATCTGCACGTCCCGCGAGGCACGCGGATCGAGTCCGTTGGTGGGCTCGTCGAGAATCAGCACTTCCGGTTCGTGAATGAGCGCGCACGCCAGTCCCAGCTTCTTTTTCATGCCCATCGAATAGTTGACCGCAAATTCCTCGCCGACCTCATCCAGACTCAACTCGGACATGAGCCGCTGCGTGCGCTGCGCGGCTTCGGTACGGCTCAAGCCGTGCATTTCGCCGATAAACAGCAATATTTCGCGGCCGCGCAAATAGTCGTAGAAAATCGGACTGTCCGGCAGGTAGCCGACATGGCGTTTGACCTCGGCGGCATCCCGGTGGCAATCAAGGCCGGCAATCCGCACGGTGCCGCCGCTCGGCACCAAAATGCTCATCATCATGCGGATGGTGGTGGTTTTTCCGGCGCCGTTGGGTCCCAGAAAACCGAACATCTCGCCTTTCGGCACCGTGAGCGTCAGCGGCGCGAGCGCGCGAAACGTCCCGTAGGTTTTGGACAGTTCTAGGAATTCGATCATGCGCCTTCCGTGGAAGCCTGGGCTCGGACCGAGCATAGCCTAGCAGGCCGGTGCGCCAAGGCGAATTTCTAGCTCAGGATCAGCTTTTCCAGAAGGTGATGAGCACGAAGACGATCGCGATGATGGTCAAACCCGCGTGCCCGATGGCTGCGTGCGTTTCGGCTAGCAGATCATTGGCCTCGGGTTCAGGCGGTATAAGGCGGGCAAATGCGGAAAGAAACAGCATGCCCCAAGAATAGAGGCACCCACGGATAAAAACGTGATCCGAATCACGTCTCTTTACTCGGTAAGGATTGAGCTGCGAAAATCGCCGACTTCCGTCAGCCTTGTTCCTCATCCGCTGCATCGTCCTCGGGGTGGCCGAGGGTGTCCTCGTCGTCCAACTCGAATTCTTCAGGCGCCTCGGTAGTATCGCTGGTCTCGCGAATCGGCACCTCGTTTTCATCGGGCCGTTCATCGTCCGGTTCGTCGTCATCATCCACTGTGCCCGTGCTGCGTGGCGCAACCGCGTTCAGCTCGGAAAACGGGGGCAGTTCGAGCAATTCGGGATCTTCTATTTTCATGGCGTACCTTGATTGAGTGTTCAGGCCGACATTGCGCCTATAAGATTGCGAGGGTCTGTCAGACGATGGGAGACTCGGCCGGTGAAAGCTCTTACATGCAGGATTGCCGGCTGTGTCGCGGCCTTGTTCCCCGCTGCGCTCTTGGCCCAAGCCACGCCCGAGACGGCGGCGGTCGATCAACTCTCACGGCTGCAATCCGAGCTACGGCGTACCCACGCGGGCGGCGACGCCGCGGCCTACCTGGCAACCGCTCAATCCATGTATACGTTTCTTAACGGCTCGCCGCGCGCCACGCTGCAGCTGATGAGCGCGCAAGTCACCGCGCGAAGGCCCGGCGAGGCGCTGCACAGTTTTGCGCAATTCGTGGCCATGGGTCAGGCGAGCGAGGTCGTGCTG
>DASXOY010000010.1:0-3026 GCA_036493935.1 Steroidobacteraceae bacterium | reverse complement strand
ATTCGAGAAGCTTGCGCCATCCCAGGAGCGACGTCATTCCAAACTCCAGACATTTCGCGACCGCCTCGAACTGCTAACCGAGCTTGGCGTTGGAGGCAAGCTCGTTCAAAGGTCGTTACAAAGGGTCGAAGACGCGATCTTGAAGCGAAACGACAGGCGCCCGTGCCAGCGAGTGGTACTTTGGGCTGGATCTCCCGTGGATTCCCCAACGCGGAATCCACCAAGATTCATGGCGGCGGATGTGGTTCGCGTTACCTCTGAGATTGGTCGAGCGCTAGGCGCACTCGGGGTGGGCGCCACGGATCTTGCGATTTGCAGCGGAATGACGGAAAGCGAGATCGGCGAGGTCTTCTTCCTCAAGCGGTTCCAACCTGAGGCAATGGCAAAGCCGGCGGATCAGCAGGTCTTGCTCTAGTGGTCTGCGTCAGGCAGAATGCCGATTATCGAGGGTACGCCGTGCACGCGTGACCTTTTCGAGGATGTCGGAAGCCTTGGCGGTCCAGATGAAAGGCTTGGGGCTCTGGTTGTGTTTGTCGATATATTCGCCGATGGCCATGATCAGTTCTTCGACGTCGTGGAAGACACCGCGCCGTAGCCGGTTTTGGGTGAGGTCGCGGAAAAAGCGTTCCACCATGTTCAGCCACGAACCTCCGGTCGGTGTGAAGTGGATGTGGAAGCGGGCATGGCGCTGGAGCCAGCGCTGGACCTTCTGGTGCTTGTGAGTGGCGTAGTTATCGACGATCAGGTGAAGATCTTTTTCGGGCGGCGTGACCTGATCGATCACACGCAGGAATTTCAGCCACTCCTGATGGCGGTGCCGGTCGTCGCACATGCTGATCACGGTGCCATCGAGAGTATCCATGGCGGCGAATAAAGTTGCTGTTCCGTTTCGTTTGTAGTCGTGGGTCATGGTCCCGCAACGGCCCTTCTTGATCGGTAAACCGGGCTGCGTGCGGTCCAGCGCCTGGATCTGGCTCTTCTCATCGGCGCACAGCACTATGGCATGTTCGGGCGGATTGACATACAGACCCACGATGACATTCAACTTCTCCGCAAACCGGACATCGTTGCTGACCTTGAAGGTCTTCACCAGATGCGGCTTCAAACCGTTGGCATGCCAGATACGCCGTACTGTGGTTTCGCTCAGTCCCGTCGCAGTTGCCATAGTGCGCGTGCTCCAGTGCGTGGCGTTGAAAGGCTTCTCCTGCGTTGTCCTGCGAATCACTTCGGCGGTGCGGGTCCCGGTGATGGTACGCGGTCTGCCCGGTCGCGATGCATCTTTTTCGAGAGCGCCGAGTCCGCCCTCCAGATAGCGGTTGCGCCAGCGCGCGGCCTTCTCTGGCGTGATCCCCAGTTCCGATGCGATTTGCTGATCCTGCAGTCCCGCGGCGGCGCGCAATACAATCCGCGCGCGCTCCACCAGACGCGCCGGCAAAGAACGTCCCCGCGCGATCCGCTCCAGCGCTCCCTGTTCTTGCTTATCCAGCACCACCGGTCGAGCAATACGCATCCGAATCGTCCCTCCAATTGTAAGGACGATGTCCGGCTATTACTCGTTACTATTTATGGCGCACTACACTAGTCGCCATGAAATCGTTCGGATATTTTGACTATTCGCAGCACTCTAAGCGTGTCCCCGTCAATGCCATCTGGGACATGGCCTCGTGCACCAAGGTAGTCGGCACAACGACTGCCATAGCGATACTGGCCGAAGAGGGCAAATCGATCTCGATAGTCCGGTCGTGAAATACGTTCCGGACTTCGGCGCAACCACGCAACCCGCCGGAGCCGCAGCGGGAGCAATTCCAGTTGAAGCCCGCAGCCTAGTCGCCGTTCGCCATCTCATGACGCACTAATCCGGACTCCCATCGGGCGCGCCGCTCTATAACGGCCTCGAAGATCGCGGAAAAGAAATTGGAAATTCTTCGCAGGGCCGATATGGTTCCGTTGATCCATCTACCGGGCACCGAGATGGTCTATAGCAACTTGAGCATGATGCTGATGCGGCAAATAGTCGAGAGCATAACCCACCTGACTCTTGACCGGTTTCTGCAGCAACGTGTTTTCGGCCCTTTGGGCATGCGGCGCAACTTGTTCAGTCCTCCACGGTCACTGCAAGCCCTGATTCCGCCGGCAGAGGATGATCATCGACTGCGAAAACGGATCATCCAAGGCGAGGTTCACGATCAGAATTCGTGGATGATGGGCGGCGTGGCGGGACATGCAGGATTATTCTCCACGGCAAGCGACCTATCCGTGTTTGAGCAAATGCTTCTGAACGGTGGCATTTACGGAAGGAAGCGCATCCTCAAGCAGAGCACTGTCGAGGAGTTCACCCGGCGGCAGGATATCATAGCCGGCAGCAGCTGGGCGCTCGGCTGGGATACGCCTTGGGACGGGTCGAGCGCTGGCCACTACCTTTCGCCGCGCGCTTTCGGCCATACCGGATTCACAGGCACGTCGATGTGGGCGATCCCGATAAACAGCTCTTCATCATTCTGCTAACGAATCGCGTACACCCGTTACGGACCAATATGAAAATCGACCAAGTGCGGCCGGCGGTCGCGGATGCCGTGGTGAAGGCCTTGAATCGCGAGTGACATCCCGATTGCGCGATCGTCACAATCCGGTCACTCTCTGTCGGCCGACCGCGCAGCGCCACTATACGCTGCACTTCGCGGAGGGCCAAAACTCAGACTCGGGAACTACTCCGCTGACATACAGCGTGTTGATATCGACGATCCGAAACAGCGGCTTTCCAGCTTCGGTGCTCACGCCACTAACGGCACTCGATTCCGAGACGATGCCGCTGATTGGTGCTCGGACGACAAATCGCTTCACGCCTGCTTCAGAACCATCCGCCGATCGCGTCGCCTCATATTGCGCCAACCGCGCTTGCGCTTTTGTAACCGGGCCTGCGCCGTAGCCTCGACCGCGCGCGCGTCCTCGGCCCGGCGGGCTGGAACCGCTCCGATCGCAAGCAAGCGTTCCGCCCGAGCGCGATCGCGCTGAGCCTGCTCCACGGC
>DASXOY010000009.1:0-33737 GCA_036493935.1 Steroidobacteraceae bacterium | reverse complement strand
CAGCCAGCCCGGTAATTTTTCGTTTAACACACCCCAGGCACGTGTGCTCCACTATCTGATGAGCGCTACACCTAAATGTTCGCATCAGCACGAGCCATCTAGGTTTCAACCGCGATTAGGCGGCTAGAGCGTAGTTGTCTTGATTGGCAACTATAAGTTTGCAAATAGTTTAACGAGGAACCTGCACCTCGGTACGCACCTGCAGTTTCGCAACCCATGTCGAAACCGGTCGGCCCCAATCGAAGCCGCAGTTTACGCTGTTTTCGGCGCCCCGGACCAAAACTCGCCGCGGACAGGCTCCTAACGGCGCATGGCCTTCATGATTCGGCCCTTGTCGCGCTGCCAGTCGCGATCTTTTTCGCTGTGGCGCTTATCGTGTTGTTTCTTGCCTTTCGCCAGACCGACCTCGAGCTTGGCCCGGCCTGCCTTCCAGTAAAGCTGCAGCGGCACCAAGGTATAGCCGCGCCGCTCGACCGCGCCGACAAGCGTGTCGAGCTGGCGGCGATTCAAGAGCAGCTTGCGAGTGCGCGTGGGGTCGGTTTCCACGTGCGTCGAAGCGGAGGTCAGTGGATTCAAATGGGCGCCAAACAGGAATGCTTCGCCGTTCTTCACGTACACATAGGCTTCTGCAATCTGGGCCTTGCCGGCGCGCATGCTCTTCACCTCCCAGCCCATGAGCGAGATACCCGCCTCAAATCGTTCCTCGATGAAATAATCGAAGCGCGCCTTGCGATTGACCGCAATGGGAGGCAGCTTTTCGTCGGTTTTCGTGTCTTTCATGGTGCATGGGAAGTTTACCGATTGTCGGATGGCGGCGCCCGCGCTTTTGCCGGACAATACGTTCATGCAGGTAGTCGAGCGCAGCGCCCTAGTTACCTTCACGCCCGCGCAAATGTTTGCCCTCGTGAACGATCTACCGCGCTACCCGGAGTTCCTGCCCTGGTGTGTGGGCGTTCGAGTGGAAGATGTGTCGGCAACAGAGCGCATCGCCACGTTGAAAATCGCGCACGGCGTGCTGCAAACGGAATTCACGACGCGCAATGCGCTCACGCCCGACGCGCTAATCGACATGCGACTGACGCATGGACCCTTTCGGGATCTGACCGGCGCCTGGCGCTTCGATGCGATAGGGGAGCGCGGCACGCGCGTGAACTTCAAGGTTGAATTCGAATTCAAGAATCGCCTCACCTCCGCGGCCTTCAACGCCGTGTTCGAGACGCTGTGCGGCAGCATCGTCGACGCCTTTGTGGTGCGCGCGAAAAAGGTCTACGGCTAGCAGTTTCAGATGGCGCCAAGAGCCCAACGCCCATGATCAGCGTCGAGGTCGTCTATGCGGAAGCGCAGCGCAGTATCGCTAAATCGCTGAAGATGCCGCCGGGTGCGCTGGTCGCCGACGCCTTGGCGCAGGCGGCATCGGATCAGGATTTTAGCGGCGTGGACCTCACGGACACCGCGGTCGGCATCTACGGCAAGGTGGTGCCGCGCGATCAGGTGTTGAAAGAGGGCGATCGAATCGAAATCTACCGGCCGCTGCTCGAGGAGCCCAAGCTCGCGCGCCGAAAACGCGCTAGCCGCAAGGCTAGTATATTCGGCCGTTCTTGAGTTTCGCGGCCGAAGCGTCTTGCTTGGCGGCTTCCTCATCCGTGGGCTTGTCCAAGCGCGCGACCTTGTCGCCGTCGAAGTACACCGTGACGCGGCGCGAGTCGATGTGCCGGGATCGGCCCTTCTTGAGATAGTAAATATAGTCCCAACGTTCCTTGTCGAAGCTGTCCGCCACCATGGGTGTTCCCAGCAAATATCGGACCTGACTGCGCGTCATGCCCTCTTTAACGGTGTCAACCGCGCTCTGATTGAGAAAATTGCCTTGCTGAATGTTGATGCGATACACGCAGCCGGAACCCAGCAGCGCGACCGCGGATGCCAACGCAAGACACTGAATAATTTTCATGAAGGTGGTGAACGGCCGTCAAATGATTGATAATCAACGCCTATCATACCGGAAGGCCCAGCATGGCGCAGCGCCTAAAACCTGACGCGACCAGTGAGAGCAATGACCTGCGTAATGCCGGTCTCAAAGTCACTCTGCCGCGCCTGAAAATCTTGGACATCCTCGCCGACGGATCCGCGCGTCACATGAGCGCGGAAGACATTTATAAAAAGCTTCTGGTCTCCAATGAAGACATCGGCCTGGCCACCGTCTACCGCGTGCTAACCCAATTCGAGGCTGCGGGCTTGGTTACCCGCCACCACTTCGAGGGCGGCATGGCGGTCTTCGAACTCAACCAGGGCGCGCATCACGATCACATCGTGTGTGTTGACTGCGGAAAAGTGGAAGAGTTCATGGATGGCGGGATTGAAGAGCGCCAGCATGCCGTGGCCAAGCGCCTGGGGTTCGAGATCAGCGATCATGCGCTGATTCTCTACGGGCATTGCCGCAAGGCCAACTGCCCCAATCAAAAGCGCACCAAGCCCGCATCTTAGCGGCGCGCGCCGCGCGATCCCTTTTTCTTCGGCGCCTCGGCCGTAATCGCGCGCGAAAGCATGTCGCGCGCATGCGCCCGCGCCTGCTCGGTGATGTCGATTCCGCCGAGCATTCGCGCGATCTCATCGATCCGTTCGGGGGAGCCCAAGGGCTTGACCGCAGTGCGCGTGATCTTGCCGTCGCTGAGCTTGGTTACTCGAAATTGGCTGTGTGCCTGCGACGCAACCTGCGCCAGATGCGTCACGCACAGCACCTGAGCGCGCTCGCCCAAGGAACGCAGCTGCCGTCCGACGATCTCGGCCACAGCGCCGCCGATGCCGGCGTCCACTTCGTCAAATACCATGCAGAGCGGGGACGAGGCTGCGCGTCCCGCTACTTGAACCGCGAGACTGATGCGCGACAGTTCGCCGCCGGACGCAACTTTGGCCAGGCTTTTCAGCGGCTGCCCCGGATTCGCGCTCACGAGGAATTCCACCTCGTCGCTGCCGTTCGCCGAGAACTCCTGATCGCTCGAGCGCACCGTCGCGGCGAACTGCCCACCGGCCATCCCTAGCGTCTGCATCAGCTCGGTCACTTGGGCTTGCAGGAGCAGCGCGGCCGTCTGGCGCGCCTCGGTCAGGCTTTTCGCTGCGCTGCGATACGCGCGCGTGGTCTCGCTGACCTGTTTCTCTAGAGCAGCCAGGCTCACCTGCACATTGTCGAGCGCGTTCACCTCGTGCTCGATGCGTGCGGACTGCTCCGGCAGATCGGGCACGGCGACCCGATGCTTTCGCGCCAGAGATTCGAGTGCCGCCGCGCGGCGCTCGATCTCGTCTTGACGCGCCGGATCGATATCCAAAGCCTCGAGGTAGCGTCTCAGGGACGCGCCGGCCTCTTGGGTGAGAATGGCGGCCTCGGCCAACAATTTGCCCGCTTCCCCGAGCTCAGGATCGATATCCGCCACGCTTCGCAGCGCCGCAGCTGCTTTGCTCAGCAAGCCATGCGCGCTGTCACCGTCGGATTCGTAAGAGGCGGTCATCGCGGTACGCGCCGCTTCCCCAAGGCGGCCGCGCGCCGCCACGCGTTTCTGTTCGGCGAACAGTTCCTCGATCGCAGCCACCGTCGAGACTTCGGCCGTGAGCTCGCGCAACTGGTAGCGCAGCAATTCTAGGCGGGCGTCGCGGTCCTCGGCTGCGCTTTGCAGCGACTCAAAATCACGCCGGCTGCTGCTGTAGCGCGCGAACGCTTCCGCGACTGCGGCCTTCAGGGGGGGTGTCGACAGACGTTCATCGAGCAGCTCGCGCTGTGCCGCGCGGCTTACCAGGTGCTGAAATTCTTGCTGGCCATGAATTTCAATCAGCAGCTCCGAAAGCTCCCGCAAAGCTTGCAGCGGGACCACCTGGCCGTTCACATAGGCGCGCGAGCGGCCGTCCGCACCGATGACGCGCCGGACCACGAGCTCACCGTCGAAGTCGATCGACTGGCCCTTCAGCCAGTCGACGGCGGCGGCAGGCAGGTCCGAAAAGCTTGCGGTCACCTCGGCCCGTTCCGCGCCCTGACGCGCCACATCCCCGGTGCCCCGGCCGCCGGAGACCAGGAGCAAGGCATCGACCACGATGGATTTGCCGGCGCCGGTCTCGCCGGTAAGGGCGGTCAGTCCGGCGCCGAGTTCCAGCTCCGCTTGATCGACGAGCACCAAATCCTTGAGTTGAAGATGCGTCAGCACGCTTGAGGACCCTTAAGCGTCGGGATGCCCGTTGTGCGCGCCGCGGCCCCAATGCAGCTTGGAGCGCAGCAGCCGATAGTAGTCGTAGCCCGGCGGATGCAGCAGCGTGATTTGAGCATCGCCGGCCTCGACATACAAATTGTCGCCTTGTTCCAAGTCCCCGATGGCCATGCCATCGCAGGTCACTTGCGCGCGCGACTCGAATCGATCCGACATGCGCAGCTGGATCTTGCTGCCGGCGCGCACCACGATCGGACGGTCGCTCAAGGTGTGAGGGGAGATGGGTGCGAGCACCCACACCTCGAGATCCGGCTCGATGATGGGGCCGCCGCAGGAGAGGGCGTAGGCCGTGGATCCGGTCGCCGTTGCGATCACCATGCCGTCGCCGCCATGCGAATTGACGAAGCGCCCGTTGATGCTGGTCTCAAAGTCCATGGTGCGGCCCGTTTCCCACTTATTGACCACGACATCGTTCAGCGCCAAGGCGCGCACGGTATTGCCGTCATGGCTTTCGAGCCGCGCCGCCAGCAACGATCGGCGATCCTCGGCGTAGCGTCCGTCCAGGACCGAATCGACATCCTCGAGCATGGAGTTGGGGCTGACGTCGGTGAGAAATCCTAGGCGGCCGCGATTCACGCCGAGCAGCGGCACCGAATGGCCCGCAACCAGACGCGCCGCATACAGCAGCGTGCCGTCGCCGCCGATGGCGACGATGAGATCCGCGCGGGTGGCGAAGGACTGTTCGGGACACATCACCACGCTGCCCGACTTGAAGGCCAAGCCGACACTGGGGTCCACCAGCACAGGCACGCTGCGGGCTTGAAAATGCGCCGCCAGCCCCAGCATGCATTCGGCAACGCGCAAATCTTTGGCGTTGCCCACCAATGCAATGGACTTAAAAGAATGGCTCATGATCGATCCCTTGTAGCATGAGCGCGCCAAGCCGGTCACGCGGACTTGACTTGGGCCGGACGCGCTAGGTAGCTTCAAACATGTTATATGGACCTACTATGACAGAAGGTGCCGACGAGGGACTGAATGAGCGGGCGCAGCTGCTGCTCAAGGCCCTAATCGAGAACTATATTCGCGACGGCCAGCCCGTGGGGTCTCGAACACTGTCGCGGGATTCGGGCTTGAGCCTCTCCTCAGCGACCATCCGCAATGTCATGGCCGATTTGGAAGACTTGGGGTTCGTCGCCTCGCCGCACACTTCCGCCGGCCGCATCCCCACCGACAAGGGCTACCGGTTCTTCGTCGATACCCTGCTCAAGCTAAAGCCCCTGCAGCACGAGGAAATCGAGGATATCGAGCGGCGTTTGGTGGCCGATTCGACCAATGGGCGATCCTTGGTGCAAACCGTGTCTCAAATGCTCTCCAGCGTCACCCACATGGCGGGGCTGGTGACGCTGCCGAATCCGCACTACATCGCGCTGTCGCAAATCGAGTTCATCGCGCTCTCTGAAAACCGGGCGCTCGCCATCATGGTCATGAGCAATCGCGAGGTGCAGAACCGCGTCGTGCAGCTGGACCGCTATCACTCGCCCGAGGAGTTGCGCCGCGCTGCCACGTATCTCAACGAGGCGTTTGCCGGGCGCTCGCTCCCGGACGTGCGCGCGCAGTTGCTGGCGCAGCTGCAGGAGACCCGCCAGCACATGGATCAGCTCATGCGCGATGCCATCCAAGTCGCGCAAAAGGTGTTCGATTCGCCGCCGTCGGAACGGGTGGAATATGTCATCGCCGGCGAGACCAATCTGATGGGGTTCGCCGAGTTATCGAATGTGGACCGGCTGCGCCGGCTGTTCGAGGCCTTTAACGAAAAGCACGATATCCTGCGGTTGCTGGACAACTGCCTGCGGGCCGACGGCATTCAGATTTTTATCGGGCAGGAATCGGGTTATCGGATCCTCGACGACATCAGCGTGGTGACGGCCCCCTATATGGTCGACAACCAGGTGGTCGGCGTCTTAGGGATCATCGGCCCGACCCGTATGGCCTACGAGCGCGTTATTCCGATCGTCGACATCACGGCCAAACTCTTGGGTTCGGCCTTGAACACCCGCAAATAGCCCCCAAAATGGTCGCTTCGAGCGGCATTTAAGCCACCTTAATCCTTGAGGGTCCTAACGCGTGAATGACAACAACCCGCAATTCCGGGATGACACGGCCGAGGCGGGCTCGGAAGCCCCGGGCGCGGCGTCCGCGGCCTTGGCCGCGGCGGAGGCCAAAGCCAGTGAGAATTGGAACAGCTATCTGCGCGCCGTGGCGGAACTGGATAACTACCGCAAGCGCATGGAGCGCGAGTTGGACAATGCCCGCAAGTACGCCATCGAGCGTTTCGCCCAGGAGTTGATCAGCGTCATCGATTCGCTGGAGGCGGCCCTCAACGCCGCCGGGACCACGTCTGGGTCGGTATTGATCGAGGGTACGACCGCGACCTTGAAGCAGCTGCAGCGTGCCTTTGAAAAGGCGGGCATCAAGATCATCGACCCCCAAGGGCAACCATTCGACCCGGCCTGGCACGAGGCGATGGTTGCCCAAGAGAGCCGCGATCAGCCGGCCAACACGGTGTTGTCGGTGATCCAAAAAGGCTATTCCTTGAACGGGCGGCTGCTGCGCCCGGCAAGAGTGGTCGTCAGCAAGGCACCCGGCGGGGCCGATTGAAAAATACACCCCATGTCCCCACCTAGGGTCACAACGTCCGATTTTTAGAGGGTTTTCACAATGGGTAAAATGATTGGCATCGATCTCGGCACGACGAATTCCTGCGTCGCGATCATGGAGGGCGGCAAGCCCAAGGTCATCGAGAACAGCGAGGGTGATCGCACCACGCCGTCGATCGTCGCCTTCACCAAGGATGGCGAAGTGCTGGTCGGCCAGTCCGCCAAGCGGCAGGCCGTCACCAACCCGGCGAACACCATCGCCGCGGTCAAGCGCCTCATCGGCCGCAAGTTCACCGACGAGGTGGTGAAGAAAGACATGGGCATGGTTTCCTACAAGATCGTGAAAGCCGACAACGGCGATGCCTGGGTCGAGGTGCAGGGCAAGAAAATGGCGGCGCAGGAAATCTCCGCGCGCGTCCTTCAGAAAATGAAGAAGACCGCCGAGGACTACCTGGGCGAGACCGTTACCGAGGCGGTCATCACCGTGCCGGCCTATTTCAACGACTCGCAGCGCCAGGCCACCAAGGATGCCGGCCGCATCGCGGGCTTGAACGTCAAGCGCATCATCAACGAGCCAACGGCGGCCGCGCTCGCCTATGGTCTCGACAAGGACGGCGGTGATCGCAAGATCGCCGTGTACGATTTGGGCGGCGGCACCTTCGACGTGTCGGTGATCGAAATCGCGGAAGTGGATGGCGAGCGCCAGTTCGAAGTGCTTTCCACCAACGGCGACACTTTCTTAGGCGGCGAGGACTTCGATCTTCGCGTCGTCAATTACCTCGCGGACGAGTTCAAGAAGGAAAGCGGCATCGACGTGCGCAAGGATCCTCTGGCGATGCAGCGCCTCAAGGAGACGGCCGAGAAGGCCAAGATCGAACTCTCGTCGAGCCAACAGACCGAGATCAATCTGCCGTACATCACCGCCGATGCAGCGGGGCCGAAGCATTTGAACATGAAGCTGACTCGCGCGAAGCTCGAGTCGCTGGTCGAGGATTTGGTGCAGAAGACCATGGAACCCTGCCGCATTGCACTCAAGGATGCCGGCCTGTCCATGAAGGACGTGGGCGAGGTCATTCTGGTCGGCGGCCAGACCCGCATGCCGATGGTCCAGAAAGCCGTGAAGGACCTGTTCGGCAAGGAGCCGCGCAAGGACGTCAACCCGGACGAAGCCGTGGCCGTGGGCGCCGCGATTCAGGGCGGCGTGCTCGCCGGCGATGTGAAGGACGTGCTCCTGCTCGACGTCACCCCGCTGTCCCTAGGCATCGAGACCTTGGGCGGCATCATGACCAAGGTGATCGAGAAGAACACCACGATCCCGACCAAGGCGACGCAGACTTTCTCGACCGCGGACGACAATCAGACCGGCGTGACCATTCACGTGCTGCAAGGCGAGCGCGATCGCTCGAGCGACAACAAGTCCCTCGGCCGGTTTGACCTTACGGACATTCCGCCCGCACCGCGCGGCATGCCGCAGATCGAGGTGACCTTCGACATCGATGCCAACGGCATACTGAACGTGTCGGCGAAGGACGTGAAAACCGGCAAGGAACAGCGCATCGTCATCAAGGCCTCGAGCGGCCTGTCGGAAGCGGAAATCAAGCGCATGGTCTCGGATGCGGAAGCGCATGCCGAGGAGGACAAGAAGTTCCGTGAGCTGGTCGGCGCGCGCAACAAGGCGGATGCCACCATTCACACCGTTGAGAAGGCGCTCAAGGATGCCGGCGACAAGGTCTCCGAGGATCAGAAGAAGTCGGCCACCGATGCGGTGGCGGCCGTCAGGAGCGCGATGAGCGGCGATGACCGCGAGGAAATCGAGCGTAAGACATCGGAACTGGAACAGGCATCGAGTGCGATCATTCAGAAGATGTACGAGCAGTCCTCGGCCGGTGCGGGGGAAGGGGCGGGCGCCTCGGGCGCCGGAGCCGATTCAGGCGCGGGTGCAGGCGGGCAGCAAGCGCCGAAGGACGACGTGCTGGATGCCGAGTTCGAGGAAGTGAAGGATTCCGATCGCAAAAAGGCCTAAGGGCATTTGTGATGGGGTAGATTGCTGATTAGGACCGCCGGTATGCATAGTGCCGGCGGTTCGTTTTTATGGGACAGGCCGCAAGGTTAGCAATGGCGAAGCAGGATTATTACAAGCTACTCGACTTGCCGAGAAACGCGTCGGAAGCCGAAATAAAGAAGGCCTATCGCCGTCTCGCCATGAAATTTCATCCGGATCGCAATCCTGACGATCCCGAAGCGGAGCATCGCTTCAAAGAGTGCAAAGAGGCTTACGAGGTCTTGTGCGATGCGCACAAGCGCGCCGTCTACGACCAATTCGGACATGCGGGCCTGGAAGGCAACCGCGCCGGGGGATTCAGCGCCGGCGAGGCGTTCGGCGATATTTTCGGCGAGATGTTCGGCGACATTTTCTCGGGCGGCCAACGCGGCCGCTCCCAGGTGTTTCGCGGCGCGGATCTGCGCTATGAGTTGGAATTGGAGTTGGAAAAGGCCGTGTTCGGCACCGAGACCGACATTCGCATTCCATCGATGGGCGAATGCAAGACCTGCAAGGGCACCGGCGCCGCCAAAGGGTCGACGCCGAAGACCTGCGACACCTGCAACGGCCAAGGCCAGGTGCGCGTCCAGCAGTCGATCTTCACCATCCAGCAACCCTGTCCGCGCTGCAAAGGCCGCGGCAAGATCATTTCCAACCCCTGCGACACCTGCTATGGCCAGGGGCGCATTCGCCAGGAGAAAACGCTGCCTGTCAAAGTGCCCGCCGGCGTCGATACCGGCGATCGCATTCGCTTGAACGGCGAGGGCGAAGCGGGGCGCAACGGCGGTCCGGCCGGGGATCTGTACGTGGAGATACGGGTCAAGGAGCACGCGATCTTCGAGCGCGAGGGCAGTCACCTGTCCTGCGAAGTACCCATCACCTTCGTCACCGCGGCGCTCGGCGGCACGGTGGAGGTGCCAACGCTCGACGGCGAGGTGATCTTGAAGATTCCGGCTGAAACGCAGTCGGGCCGGGTATTTCGCATGCGCGAAAAAGGCGTCCGTCCCGTGCGCGGCGGCGCGGCGGGCGATTTGTTCTGCCGGGTCGTGGTGGAAACCCCGGTGAGCTTGCGCGCCGAGCAGAAGGAAATGCTCAAGAAATTCGAGAGTTCGCTGGAGCAAGGCAGCCATCACCCGAAAGAGCAAACCTTCTTCGAGGGCGTGAAGAAATTCTTTACGCGCGCGGTCGAGTGACCTCGCACCCGCCGGCCTCTCGGCCGCTGGTGATCTTCGGAATTACCGGCCGCATGGGACAGTCATTGATTGCGGCCTTGCGGGAAGGGTCGGATTTTCATTTGCAAGGCGCTGTCGCCTCGGCCGGTAGTGATCGATTGGGCCAAGACGCTGCGGCGGAAGGCCAAACCACCGGGATCAAAATCACCGCCGATTGTGCCGCGGTTTTGAAGCCCAACTCGGTCGCGGTGGACTTCAGCATCGGCAGTGCGGTGGCGGCGCATGCTCGGGCGTGCAGTCGGGCGGGTGTGCCGCTGCTGGTCGGCGCCACCGCGCTCGACGCGGCTGCCAAAACTGAGCTGGATCGCGCCGCAAAGTCCATTGCCGTTTTGATTGCACCCAACACCAGCATCGGCGTCGCGGCTCTGAGTCAACTGGTTGCAGAGACTGCACGCGCCTTGGGCGAGACTTATGATGTGGAGATTTCCGAGGCGCATCATCGAGACAAGCGCGACGCCCCGTCAGGGACAGCGCTTCACCTAGGCGAGGTGGTCGCGCAAGCGCGTGGCCGGCGCCTGAGCGACATCGCGGTCTATGACCGGCATGGCGCTGACGGGATGCGCGCCGCGGGAAGCATCGGCTTTTCGGTGGTTCGTGCCGGCGACATCGTCGGCGAGCACACGGTCACCTTCGCGGCCGCCGGCGAGCGCCTGGAACTCACGCACCGGACCACGGACCGGCTAATCTTTGCGCGGGGGGCGCTGCGGGCCGCCGCTTGGCTGATTGGCCGCCCGGCGGGCCTCTACGGCATGAAGGATGTGTTAGGAGTTTGAGAAGAAGCATGGACAGTGATCGCGGGCATCGTTAATATTCGCGCCCGGAAACTGATCGCGAATTAACCCATAAAGCGGGAGGACGTTCTAAGGAGCGCCTCCCGCTTTGCGCATCTGCGGCAACGCGCCGCAGCGCAAAGCGAGGAACCGGAGTGTCGACACCTGCAGTGCTAGCTCTCGAAGATGGCACCGTGTTCCGAGGCGTCTCTGTAGGCGCGAAAGGCAACACGACGGGTGAAGTAGTTTTCAATACTGCGATGACCGGCTACCAGGAGATCCTCACTGATCCTTCCTACTGCCGGCAGATCGTGACCCTGACCTATCCGCACATCGGCAACACCGGCGCCACGCCCGAGGATCTCGAGTCAGGAGCAGTCTATGCCGCGGGCCTCGTGATCCGCGACCTGCCGCTGCTGCATTCGAACTGGCGCTCCACAGAGTCGCTGCAGAGTTTCTTGCTTCGCTGCAAGGTGGTCGCGATCGCCGACATCGACACCCGCAAGCTGACCCGGCTGCTGCGCGAGAAGGGCGCCCAGTCCGGCTGCATCATGACGGGCGAGAACATCGATCAGAGCGCCGCGGTGCGCGCCGCCAAGAAGTTTCCGGGCCTGAAGGGCATGGACCTGGCCAAAGCGGTTTCGACCAAGAAGGTTTATCAATGGAATGATGGCCTGATCTGGAAGACTGCCGCCAAGCCGCCCCGGCCGCAGAGCCGTCTGCACGTGGTCGCCTACGACTACGGCATGAAGCGCAGCATCCTGCGGATTCTCGCGGAGCATGGCTGCCGCATGACGGTTGTGCCTGCACAAACTACCGCAGATCAGGTACTTGCGATGAATCCTGATGGTATTTTCTTATCCAATGGTCCGGGGGATCCTGAGCCCTGCGACTATGCCATCCAGGCGATCACAAAGTTTTTGGAAACCGACATTCCGGTGTTTGGCATTTGCCTGGGCCACCAGTTGCTTGGGTTAGCAAGCGGCGCCAAAACCATCAAGATGAAATTCGGCCATCATGGCGCCAATCACCCGGTCCTCGAGATCGACTCAGGCCGCGTGCTGATATCCAGCCAGAACCACGGCTTTGCCGTTGATGAAGCGACGCTGCCAGATAATTTGCGTGCAACGCACCGGTCCTTGTTCGATGGTTCCTTGCAGGGCGTAACCCGCACCGACCGGCCGGCCTTTAGCTTCCAAGGCCACCCCGAAGCCAGCCCGGGTCCTCACGACCTGCGGCTGCTGTTCGAACACTTTATGTACTTGATGGTGAAGCGCGTGCAGGCCAATTCGCGCGGCCGTACCCCCGTCAAATCGAAACCGGTCGAAGGCTAGCACCTCGTGCCAAAGCGTACCGACCTCGACAGCATCCTCATCATCGGCGCAGGTCCCATCATCATCGGCCAGGCCTGCGAGTTCGACTATTCCGGAGCTCAAGCGTGTAAAGCCCTGAAAGAAGAGGGATATCGAGTCATCCTGGTGAACTCTAATCCGGCCACCATCATGACCGACCCGGAAATGGCGGACGCCATTTATATAGAGCCCATCAACTGGCGCACCATCGCGCGCATCATCGAAAAGGAACGCCCGACCGCGCTGCTGCCCACGATGGGCGGCCAGACAGCGCTCAACACCGCGCTCGATCTGGTGCGCGAAGGGATCTTGGAAAAGTTCAGCGTCGAGATGATCGGGGCTTCGCAGCGCGCCATCGACATGGCGGAAGATCGCGAGTTGTTTCGCCGCGCCATGAACGACATCGGTCTCGAGACCGCCCGCGCCCGCATTGCGCATAGCATGGAAGAGGCGCTCGCGGTGCAATCCGAGATCGGATTTCCCACGGTCATCAGACCCTCGTTTACCTTGGGCGGCTCCGGCGGCGGCATTGCCTACAACCGTGAGGAGTTCGAAGCCATCGTGGCGCGCGGTCTCGATGCGTCGCCGACCAACGAAGTGCTGCTCGAGGAATCGGTGCTCGGCTGGAAAGAGTTCGAGATGGAAGTGGTGCGCGACCACGACGACAACTGCATCATCGTCTGCTCGATCGAAAACATCGATCCCATGGGCGTGCACACCGGCGACTCCATCACCGTCGCCCCGGCGCAGTCCCTGACCGACCGCGAATATCAGCGGCTGCGCGACGCATCCATCGCCGTATTGCGCAAGATCGGCGTCGATACCGGCGGCTCCAATGTGCAGTTCGCCATCAATCCGGACGACGGCCGCGTGCTGGTGATCGAAATGAATCCGCGTGTGTCGCGCTCATCCGCGCTCGCCTCCAAAGCCACCGGATTTCCGATCGCCAAAATCGCCGCCAAGCTGGCGATCGGCTATACCTTGAGTGAACTGAAAAACGAAATTACGGGCGGCGCGACCCCGGCATCGTTCGAGCCGACCATCGACTACGTTGTAACCAAGATCCCACGGTTCACCTTCGAGAAGTTTCCCGGCGCCAACACGCGCCTTACCACCCAGATGAAGTCGGTGGGGGAGGCCATGGCGATCGGCCGGACTTTTCAAGAGTCCATGCAAAAGGCGCTGCGCAGCCTCGAGACCGGCTACGACGGTTTCAACGAGCAGCTCACCCTGCCGCTGACGGAAGAGGCGGGTGAAAAGCTGGCGTATGAACTGCGCTGGCCGGGGCCGAATCGGATCCTGTATGTGGCAGATGCGTTTCGCGCCGGCTGGACCCAGCAACAGGTGTTCGACACCACCAAGATCGATCCTTGGTTCTTGTCGCAGATCGAGGATTTGCTGCGCGAAGAAGCCGCTTTGGCCAAGGACGGTTTCGAGGGCTTAACCCTCGCTCGCCTACGCAGCTTGAAGCGCAAGGGCTTTTCGGATTCGCGCATCGCCAAGCTGGTGGGCCGCGACGAGACCGACATTCGCCGCGAGCGGCGCAAGCTGGGGCTGCACCCGGTCTACAAGCGCGTCGATACCTGCGGGGCTGAGTTCAGCACCTCGACCGCTTATCTGTATTCGACCTACGAAGAGGAGTGCGAGGCGGCTCCCTCGGAGCGCCGCAAGATCATGATCTTGGGCGGGGGTCCGAATCGTATCGGTCAGGGGATTGAATTCGACTACTGCTGCGTGCATGCCGCGATGGCCCTGCGCGAAGACGGATTCGAGACCATCATGGTGAACTGCAATCCGGAGACGGTTTCCACGGACTATGACACGTCCGATCGGCTGTACTTCGAGCCGCTCACCTTCGAAGACGTCATGGAGATCATCGAAAAAGAAAAGCCCGAAGGCGTGATCGTGCAGTTCGGCGGGCAGACACCGCTCAAGCTATCGCGGGCACTCGCGGCGGCGGGCGCGCCCATCATCGGCACCACCCCCGACAGCATCGATGTGGCCGAAGATCGCGAGCGCTTCCAGAAGCTGGTGAACACCCTGAAGCTCAAGCAGCCGGCGAACGCCTCGGCACGCACCGAAGAACAGGCCATCGTGATGGCGCGCGACGTGGGTTTCCCGCTGGTGGTTCGGCCGAGCTACGTGCTCGGCGGACGTGCCATGGAAGTCGTGTTCAACGAGGATGACCTGCGCCAGTACATGACCGATGCCGTGAAAGTCTCGAACGACAGTCCGGTGCTGCTGGATCGATTTCTTGATCTCGCGGTCGAGGTCGACGTGGACGCAGTGAGCGACGGCACCGACGTGCTCGTGGGCGGCATCATGGAGCACATCGAACAGGCCGGCGTGCACTCCGGCGACTCCGGCTGCTCGCTGCCGCCGAACGGCCTCACGCCCGAAATCCAGGACGAGCTGCGGGTGCAGACCCGCAAGTTGGCCAAGGCCCTCAATGTCATCGGTCTGATGAACATCCAATTTGCCATCCAAAGCGGCGTTATCTACATCCTGGAGGTCAATCCGCGCGCCTCGCGCACCGTGCCCTTTGTGTCCAAGGCTACCGGCATCCCCTTGGCCAAGGTGGCGGCGCGGGTCATGACGGGCAAGAGCTTGGCTGCGCAGGAGCGCACCGTGGAGCGGATACCGCCGTACTTTTCGGTCAAGGAGGCGGTGTTTCCCTTCATCAAGTTCCCCGAAGCCGATCCCATCCTGGGACCTGAGATGAAATCCACCGGGGAAGTGATGGGCACCGGCAACACCTTTGGCGAAGCCTATGCGAAGGCGCAGGCGGCCTCGGGCGTGATCCTGCCGACGAGGGGCCTATGCTTCATCAGCGTGCGAGACCGCGATAAGCCCGGAGCCACCGTGCTCGCGCAAATGCTGATCGCGCGCGGTTTTGAAATTGCCGCCACCGGCGGCACCGCCAAGGTGCTGGAGGAGGCGGGCGTGACCTGCCGGCGGGTCAACAAGGTTCGCGAGGGTCGCCCGCACGTGGTCGATATGATAAAAAACGACGAGGTGGCGTTGATCGTCAACACTACCGAGGGTAAGCAAGCGGTGCGGGAGTCGCGCTCGATTCGTCGCGAAGCGGTCGCGAGACGAGTAACCTACTACACCACGGTGGCGGCGGCGCGCGCGACGTGCGACGCGCTCGATCACCTAGGCGACATCGAAGTGAATCGATTGCAGGACTTGCACAAGGAATTGGCGTGACCCGAACCCCCATGACGCTGCGCGGGGCCGAGCGGCTGCGCGCGGAACTCAAGCAGTTGAAGAGCGAGGCGCGGCCGAATGTCATCAAGGCCATTGCCGAAGCGCGCGCGCACGGCGACTTGAGCGAGAACGCGGAATATCATGCCGCGCGCGAGCAGCAAAGCTTCATCGAAGGCCGCATCAACCAAATCGAAAATCGCTTGAGCAATGCCGAGGTGATCGATGTCACCAAGCTCACGGCCAACGGCCGCGTGGTTTTCGGTTCCACTCTGGAGCTCGAGGACCAGGACGGCGGCAGCAAGGTGGCGTATCAGCTGGTGGGCGATGATGAGGCCAACATCAAGCAAGGCCTTTTGTCGGTGTCCTCGCCCATTGCACGCGCGCTCATCGGCAAATCCGAGGGCGATGTGGTCGATGTCACGACGCCCGGCGGCACCCGCACCTACGAAATCGTTTCCGTCCGTTACGTGTAAAGAAGCGTGAAGATGCTGCGCGGAGTCTTTCGCGTATTATTAGTGCTATGGGCCGGAAGTCTTTGGTCAACCGTCTGGGTCGCGGCAACCGTGTTTCATTTCCTCGCCGATCGGCATCTCGCTGGGGCCATCGCCGCACGGCTCTTCAGCATCGAAACCTATCTTGGGTTAGCCGTCGCGGCCTTGGCGCTGCTCCTGCCCGATCGCGGCCGATTCCGCTTAGGATTTCTTGCCGTGGCGCTGTTGGCCGTCAATGAATGGATCTTAACGCGCTGGATGAGCCTGGCGCAGGCGCATGGGAGCGCTCTGGGCTTAAGCTTCGGTGCCTGGCACGGCATTGCCGCGCTAGTCTATCTGCTGGCCTGCCTATGCGTGCTGGCCGTCGTTTACAAAGGTGAGTATCGCAATGGTTAATCGCGCATCGTTTTGTTTTGCAGCTCTCTGCTGCGCGTTGGCGCCTCCGGCCTGGTGCGGCGCCCCGTTCTCGTTCGAATCCGCTCCGGGCCGGCTGCCGAAGAATGTCGTTCCCGTCAGTTACGACGTCGTCATCGTGCCCGATGTCGATGCCCTGAAGCTGACCGGCACCGAGTCGGTGAAGCTGCAATTTCGCGCGGCGACGGCGACCGTGCAATTCAATTCTCTCAACGAGACCTTGACGCAGGTGCGCTTGGACGGCAAGCCGGTGAAGTCCGTGAACTCGAGCGACGAGAAGCAGCTCACGACCGTGACTCTATTTCAGCCGGTCACCGGCCCGCACACCTTGAGTTTCACCTACCGCGGGAAAATCGAAACGCACCCGCAGGGGCTGTTCGCTCAGAAGTACGCCAAACCAGGCGGCGGCGAGAGCATATTGCTGTCCACGCAGATGGAAGCCACGGATGCGCGCCGCATGTTCCCCTGCTGGGACGAGCCGGCGTTTCGCGCCTATTTTCACCTGACCTTCACCATCCCCAAGGCGTGGGCGACGGTGGGGAACATGCCGATCGAGCATCGAGTCGTGCGCGGCGACTCGGCGACCGTCAGCTTTAAGCGATCGCCGAAGATGCCGTCCTACCTGGTGGAATTTACCGCCGGCGACCTGCGCGAAGTGTCCGCGGTGCAAGGCGGCACGCATTTCGGCATCTGGGCGGTCGCGGGCCGCGAGCAAGACGGCGCCGTGGCCTTGGCTAGCGCCCAGGAAATTCTGGGCGATTACGACGCCTACTTCGCCTATCCGTACCCGCTGCCTAAGCTCGACTCCATTGCGGTGCCTGGCGGCTTCTCCGGCGCCATGGAGAATTGGGGTGCGATCACTTACAACGATAAAGCGTTGCTGGTCGGCGCCTCGAGCACGATTCGGAACCGGCAGACGGTCTTCAGCGTGCAGGCGCACGAGATGGCGCATCAATGGTTCGGCGACTTGGTCACCATGGGGTGGTGGGACGACACCTGGTTGAACGAGAGCTTTGCGTCCTGGCTCGCCGCCAAGGAGACCGCGGCGCGCAATCCTGCATGGCACTGGTGGGAGGAAGAAGATCAATCCAAGGAATCGGCGATGACGGCGGATGCGCGCGTGACGTCGCATCCCATCGAGCAGCATGTGACCGACGAGCTGCAGGCGGCCGATTCCTTCGATTCGGACATCACCTACAGCAAGGGCGAAGCGCTGCTGCGCATGCTGGAGGCCTATATCGGCGAGGACGTATTTCGCAGCGGGATCCGCAGCTACATCAAGAACCGAGCCTATTCGAACGCGGCAGCCGCCGATCTCTGGAATGCGCTGAAAGCAGCCAGCGGCAAAGACATTCCCACCGTCGCGGCACAGTGGATCGAGAAGCCGGGATTCCCGTTGGTCAGCGTGAGGTCGGCTTGCGATTCGTCCGGCAATCGCAGCATCACGTTGAGCCAAAAACGATTTCTGCTGAGCGGCAGCGCCACTGCCGCTCATTGGCAGGTGCCGCTTCGTATCCGAACCGGCAGCGCCGCTCCGCGCACCCTGCTGCTCGACGCTCAGGAGCAGAAGAGTGCAGCGGGCCGTTGCGATGAGGCGTTGTCGGTCAATGCGGACGCGATCGGCTACTACCGCGTCCAATACGACGCGGACACACTCGCCGTGAACACGCGGTTATTTACCAGCGCACCCAACGCCGACCGCATTGCCTTGCTCGACGATCAATGGGCCTTGGCGGAAAGCGGTCAGGCGCCCCTGCAGGATTTCTTGGCGCTGGCATCGTCCATGGGCGCGGACCACGACGCCCGCGCCTGGCAGCAGATCGTGAGCGGACTGGGAAGCATCGAGTACGCCGAGCGCGGTTCGCCCGGATACCAGGCCTATGCAGCCTACGCGCGCGCTCTGATCAAGCCCGTAGCCGATGCTCTGGGCTGGGATCCGGCACCGCAGGAAACCCCGGACGTCGGCGACTTGCGCGGCATGCTGCTTCGGGATTTGGGCCAGTGGGGCGATCGAGCGACGATCGATGAGGCACGCCGGCGCTTTGCCGCATTCGTCAAGGAACCGCACGGTGTCAACGCGGATACGCAAAACACGCTGCTCACCATCGTGGGAGAAAACGCGGACGGCGCTACATTCGCGCAGCTGCACGCGCTCGCCAAGGATGCCAAGGACGATAGGCTCCTGCAGCGCTGTTACAGCGCGCTCGCGCGGGTTAAGGATCCGGAGCTGGCGCGCCAGGTGGTGCAGATCGCGCTGTCCGATGAGCTGCCGCCGCAGGAGAATACGCTCGGTCTTCGCATGATTCTCACCTTGGCGCGTGAGCATCCGCGGCTTTCGTGGGACACCTACATCAACAATCAGGATCGGCTGCTGAAGTCGGTCGGGGGCGAGAACCGGGCGCTGGTGGTCGCGCAGGAAACGCCGGCGGTTTACTGGGATGCGTTGCCGCTGGATCAGCTCGAATCCTGGGTGCGCGCGAACATTCCACCCGGCGCGTTCGACAATCTGGCGCGCGGCATGGAGACGGCGCGTCACCTAGCGGCGCAGAAGCCGGCGCTCACCAAAGCTGCGGATCTATACCTGGCGTCCGCCAAGCATGCGGCGCGCTGAAGATCAGTCGGGGAGCAGAATCTTGGGAATCTGCGCGCTGCGGCGGTAGAAGACGCCGACATTGCCGATGCGTTGGACGATTTCGCTGCGCGTCTGCTGTGCCAGGTCGGTAAGCGCGGCGTCGCGCGCCTCGCGCTCGCCGACGCGGGCCGACACTTTGACCAGTTCGTGATCGGCGAGGGCACGCTCCAGCTCCTTGACCACGGCGGGCGTCAAGCCGGCGTTTCCCAGCATGACGATGGGGTTCATGGGGTGCGCCAAGCGGCGCAAATGTTTCTTTTGTTTCTCGGACAGTGTCATCTGACGATTATAGTCTGACCTTAAAATGCCCAAGCGTTCCAAAAGCAGTTCCCGTTGGCTGACCGAGCATGCCAGCGATGAATTCGTTAAGCGCGCGAAAGCCGAAGGCTGGCGCTCGCGTGCCGTGTTCAAGCTGGCGCAGATCCAGGACAAGGAGCATCTATTGCGGCCGGGCATCCGGGTGGTCGATTTGGGCGCGGCGCCGGGCGGCTGGAGCCAGTATGCGGCGCGCATTGTCGGCGGCAAGAGCCGAATCGTGGCCACCGATATCCTGCCCATGGATGCCATCCCGGGCGTCGAGTTCGTGCAGGGTGACTTTCGGGAGGAAGCGGTGCTGGCGCAGGTCTTGGAACGGGTCGGGGCGGACAAAATCGACCTTGTTTTGTCGGATATGGCCCCAAACATGGCAGGTATCGATGCCGTGGACCAGCCTCGTTCGATGCATTTGGCCGAACTCGCCGTCGAGTTCGCGGATCGAGTTTTGGCGCCCGGAGGGGACTTGCTCGTGAAATTATTTCAAGGCGCGGGCTTCGAACAGATCATCCGAGATGTCCGCCTGCGTTATGGCCGTGTGGCGACCAAAAAGCCGAAGGCGTCACGAACTCGCAGTCCTGAGATCTATCTGTTGGCGCGGCAGTTTAGGATGGTGTAAGTTGAGGAACGCCCGTCAGATTTGCTTGTCCTATGTGATGACGGATGCAGGTGAAACTTGAACGATTTGACGAAACAGATTCTCTTATGGGTCGCGCTGGCGGTCATTCTCCTCGCGATTTTCAGCCAATTCGGCATGCGCACGGGTCAGCCGTCGCAAATGATCTACTCCCAGTTTCTCACCGACGTGAAGAGCGGCACGGTCGAATCCGTGACTCTCAAGGGCGAGATCATCGAGGGCAAGAAGCGCTCCGGCGAACAATTCGTCACATTCAATCCTGAGACCAATAACGCGGCGCTGATCGGATTGCTGCAGCAGCAGAATGTGAAGTTCGGCGGCGAGCCACCGAAGCAGCAGTCGGTGTTCCTGCAATTGCTGATCTCCGCCTTTCCGATATTGATTCTCATTGGCTTCTGGGCTTACTTCATGCGCCAAATGCAGGGCGCCTCAGGCGGCCGGGGGGCCATGTCCTTCGGCAAGAGCCGTGCGCGCCTGCTGGGCGAGGATCAGGTGAACATCACCTTCGCCGACGTGGCGGGGGTTGAGGAAGCCAAACAAGAGGTCGTCGAAATCGTCGATTTCTTGAAAGATCCAGGCAAGTTCCAGAAGCTTGGCGGCAAGATCCCAAAGGGCGTGCTGATGGTGGGCTCCCCCGGAACGGGCAAGACCCTGCTGGCTCGTGCCATCGCCGGCGAGGCCAAGGTGCCTTTCTTCACCATTTCGGGTTCCGATTTCGTGGAAATGTTCGTCGGCGTGGGCGCCTCGCGCGTGCGCGACATGTTCGAGCAGGCCAAGAAGCATGCTCCCTGCATCATATTCATCGATGAAATTGATGCCGTCGGCCGGCACCGCGGCGCGGGCCTGGGCGGCGGCCACGATGAGCGTGAACAGACGTTGAACCAATTGCTGGTCGAGATGGACGGCTTCGAGGGCAATGAAGGCATCATTGTCATCGCGGCGACCAACCGGCCCGACGTGTTGGATCCGGCGCTGCTGCGTCCGGGCCGCTTCGATCGTCAAGTGGTGGTGCCGCTTCCCGATGTGCGCGGCCGCGAGCAAATTCTCAAAGTGCACATGCGCAAAGTCCCGCTGGGCGACAACGTCAAGCCGTCGGTCATCGCCCGCGGCACACCCGGTTTCTCCGGCGCGGACCTCGCCAATCTCGTGAACGAAGCGGCGCTGTTTGCAGCCCGCGGCAATAAGCGCTCAGTGACGATGGAAGAGTTCGAGCGCGCCAAGGACAAGATCATGATGGGCGCAGAGCGCCGCTCCATGGTCATGACGGAAGAAGAGAAGCGCAACACCGCCTATCACGAATCCGGTCACGCCATCGTAGGACTGAGCGTCCCTGAGCATGATCCGGTGTACAAGGTCACGATCATTCCCCGCGGGCGCGCACTGGGCGTGACCATGTTCCTGCCCGAAGCCGATCGCTACAGCACCAGCAAGCGCCAGCTCGAGAGCCGCATCGCCACGCTGTTCGGCGGCAGAATTGCCGAAGAGCTGGTATTCGGCGCGGATGCCGTCACGACGGGTGCCTCCAACGATATCGAACGCGCCACGGAACTGGCCCGCAACATGGTCACGCGCTGGGGTCTTTCGGATCGCTTGGGTCCGCAGACTTATAGCGAAGAATCCGGCGAGGTGTTCCTCGGCCGCAGCGTCACGCAGCACAAGCAAGTATCGGACGTCACTGCGCACGTGATCGACGAAGAAGTCCGCCGCGTGATCGACAGCAACTATCAGCGCGCCTATAAAATTCTGCAGACCAACATGGACAAGCTGCAGACCATGTCTGAAGCCTTGATCAAGTACGAGACCATCGACGAAGAAATGATCAAGGACATCATGGAAGGCCGCTCGCCGCGACCGCCGCGGGACTGGGACGACACGCCGACGCCGACACCGCGAGGCCCGTCCGCCGAAAAGCCGACTGCGCCGCTGGTCAATCCCGCGGGCCAACACTAGCCAGCCAGAATCAAGGGACAGGGTTCGGGGTCATTTCCCCGGAACGCCGTAAACCCATCCCTGGGGGCTCCGGGAAAAACATCCCTGTTTTCACGGTCCGGAAAACGCCGCCCGGATTCCGGCCCCAAGAGTCACTTACAATCTCCCGCATGCTGTGGCGTTGTCGAAATAGAACGATTGACCTGACTCGCCCGGTCGTCATGGGGATATTGAACGTTACCCCGGATTCGTTTTCCGACGGCGGCCGATATGCAAAGGCCGATGCGGCGGTGGAGCGCGCGCGGCAGATCGTCGCGGAGGGCGCAGCCATCATCGACGTTGGAGGGCAGTCGACGCGGCCCGGCGCTCTCGCCGTGGAGACTTCGGTCGAAATTGAACGGGTCGTCGGGGTTATCGAAGGCATCGCGGCGAGCTGCAATGTGGCGATTTCGATCGACACTTCCAAGCCTGCCGTGATGAACGCGGCGGTGGCCGCCGGCGCCTGCATCATCAACGATGTGTATGCCTTAAGAGAACCCGGTGCGCGCGCAGCCGCCGCCGAGGCGGGCACCGGCGTCTGTCTCATGCACATGCAGGGCGAGCCGCGTACGATGCAGGACAGTCCGCACTATAATGACGTGGTTGCCGAAATCATGGAGTTCCTGTCGCGTGAGCGGCGCGCCTGCATGGAAGCGGGAATTGCTGCCGAGGCCATCGTGGTCGACCCGGGATTTGGATTTGGCAAAAACTTGGAGCATAACTTGACGCTATTAAGAGAACTGCCGCGCTTCGCGGCACTCGGTGCGCCTCTTTTGGTCGGCGTATCGCGCAAAAGCGTCATTGGCAAGATCTTGGGCAGATCGGTGAATGATCGTTTGTACGGCGGCTTAGGGTTGGCGGCGCTGGCGGTGAACGGCGGGGCGCGGATCATCCGCACCCATGATGTGGCTGCGACGGTGGACGCGGTGCGCGCGGTCAGCGCGGTGCTGCAAGGAATGAATGCTTGAGCCACTATTTCGGCACCGATGGGGTTCGCGGTCGCGTCGGCACCTCGCCGATGACGGTTGATTTTGCGCTGCGCCTGGCGAGCTCGGCGGCGCGGGTGCTGGCGCCGGGGGGCGGACGCGTTCTCATCGGCAAGGACACGCGAGTCTCGGGCTATATGTTCGAGTCCGCGCTGGAGGCGGGGTTCGTGGCGGCCGGCGTGGACGTGATGCTCATCGGTCCGCTGCCCACGCCCGGCATTGCCTACATGACCCAGCGTCTGGGCTGCAGTTTTGGCGTTGTGATCAGTGCGTCGCACAATCCTTACGAGGACAACGGCATCAAGTTCTTCGATGCCACCGGCAGCAAGCTGTCGGACCGCATCGAGCAGGAAATCGAAACCTTGCTGGACTTGCCGGTGGTGACACAGGAATCGCAGCACTTAGGCCGGGCCGTGCGCATCGATCGCAGCCGCACGCAATACCAAGAATTCTGCATGTCCACCAGTCCGCCCGACATGAATCTGAAGGGCTTCAAAATCGTCATCGATTGCGCCAATGGCGCAGGCTACAAAGTCGCGCCGCGTGTGCTGGCGGACTTGGGCGCGGAAATCGTACCGATCGGCTGCTCGCCTAACGGCCGCAACATCAATGACGGTTGCGGGTCCACCTCGCCGGAGCTGTTGCAGCTCACCGTGCCCGGCGTGCGTGCGCAGGTTGGTCTGGCGCTCGACGGCGACGGCGATCGGGTTGTCATGGTGGACGAGCTGGGGCGCTGCGTGGACGGCGATCAGCTGCTCTACATCCTCGCCACGGCGCGCCGGTCTGCGGGCGAGCTCAAGGGTCCGGTGGTAGGCACGGTGATGAGCAATTTGGGCCTGGAGCACGCGCTCGGCGAGCGCGGCATCGAGTTCTTGCGCGCGCAGGTGGGGGATCGAAATGTGCTCGCCATGCTGAATCAGGCGAGCGGCACGCTGGGCGGGGAGACCTCCGGCCACATCCTTTGCCTGGACAAAACCACGACAGGGGATGGCTTGATCAGCGCCCTGCAGGTGCTGGCCATCATGAAGGAGACCGGATCGGGACTGGCTGAACTGGCAGCCGCCATGAAGAAGTATCCCCAGGTGCTGTTGAACGTACAGGTCTTGAAGCGCTTTGATCCCCGCGCCGAGCCCCAGGTAGTCCGAGTGGTGGAAGAGGTTGAACGGCGCCTTAAAGGGCGCGGGCGGATCGTGCTGCGCGCATCCGGGACTGAACCGGTGATCCGGGTGATGGTCGAGGGCGCCGACGCGGCCCTCGTCAGGAAGGGCGCCAAGGATATCGCGGCCGCCGTCGAGGCCGCTTCCAGCATTAATTCCTAACAGGGGCTTGCAGTTACGGGGCTGCGCGGCTAATCTTCGCCGCCTTTCCCGCAGGGGCAAAATGCCCGAAGGTTGGCTATGCGTCGTCCGATGGTCGCGGGCAATTGGAAAATGCACGGGTCGCAGGCCCTGAACCAAGCGTTGCTCGCCGAGCTGGAAACCTATGTCAGGCCGGAGTGGCCGATCGACATTGTGGTTTTTCCGCCTTATGTTTATTTAGCCGACGCGGTACGCGTGTTGGAAGAAGGCCGCATCATGGTCGGCGCGCAGGACGTGTGCGCCGAGGCCGGCGGCGCCTTCACCGGCCAGGTTGGCGCGGCAATGCTCAAAGATGTCGGATGCAGCTACGTCATCGTCGGCCATTCCGAACGGCGGCGCTGGTACCACGAAGATGACACTTTGGTTGCGCGGAAATTTGCAGCCGCGCTGGCGGGGGGCTTAATACCGGTGCTCTGCGTGGGGGAAACCCTGGAAGAGCGCGAGGCCAAGCTGACCGAAGCGGTCGTCGGACGCCAAGTCGACGCCGTAATCGCGATGCATGGCGTGGGTGGCTTTGCGCAGGCGGTGCTGGCGTACGAGCCGGTGTGGGCCATTGGCACTGGGCGCACCGCATCACCCGAGCAGGCGCAGGCCGTGCATGCCTTCCTGCGCAATCGGATCGCGGCTCATGATGCTAAGATGGCGGGCCATCTGCGCATCTTGTACGGCGGCAGTGTCAAAGCCGGCAATGCAGCCGAGTTGTTCGCGATGCCGGATGTGGACGGTGGATTGGTAGGCGGCGCTTCGTTGAGTGCCGATGAGTTTCGACAGATTTGCGCGGCTGCGGCCGTTCGCCATTAAAGAGATTTTTTTATGTTGCGTGGTTTGATCTTAGGCGTGCACGTGCTGCTTGCACTGATGATTATCGCTCTGGTGCTGTTGCAGCGGGGCAAGGGTGCGGAGGCGGGCGCCGGATTTGGCTCGGGTGCGTCGGGCACGGTGTTCGGCGCGCGCGGCACGAGCACGTTGTTCTCAAAATTGACCGCCGTGTTTGCCGGCTTGTTCTTCGTCACGAGCCTGACGCTGGCGTATCTCGGCGCGCACACCACCGCGGAGCCGACCTCCGTTCTCGAACGCGCTGCGCAGCAAGCTGCGGCAACCGCGCCGAGCAAAGCACCGCCGCCCGCGCTGACGCCGACGCCGCCGCCTGCTGCAGCGCCGGCGCCGCCCGCAACAGCGCCGCAGCCGGCCACGCCTCCGAAGTAAATAGTTTTTGTGTAAATAGTTGATGTATCTTTCTTGCCGGCGCGAAGCGCCGGACAGGAACGGGGTTCGTCCGCGAACCCGGTTAAGAGTTGGGCAAAGCCCATGGATGGGTTGGGCGAAGCCCATGGAAAGCCGACGTGGCGAAATTGGTAGACGCGCTAGTTTGAGGGGCTAGTGGGGCAACCTGTGCCGGTTCGAGTCCGGCCGTCGGCACCATCTCTCTGATACAATTATGGTCAATCCGTGTAGTCAACGGCGTTGATAATGTTGCGACAGTATTTACCGATCTTGATTTTTCTCGGCTTGGCCACGGTTCTCGGCCTCGCGCTGTTCACCGTCGGTTGGATCTTAGGTCCCCGCCGTCCGGATGCCGAAAAACTCTCGCCCTATGAGTGCGGCTTCGAAGCCTTCGAAGACTCGCGCATGCGTTTCGATGTGCGCTACTACCTCGTGGCCATCATCTTTATCGTTTTCGACCTGGAGATCGCGTTTTTCTTCCCCTGGGCGGTTTCGCTCAAGATTACGGGCACTTTTGGGCTGCTCGCCATGCTGATTTTCGCGCTTGTGCTGGTGGTCGCTCTCGCCTATGACTACAAGAAGGGTGCGTTGGAATGGGATTAGAAGCCGACAACACCGCGCGCGGCTTCGAAGTGACCACGGTCGATAGGCTCATCAATTGGGCTCGCACCGGCTCGCTCTGGCCCATGACCTTCGGATTGGCCTGCTGCGCAGTGGAGATGATGCATGCCGGCGCGGCGCGCTACGACCAAGATCGTTTCGGCATCATCTTCAGGCCGAGCCCCCGCCAATCCGACGTGATGATTGTCGCCGGCACACTGGTCAATAAGATGGCGCCTGCGCTGCGCAAGGTATACGACCAGATGACCGAGCCGCGCTGGGTCATCTCCATGGGTTCGTGCGCCAACGGCGGCGGCTACTATCACTACTCTTACGCGGTGGTCCGCGGCTGCGATCGCATCGTGCCGGTCGATGTGTATGTGCCGGGCTGCCCGCCCACGGCGGAGGCATTGCTGTACGGCATCATTCAGCTGCAGCAAAAAATTCGCCGCAACAAGGCGATTATCCGATGAGCGCGACCCCAGGCATTACGGCGGCGGTTGCAACACCGACCCGCCTAGAAGCTCTGGCCCACGCCATTGCGGGAGCGTTGCCGGCATTAAAGGCGGTCGAGAATCATGCCGGCGAGCTGACCTACGAAGTGCCCGCCAGCGACCTGCTGTCGGTTGCGCAGGTACTGCGCGACGCGCCGGAATTCAAGTTTGAAATGTGCATGGATGTGTGCGGCGTCGACTATTTGTCACACGGTCGCGATGAATGGACCACGCAGAACGCTACCTCCTCGGGATTCAGCCGCGGCGTGGCGCGCGGCGGCCAGCGCCCGGGCGAGCTGCCGCCGGGACGGCGCTTTGCGGCGGTGTATCACTTGCTGTCCATATCCTTAAACCAGCGTTTACGTCTGCGCGTGTTTTGCGCCGACGATGATCAGCCCATGGTCGACTCGGTCACCGGCATTTGGGCGGCCGCCAACTGGTTTGAGCGCGAGGCGTTCGATCTATACGGCATCATGTTCAAGGGTCATCCGGATTTGCGGCGATTGCTGACCGACTACGGCTTCATCGGACATCCGTTTCGCAAGGATTTTCCGCTCTCGGGGAATGTCGAAGTGCGCTATGACCCGGAAAAAGGCCGCGTCGTTTATCAGCCCGTCACCATCGATGCGCGCGTGCTCGTGCCGAAGGTGATCCGCCACGACAACCGCTACGATCCGCAGCTGACCAACGCACCCGTTCACACCACCAGCATTGCGAAATCCGATGGCTGAAATTCGCAACTACACCATGAACTTCGGGCCCCAGCATCCGGCTGCGCACGGCGTGCTGCGTCTAGTGTTGGAGCTGGACGGCGAGGTGATCCAAAAAGCCGATCCGCACGTGGGGCTGCTGCACCGAGCTACGGAGAAATTGGCCGAGAGCAAGCCGTACAACCAATCGATCGGCTACATGGATCGGCTCGATTACGTCTCCATGATGTGCAATGAGCACGCCTATGTCATGGCCATCGAAAAGCTGCTGGGTTTGCAGCCGCCGTTGCGCGCTCAGTACATCCGTGTGATGTTCGACGAGATCACGCGCATCCTGAACCACCTGATGTGGCTCGGCGCGCATGCCATCGACATCGGCGCCATGACGGTATTCCTGTATTGCTTCCGCGAGCGCGAAGACCTCATGGACTGTTATGAAGCCGTCTCAGGCACTCGGATGCATGCCACTTACTATCGTCCCGGCGGCGTGTATCGCGACCTACCCGAGTTGATGCCCCAGTATCCGTATTCGCAGTGGCGCAGCAAGAAGGAAGTGGATCGTCTCAACAGCCGCCGCGGCGGCGGCCTCATCGATTTCATCGCTGATTTCACCAAGCGCTTTCCTGCCAACGTCGACCAGTACGAGACCCTCCTGACCGACAATCGCATCTGGAAGCAGCGAACCGTCAATATCGGCGTGGTGAGTCCGGAACGCGCCATGCAGCTGGGATTTTCCGGCCCCATGCTGCGCGGCTCCGGCGTCGAATGGGATTTGCGCAAGAAGCAGCCCTACGACGTGTACGACAAGCTGGATTTCGACATTCCGGTGGGGTCGAACGGCGATTGCTACGATCGCTACCTGGTGCGAGTCGAAGAATTGCGCCAATCGAACCGCATCATCGAGCAGTGCGTGGCTTGGCTGAAGGCGAATCCCGGACCGGTGATGATCGATGATCGCAAGGTCCGGCCGCCGCGGCGCGAGGAGATGAAGGGCGACATGGAATCGCTCATCCATCATTTCAAATTGATGACCGAGGGTTACTGCGTGCCGGCGGGTGAGGTGTACGCCGCGGTCGAAGCGCCCAAGGGAGAACTCGGCGTGTACTTGGTTTCAGACGGCGCCAATAAGCCTTATCGGCTCAAAGTGAGGCCCCCGGGCTTCGCGCATCTGGCGTCGCTCGATGAGATGGTGCGAGGGCACATGCTGGCGGATGTGGTCGCGGTGATCGGTACCCAAGACATCGTCTTCGGCGAGATTGACCGATGAGCGTGAAACTATCCGATCATGTGCGCGAAGAGATCGAACACTGGGTCGCCAAGTTCCCTCCCGACCGCAAGCGCTCCGCGGTGATATCCGCTCTGCACGCCGTGCAGCACGAGAATCACGGGTACTTGTCGACGGAGCTCATGGACGCGGTCGCCGAGTATCTGGAATTACCCAACATTCTGGTCTACGAAGTCGCATCGTTTTATTCGATGTTCGAGACCAAGCCGGTCGGCCGTCATCACATTTCGGTGTGCACCAATATTTCCTGCATGCTGCGCGGCTCTCAAGAGATTGTCGACTACGTCGAGAAGAAACTCGGCATCAAGACCGGCGAGAGCACGCCGGATGGACGCATCTACCTGAAGCGCGAAGAGGAATGTCTGGCGGCCTGCTGCGGGGCGCCGATGATGATGGTGGATCATGTGTATCACGAGAATCTGACGCCGCAGATGGTCGATAAAGTTCTCGACGAGTTGACTTAAAGCTCTTAAGGATCGCGGATGGCTTACGAACAGAATCTGGTGTTATTCGAAGCGCTGAAATACGAGCGCTCGTGGACGCTGGAGGTCTATCGACAATTCGGCGGCTATCAAGCGTGGGAAAAAATTCTGCGCGAGCAGCCGCCTCGCGAGAAAATTATCGACGAAGTGAAAGCCTCGGGCCTGCGCGGCCGCGGCGGCGCGGCATTTCCGACGGGTGTGAAGTGGAGCTTCATGCCGCGCAGCTCTCCGATACAAAAATATGTGGTGTGCAACTCGGATGAGTCCGAGCCCGGCACCGCTCACGATCGGGAAATCCTGCGCTACAACCCGCACTCGGTCATCGAGGGCATGGCCATCGGCGGGTATGCCATGACCGCCACCGTGGGCTACAACTACATTCGCGGCGAATTCATGGCTGAGCCCATTCCGCGCTTCGAAGCGGCCTTGGCCGAGGCCTATGCCGCCGGTTTGCTGGGCAAGAATATTTTGGGTTCCGGCGTGGATTTCGATTTGCACACCTTTATCGGTGCCGGGGCCTATATCTGCGGCGAGGAAACGGCGCTGCTCGAGTCGCTCGAAGGCAAGCCCGGCAAGCCGCGCTTCAAGCCGCCGTTCCCCGCCAATTTCGGTTTGTTCGGCAAGCCCACGACCATCAACAACACCCAGAGCTTCGCCTCCGTGCCCACCATCATGCGCAAGGGTGCGGCCTGGTTTGCGGGTTTGGGGCCGGTGAATTCCGGCGGCACGGCGATGTTTTCAGTCTCCGGCCACGTGACCAAGCCCGGCAACTTCGAATTGCCCATGGGGATCCCCTTCAAGGATCTGATGGAGCTGGTGGGCGGGGTTTGGAAGGGGAGAAAGCTCAAAGCCGTCATCCCTGGCGGATCGTCTTGCATGGTCGTGCCTGCAGAGGTGATGTGGGGAGTCAATATGGACTATGACTCGCTGAAGAAAGCCGGCTCCTCCTTCGGCACCGGCGCGGTCATCGTCATGGACGAGACCACCTGCATGGTTCGAGCGCTCGAGCGGCTGGCTCGCTTCTACATGTCTGAGTCTTGCGGCCAGTGCACGCCGTGCCGGGAAGGCACCGGATGGCTGGACCGAATGCTGAAGCGGATCATCGCCGGGGAAGGGCGCAGCGAGGACTTATCGCTGCTGCTCGATGTGGCCAATCGCATCGAAGGCCATACCATCTGCGCGCTGGGCGATGCCGCCGCGTGGCCCGTGCAGAGCTTCCTGAAGCACTTCGCGCCTGAATTCAAATACATGATTGAACACAAGGGCCGCTCCATCATTGAGGGTGCCACGAACTTGGACGGCCGGCCGGCCGTTGCGGCTTAAAGAAATGGCAGACGATACGGTCAACATCGAAGTCAACGGCGTCCCGTTGAAGGCTCGCAAGGGCCAAATGATCATGCAGGTGACGGACCCTGCCGACATTTATATTCCCAGGTTCTGCTATCACGACAAGCTGACGGTCGCGGCGAACTGCCGCATGTGCTTGGTCGAGGTGGAGAAAGCGCCAAAGCCGCTGCCGGCTTGCGCGACGCCGGTGACAGAGGGCATGAAGGTCTTCACCAAATCGCACAAAGCGGTTGCGGCGCAACGCGCGACCATGGAATTTCTGCTCATCAATCATCCGCTGGATTGTCCGATTTGCGATCAGGGCGGGGAGTGCGAGCTGCAGGACCTGGCCTTGGGATTCGGACGCGATATTTCACGCTTCAGCGAACGCAAGCGCGTGGTCAAGGACAAGAACATTGGTCCTTTGGTATCCACCGACATGACCCGCTGCATTCACTGCACCCGCTGCGTGCGATTCGGCGCGGAGATTCAGGGCTATCCGCAAATGGGCGCCACGGGTCGCGGCGAGAACATGGAGATCGGCACCTACATCGAGCACAGCGTCGATCATGAGTTGTCGGCCAATATCGTCGATCTGTGCCCGGTGGGGGCGCTCAACAACAAGCCATTCCGCTATCACGGCCGCGCCTGGGAGATGACTCAGTCGGCGCTGGTGTCGCCGCATGACGCCTTCGGCACGAATCTTTACGCACATGTGCTGCGCGGCAAGCTGCTGCGCATGGTGCCGCGCGAGAATGAAGAGATTAACGAGACCTGGATTGCCGATCGCGACCGCTTCGGCTTCGAGGGCATGTACTCCGCAGATCGCGTGTCGCAGCCCATGCTGCGCATCAACGGCCAATTGCAGCCTGTGGATTGGGAAGTGGCGCTGAACGCCGCCGCCGAAGGCCTTCAGAAAATCGCCGCCGAGAATAAAGCCGCGACCGGATACCTGGCCTCGCCGCTAGCCACCGTCGAAGAGCTATTCCTGCTGGCGCAAATTGCGCGCGGCTTGGGTTCGAACAATATCGATCATCGACTGCGTCAGCTGGATTTCCGCGCCCAGGAGAGCGAACCTGCCTATCCGCACCTGGGTCTGAAGATTGCCGATGTGGAACACTTAGAGGGTGTGCTGGTCGTGGGATCGGATCTGCGCCGCGAGATGCCGATGCTGGCGCATCGCATTCGCAAGGCGGCGATCAAGGGCGGCGCGCAGGTGGCGTTCGTCAATCCGCGCCGCTTCGACTACATGTTTCCGGTCGCGGGCTATTCGGCCGAAGGCGATTTGGTCGCGGAATTGACCGCGCTGCTGCACGCAGCGGCGGCCGCTGCGAATAAGCCCGTGCCGTCCGGCGTTGGTCCTGCCAGCGCGACCGAGAACCACAAATCGATGATCGCGGCCCTGTCGCATGGCGCGCGTCATGCCGTCATCTTGGGCACGTTGGCGCAGCGTCATCCGGCTTACTCGCAATTGAAGGCCTTGAGCGCCGCAATCGCAGATTTGAGCGGCGCCAGTATCGGTTGGATCACGGAAGGGGCAAATGCCGCCGGCGCCTATCTCGCCGGCGCGGTGCCGCACCGCACGTCGGGTGGTGCGCCGGTCGGTGCGCAGGGCTTGTCGGCGCGGTCCATGCTGGAGAAGCCGCTTAAGGCGTATGTCCTGTTCGGCGGCATCGATCCGCCGAACGATTTGGCGCTGGACGCTTCGGCGCTCGCTTCCGCCGACCTGGTGGTGGCGATCACCACGCACCTGCCGGAATCGTTGCGCGGCGTCGCGCATGTGGTGCTGCCGATCGGTTCCTTTGCCGAGAGCGCCGGCACGTACGTGAATGCGGAAGGACGCTGGCAGAGTTGGACTGGAGCGGCAAAGCTTCCCGGCGAGAGCCGGCCTGGATGGAAGGTGCTGCGCGTGCTCGCGAACTTGCTGGGTCTGCACGGCATCGACTACAACAGCGCGGATGAAATTCGCGATGTCTTGAAGGTGCTGTGCGGCGCTCGCACCGAGGCCGCGCGCGTGCCGGCGGATGCGATACCTAACGGCGTGATCCCGCAAGGCCCATGGGTGGACATCCCGCCGTATCAAAGCGATGTGCTGGTGCGCGGCTCCGAGCCTTTGCAAAAGACCAAGGACGGGCGTTTGACCCGGGCTGTGATCTGACATGTGGGATTGGACCCCGCTGCGCGATTGGATTTCCGGCTATATCACGCCGTACTGGACCACGCCGCTGCTGCTGGCCGTGCAGACTTTGATTCTAATGATCAGCGTCATCCTCGTCATGGCGGTCTATACCTTGGCCGAGCGCAAGGTCATCGGTTGGATGCAGTACCGCAGGGGACCTAATCGCGTCAATTTGTTCTGGATACCCGGCTTGGGCCAGCCCTTTGCCGATGTGATCAAGCTGGTCTTCAAGGAGATCATGGTTCCGGCGGATGCGAATGGATTCCTGTTCCGTTTGGCGCCGTTTCTCGCCCTGGTTCCCGCGCTGGCCTTGTGGGCGGTAATCCCACTGCGTCCGGAGCACGCGTTCGCCAATATCGATGCCGGCCTGCTCTACGTTTTGGCGCTAACCTCGATGGGGGTCTACGGCATCATCCTGGCCGGCTGGGCTGCGAATTCGAAGTATGCCTTCTTGGGCGCGATGCGCTCTGCAGCGCAGATCGTCGCCTACGAGATCGCCATGGGATTTGCGATGGTGGGCGTGCTGATGGCCGCGGGCAGCCTCAATATCGGCGAGATTATTCATCGGCAGCAGGGGCTGTTCGGTTGGAATTGGACCTGGCTGTTCCCACTGTTCATCGTGTATTTCATTTCCGGCGTGGCCGAGACCAACCGAGCACCCTTCGACGTTGCCGAGGGCGAGTCGGAAATCGTCGCCGGTTTCCACGTCGACTATTCGGGCATGGCGTTCGCGCTGTTCTTCATCGCTGAATACGTCAATATGATTTTGATTTCGACGCTGACGTCGATCTTCTTTTTCGGCGGGTGGCTGTCTCCCTTTGATGGATGGGTCGCGCCGGACTCATGGCTGGCCGAGCCGGGGTTTTGGTGGCTGGCACCGAAGGTCGCCTTCTTCATGTTCACATTCCTGTGGTTTCGCGCCACCTTCCCTCGCTACCGCTACGACCAAATCATGCGCTTGGGCTGGAAGGCGCTGATTCCCGTGACGCTTATTTGGCTGCTGGTCGAGGGCGTCATGGCGTACGGCCACGTCGGACCTTGGAAGGGGTATATGTAATGCAAGGCGTCCGCAGCTTCATCAAAACGTTTTTGCTCTGGGAGCTGTTGCAGGGTCTTTGGGTGACGCTGAAGAGCATGTTCCAGACCAAGATCACGCTCAATTACCCGGAAGAGAAAGCTCCGCAGAG
>DASXOY010000008.1:0-6342 GCA_036493935.1 Steroidobacteraceae bacterium | reverse complement strand
GAGCACATCGTGGCATTCGAGACTGCCGCGGGACCTCAAGCGCCGCCCGTGACCTTGGCGCTGCTTCAGCACGGCCAAGAGCGCTATCACATTTTTTGCGCACCCTGTCACTCCGAACTCGGCGAGGGACGCGGCATGGTGGTTCAGCGCGGCTTCCCCGCGCCGCCGCCGTTCGACAGCGCGCAAGTGCGTGCCTTGACCCCGCAACAGCGCTTCGATGTGATCTCCAATGGCTACGGCATCATGTACGCCTTCGCCGACCGCGTGCCGCCGCACGATCGCTGGTCCATCGTCGCCTACACGTATGCTCTGTCGCTCAGCCAACATTCCGGCGAGTCGCGCCGCGAAGGCGGGTCGCCATGAAATCGGCGATCCTTGAGCGCGGCGCATTCACCTTGAGCGCGGTCGGTATAGTCGCAAGCGCTTTGGGCTGGATATTTGTGCCGGATATTTTCGCGCACGCCTGGCTTGCCGCCATGACGGCGTGGCTCGGCTGGCCCTTGGGCAGCATGGGCCTGATCTTGATTCACGCCTTGACCGGCGGACGCTGGGGATTTGCCATCCGCAGGCCCCTCGCCGCGGGCGTGGCGACGCTGCCGTTGTTGTTGCCTGCGCTGCTGCCGGTGCTCATTCTCGCGCCGCGTTTGTATCCCTGGCTGCATTCCGGCGCATTGCCCAATCGTTTCTATCTAAATGTGCCGTTCTTCTGCGTCCGGCTCGTCCTGTACTTGGGCGTATGGCTAGGACTGGCCGCGCTCGTGCGCCGCGCGCTCAAGCGAGAGGACCGGGAGGCAGCCCTTGCACGTCTGGCGCCCGCAGGCCTCATCGGTCTTGCGCTCACCGTGACCTTTGCCGCCATCGATTTCAATCTGTCGTTGCAGCCGCAGTTCACCTCCAGCGTCTACGGCTGGATGGCTGCCGCCGAAGCGCTGTTACTGGCCCTGTCCGTGGCGCTGCTCGCGACGGGACGTAAATTTCCCGCGGCAACGCCGGACCTGGCTCGGCTGCTGCTCGCGCTCTTGGTGCTCTGGGCGTATCTTGATTTCGTGCAGCTGCTGATCGTGTGGAATTCAAACTTGCCGAACGATGCGATCTGGTATGCGCCGCGGCTCGCCGGCACTTGGGGCGGCCTCGCGGCTCTCATCGCCCTGCTGCACTTCGCGTTGCCCTTCCTGGTGTTGATTTTTCCGCCGCTGCAGCGCTCGGCGCGCGCGGTCACCCTTGTCGCCGCGTTGCTTATCGCCATGGAAATCGTCCGCGCCTGGTGGCTCGTCATTCCGGCCGCGCATCGCCAGCTTTCGTTCATCGATTTGGGCGCCATGCTGGCGCTCTTGCCGCTCGGCGCCGCGCTCGGCATTCGCGCCTTCCAGCGCGGCGCCTATCTCGACGCGGAGGCGGCCCTTGCTTAAACCCGAGCGCACAATTTCCGCTGCGCGCCACGAGCGGCGCGATGTGAGCGAGCGATTCATCTACGGCGCGGTCGCGACCATGCTCGGGCTATTGCTGGTCTGCACCGCGGCGACGTTGTGGTTGTATCCGCAGTCGCGGCTCGATCGCATATTGAAATTGCCGCTGCCGCGATTTCCCGCGCCTGCATTGCAGGTGGATCCGAGCGCCGACATGCAGCGATTCCATCGCGAAGAGTTGCTGCGCCTGCACAGCCGCGGCTGGGTGGATCAACAGGCCGGCGTCGCGCACATTCCTATTGAGGAGGCCATGCGGCAAACGGCGCGCGACGGAATTCCGGGATGGCCGCCATGAAGGCGTTCATCGGACTCGTGTTGCTGGCGGCTTTCAGTGCGCGCGCCGCCCCACCGACCGACGCCGCGGCGCTCGCCTTTACCCAGCATCCCGGGGCGATGCTTCCTGAGCAAACACAGTTCCGCGATGCCGATGGCGGCGCGCTGACGCTGCGCCAGGCCGCCGACGGTCGGCCCTTGATCCTGATCTTGGGCTACTTCCAGTGCCCGAATCTCTGCGCCGTGACTCGCGCCAGCCTGTACCGCGCTCTGACCGCCGCCGCGTTGCAGCCGGGACGCGACTATTCGCTCGCGGCCATCAGCATTGACCCGCGCGAAAATAGTCGCAGCGCGCAAGAGGCGAAGGACGCCGATCTCGCGGCGTTCAAACCCGGTGGTGCCAAGAGCGCGATTCACTATCTCACCGGCGATCAAGCCTCCATCGACGCGGTGGCGGCCGCGGTGGGATTTCACGACCGTTGGGATGGTGCCGCGCGCCAGTTTCTGCATCCTGCCGGCATCACCTTCGCCACCAAGGACGCGGCGGTGTCGAGCTATCTCTTGGGCGTGGGTTATCGGCCGGGCGCAGTCCGCGATGCCGTGCAGCGTGCCGCCAGCGGCGCGGCGCCCCGGTATGCCAATCCCATTCTGCTGCTGTGTTTCCATTACGACCCCTCCACCGGCCGCTATTCCCTCGCCGTGCTGAAAGTGATGCGCTTGGCGGCGATCCTGACCGTGCTGGTGTTGCTCGGGGTGCTGTACCTGTTGTTTCGGCGCGAGCGAAAGCCCGCGTGACGCTCCTGCCCTCGGCTTCCGCGAACGCATCCGAAGTGGACCGACTGCTGTGGGCCTTGCTCGCGATCTCGCTTGCCGTGCTCGTCTTGGTATTCGCCCTGCTGCTGCGGTACATCACGCGCTACCGCGCCAACAGTCCGGTCGATCGGGGTGTCGAAGGCACGAAGAGTTGGATCTTCGAGTCGGCCTGGACCGGTGCAACGCTGTTGGTGTTCCTAGGATTGTTTGTCTGGGGCGCCAATCTCTACGTGCGCATGTTCAATCCGCCGCAGGACGCGCTGCGCATCTATGTGGTCGCCAAGCAATGGATGTGGAAGGTGGAACACCCGAGTGGCCAGCGCGAAATCAACGCGCTGCACGTCCCCTTGAACCGCGCCGTGCAACTCATCATGACCTCGGAGGATGTGATCCATGATTTTTCGGTGCCGGCGTTTCGCATCAAGCATGACGTGCTGCCGGGCCGCTATGAGACCTTGGGCTTCACCGCCACCCGCGCGGGCACCTATCCTTTGTACTGCACGCAGTTCTGCGGCGTGAATCATTCCATGATGACCGGCGAGGTTGTGGTGCTGCCGCCGGCGCAGTTTGCGGCGTGGCTCGCCCGCAATCCGGTCGCCGATGACCTAGTCGGCGAAGGCCGCACTCTTTATATCCGTTATGGCTGCAGCGGCTGTCATGCGCGCGGCGCCGAAGTTGCCACCGTTCGCGCGCCGCCGCTCGAAGGACTTTATGGACGCCCGGTGCCCTTGAGCGATGGACGCACGGTGACGGCCGATGAGCGCTACCTGCACGATTCCATCGTCGCTCCCGGTGCGCAAATCGTCGCCGGTTACCAGGATCTCATGCCGAGCTATGCCGGCCAGATCAGCGAGGAGGACTTGCTCAAGCTCGTGACCTACATCAAATCCTTGAGCCCGGAGTCGCCGCCGTGAGCGCCGAGAGCGCGGACATCAAGATCCCGGCGGCGGCCGTCGATCGCTCCTACTTGCACGACGGCACGTCGCTCAAGAGCTGGCTGTTGACCACCGACCACAAGCGCATCGCGATCTTGTACTTCGCCTCGATCACCGCGTTCTTTTTCTTGGGCGGCGCCGCGGCAGCGTTGGTGCGCTTCAACCTCATCACCCCGCAAGGCCTCTTAGGCTCGCCGGAAACCTACAACCGGCTGTTCACGATGCACGGCGTGGTCATGGTGTGGTTCTTCCTGGTGCCCGCGGTGCCGGTGACGCTCGGCAACTTCATCATCCCGCTGATGATCGGCGCGCGCGATCTGGCCTTCCCGCGCCTGAACCTCTTCAGTTGGTACTTGTTCATGGTGGGCGGCACTATCACGCTCTGGGCGCTGTTTGTCGGCGGCTTGGATACCGGCTGGACCTTCTACACGCCGCTCTCGACTACCTATTCCAAGGGTCACGTCGCCCTGGCGGCGGCGGGCATCTTCGTCGCCGGTTTTTCATCCATCGCCACGGGCCTGAACTTCATCATTACCATTCACCGCCTGCGCGCCCCAGGACTTACCTGGTATCGGCTGCCGGTGTTCATCTGGTCCATGTATTCCTTGAGCGTGCTCTTGGTTCTGGCGACGCCGGTGCTGGCGATCACGCTGCTACTCATGCTGCTCGAGCGGCTGTTCCATATCGGCGTGTTCGATCCCGCCGTGGGCGGCGATCCGCTGCTGTTTCAGCATCTGTTTTGGTTCTATTCGCACCCGGCGGTGTATATGATGATTCTGCCGGGCTTCGGCGTCATCAGCGAAATCATCCCCGCCTTCGCCCGGCGCCCGATCTTCGGCTACAAATTCTTGGTCTGGGCGAGCGTGGCCATCGCCGTCATCAGTTTTTTCGTCTGGGGCCACCACATGTTCGTTGCCGGCACCTCGGTGTACTCGGCGGTGCTGTTCTCCATCTTGAGCTACATGGTGGCCGTGCCCTCCGCCATCAAAGTGTTCAATTGGCTCGGCACCTTGCACAAGGGCTACATCCATTTCGATGCGCCCATGCTGTACGCGCTCGGCTTCATCGGCCTGTTCACCATCGGCGGCGTCACCGGATTGTGGGTGGCCGCGCTCGCGGCCGATGTGCACCTGACCCAAACCTACTTCGTGGTGGCGCACTTTCACTACATCATGGTGGGCGGCATGGTCTCGGCCTATTTCGGCGGTCTGCACTACTGGTGGCCGAAGATCACGGGCCGCATGTACCCCGAAGCCTGGGCGCGCATCGCCGCACTGGTGATGTTCATAGGCTTCAATCTCACCTTTTTTCCGCAATTCATTTTGGGGTATCTGGGCATGCCGCGACGCTACGCCACCTATGCGCCGGAATTTCAGGTCTTGAACGTGCTCTCATCCGCCGGTTCGACCATCCTTGCGGCGGCGTATCTGCTGCCCCTCGCTTATTTGCTGTGGTCGCTGCTGCACGGCAAGCGCGCGCCGCAAAATCCCTGGCGCGCGACAGGGCTCGAATGGCAGACGCCCTCGCCGCCGCCGACCGTCAATTTCATCGCCACCCCGCACGTGACCCAGGGCCCCTACGCCTATGCGCGGCCGGACAAGGAGTCGTCCGCCAAAGAGCCTCCCCACGGGGAAGCGCATGAATAGCACGACGGCATCGGTCGGCTTTCAATATCGCAGCGGCGCCGATCAGAACGAGGCGGCGCTCGCGGGCATGTGGCTCTTTCTGGCCACCGAAGTACTGTTTTTCGGCGGCCTGCTGCTCTGCTTCATCGTCGGCCGCCACGCCAATCCGCTCGCCTTCGACGCCGCCGCCCGCGAAACCACCTTGTGGGCCGGCACCGTGAATACCGTGCTGTTGCTGACGAGCAGCCTGGCTTACGCCGCCGGCATCGTCTTCGTGCGCGCCGGCGATTCGCGCCGCTTGATGCGCTGCTGCTTCGGCGCGCTTGTCTTAGGGGGCGCCTTTATCGTGCTCAAGTTCGGCGTGGAGTGGCCCGGAGATATTTCGCAGCATCTTTTTCCCGCCGCCGCGTCATTCAAGATCGGCGGCGCGCTCGAGGGCGGCGCACGTTTGTTTTTCGTGTTCTATTTCATCAGCACCGGCCTTCACGGCCTGCACATGCTGATCGGCGTCGTGTTGGTGGTCTGGATCATGCTGCGCGCCCGCCGCGGCGAGTTCTCGGCGCACTACCACACGCCGGTGGTGGCAGTCGGGCTTTACTGGAGTTTCGTCGACATCGTCTGGCTCACCCTGTACCCGCTCATTTATCTTGTGGGGCGCGGCTGATGGACTCGGCACGCCCCGACGTTCGCGCACAGATCGACCGGCTCTTAAAGGCCTGGGGCTGGATTCTGCTTTTGGGGGCGATCGAGTTTTCCCTCGCGCTCTTGCCGATACCGCACGCCTTTCGTCCGCTCATCATGCTGCCGGGACTTGCAATGATCGCGGGCGTCGCCCTGTTCTTCATGGAGGTCAACCGCGGCCCCGCCATCGTGCGCGCATTTGCCGTGGCGGCGCTGTTCTGGCTGTTCGTGCTGCTGGCGTTGGGGAGCTGCGATCCTTTCACGCGCACCGAGTACAAGGTTCCGCCGCCTAATCTTGAACGCGCTGCCGATACGTCAAAGAGGCAAAATCAGGCGCGCCCGCTCAGTCGTTCGGCGGTGATCATCGCCAGGAATCCGCCCGCGCAATAATTGAGCAGCCGCAATCGCGCGGCCTCCAAGTCTTTCGCACGGCACAGGCCTTCCGACAGCCGGTCGACCCGTTCGGTGCCGGACAGCGCCAGCATCATGGATCCGGCGAGAAAGTTATAAGCCCAGTAGAGCTCGCGCTTCGGGCTCCCCGGAAGCGCG
>DASXOY010000007.1:0-22399 GCA_036493935.1 Steroidobacteraceae bacterium | reverse complement strand
GTCATGAGCATGCGCGTGACCGGGTCATCCTCGGCCAGCAAAATCGCCGGTGATGCATCGACTGTGATCGGCGTCACAGATTCCGTCTCAGACACTTTATCAACCCCGCATGCCCAAGCTTCTCGTGTATCGAGATATCGGCCCAGTTCTCAGTGACTTAATCATCCGTGAGAACCTTGTTGCAAATCTCGGTACTAGCACTCACTGATGCTAAGAGAATGGCTGAATTCGCGCCCAATTCACGCATTTGCCGGGCCTGCCGCCTTCAGACGAGGGCTTTGTGGACCGATATCGAGGGCATGTGCGATTCGCGTCCCCCCAGCCGCAAGTCACCCTTGCCCGGTGCGCGCGCCATGCGTGCGAGCGGCGACGGGTTTTGGGAGTTGGACCTGGCGGACGGCTCCGCGTGGTTCAGCGACTGGTTTTGCCCGCGTCTCACGTGGAGCGAGCCGGTGAAACGTCCCGCCTTCAGCGATTTGCGCCCGCTCATGTCCCCCGAGACCTGGGATACGTTGTTGCGCAAGCTGCGTTCGCATCTCGAAGAGCGCACGCCGCTCGACACCGAGTTTCAAGTGCAGCTCGCGACAGGCCAAACCGAATGGTGGCACATGCGCGGTGAAGCGCAACGCAGCGATACGGGACACCCCACGCACTTTGCCGGCTGCGTGCGCGATGTGACCGCAAAGCGTTCCGCTGAGCCCAAAACTCCTTAAGAGTTGGCCCCGTCCGACGGCGCATGCGTGCTGCCTTCGCGCCCCGTGAACCAATTGACCGCGTACTGCACCAGCTGCGTGCCGGTATTCAAGTTCAGCTTGCGCTTGATGCGCTGGCGGTGCGATTCGACCGTCTTGATGCTCAGGTTCAAGGACTCTGCCGTTTCGCGCGTGCTCATGCCCTTGCCGATCATGTGCAGAATCTGCAGCTCGCGGTTGCTCAAACGGTCGATCGGATTGGCGGATATGTATGAGCCGCCGGCCGCGAATTTTTGAATCATGTTGTTGCCGACGGCCTCGGACACATAAATGCCGCCGTCGAGCACCCGTCGCAGCGACACCAAGAATTGCTCGCTCGCCGCCTGCTTCATGATGTAACCGTTGGCGCCGGCCGAGAGCATGCGTTCGGCATAAATGGTCTCATCGTGCATCGAGAGCACCAGAATCGGCAGTTGCGGGTAATGGGCGCGCACGTCGCGCACCAGCTCGATGCCGTCGCTTTGTTTCAAGCTGATATCGGCGATCATGACGTCCGGGTTCAGCTCTTTGATCGCCGTGCGCGCATCGCGGGCGGTCTCTGCCTCACCGCAGACGATCAAGTCCTCTTCATTCTCCATGATGCGCCGCAATCCTTGGCGCACGATGGGGTGATCATCGACGATCAAGACGCGGCGCACGCGGCGCTTGCCTGTGGTAGCTCCCGAGGGTGCCATGGAAGATCGAATCCATCCGCTACTGGCTGCCATGTTGATTTCTCCTTAAATGGCCTGACTGAAATTGTATCTTACGCCGCATGCTAGCCCGTGACCGTTACGGTCGCGCCATGTGGCGGGTTCGAGGTGATGTCAAACTTCGCGCCGATCATATCCGCGCGGTATTTCATGATCTTAAGTCCCATTCCCGATGGCGAGGGCGCGGCGCGCGACAAGCCCACGCCGTTATCGGTGATGCGTAACGCAAAGCCATCCGACCTCGCGATGAGACTGATGTTCACCAGGCTCGCCCGCCCGTGCCGCGCGGCATTCGTGAGCGCCTCCTGCGTGATGCGATAGAGGTGGCTCGCATGGGTTTCCGAGAGGTCGAATTCAGGGCTTACCGCCGAACTGAAGGTGACTTCAAGACCATATAAGTCGCGACTCCGTTCGGCGAGCGCCCGCAGCGCTGCCGTGAGACCGCCGGTCTCGGTTCGCACCGGCAAAAGTCCCCGCGCCAACGATCGGGCGGTCTCGATCGATTGATTCAAGTGACCGACGACCTCGTTGACATTCTCCACCACATCCGGACAGCGCGCTTGGATGCGGCCGGCGAGTCCGCGCAGCATGAGCGCGATGCCGGTGAGTTCCTGGCCCAGTCCATCATGCAGATCGCGTCCGATGCTGCGGCGCTCGCGCCCGGAGACATCGAGAATTTCCTGCTCGAGACCCTTGCGTTCAGTGATGTCGCGCATGGAAATCGAAATGCCCGTGGCGACGCCGTCGTCGCGAACCAGCACGGCGCGGTTTTCGAAGTAGTGCGCGCGGCCGTCTTGGATGGATTCGAACTCAAAGGTGATGGTCTCGCCGGTTTCCAGCAGGCCGCCGAGTTTGCGCAACACGCCGGCGCGCGCCGCCTCCGGCAACAGCTTGTCGATTTCGCGGCCGATGACCTGCTCGACCGATAAACCGTTGACGGATTTGTTCACAAAACGCACCCGCATCGCGGTGTCCAGCAAAAAGAGCGTGTCCGCGGTGTTGGTGGTTGTGGCGCGCAGCAATTCCTCCGAGCGCCGCAAACGCCGCTCAGAATCCCGCCGTGCGGTGACATCCTGGATGACGCCCACCAGGCCGCGCGTCGCAGCACCTTCGAACAACGGCCTGGCGGTGGTCGCATAGGAGCGATAACGGCCGTCGTTGCCGAGCAGCTCGAATTCCTGCCGCACCTCAACCTCGCCGGAAAAAGCGCTGTCGATGGCACGCTTGACCGCGCTCTGATCCTTCGGATGCACGCGCGCCAACATGGTTCCCATATCTGGGAAAACACTGGGGAGGTTCGCCTGCGGATCCTCCAGATTGGCAAATTCAAACGAGTTTTGCGCACGATCCCAGCGCCAGGCATGCATGTTGGCCATGTTCATGGACAGCTTGAGCCACCCGGTGCTGTTCTCGAGCGCAATTTGGGCGAGCTTCTTTGCCTGAATGTTCTGGACCGAACCGAAGGCGCGAAACGGATGGCCGCCCAGCATCTCGAGGTGTCCGATGACCCTGACCCAGATGCGTTGGCTCTTGAGCGTGTTGATTTCGATTTCGAGGTCGATGTGGCCGGCGCCTGCCTCGGCGCGCTGCAATGCCTGGCGGAATTGTTCCTGCGACTCCGGTACACACAGTCCGAGCATCGATTCCAACGTCAGGCGAAACTCTTTTGGATTGGCGCCGAAGATGCGGAACATCTCATCCGTCCAGGTCATTTCCCGGGTCGAGTAGCTGTATTCCCATCCGCCGATCTTGGCGATGCGTTGCGTTTCGCCCAAAATGTCGGTGAGGCGTTTGATTTCCGAGATGTCGACGCAGCAACCGATCACGCGCACCGGATCGCCGGCGGCATTGCGCTGAACCAGCGCTCGATCGAGGATCGCTTTGTAGCGGCCCTTCGCATCGCGAATGCGGTAGTTGGTGGTCCAGCTGCGGCCGTTCAGCAGTGCGACGCTGATGGCCTTCTTGGCGGCGTTGAAGTCGCGCGGGTGGATCCGTTCAAGCCACGCTTCCGCGGAAGATTCCATCTGTTCGGGGATGATCCCCAAGACTTCTTGGACGCCGCGCGATCGATGCACAACGCCTTTGACGATATCCCACTCAAAAATGATGCCATCCACCGCCTCGGCCGCGAGGCGAAAGACCTCTTCGCGCTGCGCCAGACGAAACTCGGCCTGCTTGCGCTCGGTGATGTCGCGCGAGTTGATGACGATGCCGCCAATCAAGGGGTTGTCCAGAGCGGAAATGCCGCGCGACTCCAACCAACGGTACGAGCCGTCCTTGTGGCGAGTGCGAAATTCGCGCGAGAAGCCCTTGATCTCGCCGGCCACCAATTGCTGGTATTTGGCGAGCAGCTCCGGGCGGTCATCCGGATGCGCATGCTCGAACACGTAGTTCGACTCGCGCTCTTCCGCCGTATAGCCCAAAGAGTTTTGCACGCCGGCGCTCACGTACAGCATGCGGCCATCCGCCGCGGCGACGGTGATGATGTCTTGGGCGTGCTCGGTAAGGGCTAGCAAGCGCCGATCGGCACTGCCCGGGGCGCGATTGTTCGCGCGCCGTTCAGTCACCTCGAGGCACATCACGACCAGCCCGTCGATCCCCGATGCCCCTTTAAGGGGTTGCACGTCGATTTCGAAGCGGCGCGTCGGATGCGCAGGCTCCGCAAACACCAGCGATTCATCGTGGAATGGCTGGCCCTTCAGCGCCCGTTCGAACACTTCTGGCTTTAATAGCAGCGTCGGCATCATCATCAGTGCCGAGCAGCCCACGATGCCCCCCGGGATGGAGCCGGCAGCGCGGACCGCTCCGGCATTGGCATACGTAACCTTAAGGTCCGCATCCAAGATGAGTAGGTCGTACGGCAGTTGATCCACGGCCGCCACCAAATCGGGTTGTGGCGTGGGCGGCGGAAAGCTCAGCATGACCAGCCGCTGGTTCGGGCCAGAATCCAGGGCTTTCAAATTAGTCATGGCGGCTTGCTCGCCGCCCGAAAAACGCCAACTCAGGACGCGAGCGCAGTTCACGCTAGGATCGGCCGTGGTTGTGATCAGTGCATCAAGTTTGGGGGCTGATGCGGAACCGAGGATGCTTGCCAGCGGACTCTCCACCAGCGATGCACCATCGGTTTCCAGACATCGACGCGCAGCAGCATTGGCGAGCACGATAGGGGAATGCTTATGGCGCGCGTCGACCACCAGCACGGCATCGCGCAGGTTGTCCAATGCTGAATCTGCCAACGCACGTGTCGCACTCGAGGCGAGACGCAAATAATCCGGAGACGTCGCCATCCTTTGGAACTCCGGGGTTTTAATATATCAGTGTCAATATCTTATACGCTCACCCTAATGTGAGCGTATACCCGGGGGATGAATATGCGGGAATCCCCTAATTTAACAGCCGCTGACGTTAAGATTTGTAATGGTTGCGGCTTCGCCTACCTCCCAAGCAGCGCCATAAGTCACGTCTCATTGGCTCGCCGACGCGGCGTCGGATTTCGAAAACACCACTCAGTCGCCGCTCTTTTTGATGCATCGGTTTGAGTTCCTCGCGCTTGAGAAGATCCGTGCGAAGCTGTGCCGCGGACCACGCGCGCAAGCGGTGTCTGTTCATCAGAAGTCCGGTGTTGGGATTAAACTTATGCCGTGAGCGCACGCGCTATTAAGCATCTCCGGAAAAGCGATCCTCGTTTAAGCGAGTGGATTGATCGAATCGGTGCCCTCGCGGTTCCCACCCCTCCCCCGCGTGAGCCGTATGTTGCGCTGCTCGAAGCCATTGCTCACCAACAACTGGCCGGCGCAGCCGCTCGCGCAATCTGGGCGCGGGTACTCGCCTTATTCGAGGATGGGATTCCGTGTTCGAAGCGGCTGGTAGACATGACCGAAATGCAGTTGCGCTCGGCGGGACTGTCCCGCAGCAAGGCATTGGCGATGAAGGACATCTGCACGCGATTCAACGCCGGCCAGATCCCAAGCGCTGCGCTCATTGCGCAGATGGCCGATGCCGACATCTACGCGCAATTGCTGGAAGCGCGCGGCGTTGGCGCGTGGACCGTGGACATGCTCATGCTCTTCACGCTGTGCCGTCCGGACGTGATGCCGGTCACCGACTACGGTGTACGCAAGGGTTTTCAGTTGCTGTACCGCAAACGCGCGCTACCATCACCGAAGCAGTTGTTGAAGTTCTCAGAGATATGGCGGCCGCATCGTTCCGTAGCGGCGCTCTACTTGTGGCGGATCGCGGAGACCGCGAAAAAACCCAAGAAAAAGTCACTTTCTAAATAGGTCATCCAGCGCGGATTTGGACTTAGCAATCTCCGCTTCGTTCTTCGCAACGTACGCCCCTGCTTTCGGTTTGAAGTGGTCGCAGAAATTGGCCTCATCCTTCTTGCGAACTTCTTCTGCCGTCGGCTCCTTACAGTGTTTGGCATAAGAGGTGTCGTACTCGACACACATTTTGCACACGTGCAGCTCCGCATTGCAGGCTTTGCAGACTTCAAGACGACGCAGCGGCAGGCTAAGAGCCGCGAGAGAGGAACCGCAGCGCCAACAAACTAGAGAGTGGGGCATAAGGAATTAGTGACTTTATAGGTGATTCAGCTAGATTTGCAAATTGCTATCAACGATGGAACCGAGTCAATTGGCAAGGTGCAAATGCATGAACGCCACGATGAAACCACAAATGCGCCTGCGTTGATATTTTGCCCGCTTCAAAAGGTCCCGTTTTGGGTTTAAGCGCTTCTGTGCGTGGTATTTTACACAGATAGTAGTGTTGTATTAAATATCAGGCGGTAATGCACATTCCCAACAAATCCGAATCGCCAGATCCACTGAAGGAAGCAGCACTTGTCGCTCTTAAGCGCGCGGTAAATCCGCTTATTGACTTGATGTTTGATACAGGAATTACGGTCCGAGAATTTAGTCGCATGATAAGACACGCCGCAGTTAAATCCGCTGCGGTACGGATAGAGAGAGATAGCGGCCGCAGCAGCCACTCCCGCGTAGCAATTATTACGGGACTAGCCAGGGCAGAAATAGCACGCATTATTGAGACTGATGAAAGATCGCTTACTGCACGTGCTGAACAACACCCAGTTAGGAAGGTTCTCGCTGCGTGGTACAACAATCAGCGATTTTTGAGTGCTGTAGGCGACCCTGCAATATTGCCAATATTCGGCCGCAAAAGAAGTTTCGAGCAGCTAGTGACGGCCCACAGTGGCGGAATCCCGGTTCGAGCAATGCTTGATCAGCTGCTGCAGATTCATGCCGTGGAACTTCTTTCCGGCCAGCGAATCCGGGCTAAAGCGCGAGTGCCTGTCTTTAGGGGAATGACGGTCAGCGCGATCGCTAACATGGGAGAGCGTGCGGGCGATCTATTGACCACTCTCAAAGACAACCTACGTACAGATGCAACGCCTCTGTTTGAGGGAACCGCACTGATGTCTGACGTCGATATTAGTGTCCTTCCACTTGTGCGTAGGCAATTGGCGCAACAGGGTGCGACGCTCATAGAGAGCGCGAGTTCCTTGTTGGCGCGCTCTCGTATAAAAGCAAAGCGATCGGCCTCACGAGAAGTATCCCAATGCCGAGCGGGTATAACTGTCTACTATTTCGAGGATGGGACTGCAGAACCCATAGCTGACGGGAGTCGTCGGAAAAATCTCCAGCGACGGAGTAGCAAATCGAGAATTTCTGGCAAGAAATGAAGCTTTGGGATCGTCTCAACGGAGCTGTGACATGATCAAGAAGTCCGATTCTCCATCCAGAGATATTCTGAACCTGCAGGGAGCGCACGCATTAATTGCGGCCATCATTGAATTTCTGGACGCAAATAAAATACCCAAACGATGGATTGTCGATTCCGTTTGCGCCTATTACGGATCAGGCAAAAGAGGCACCGATATACGTCAATACCGCAAATTGGCACGCGCATACGAACAGATGGGAATTGTAATGTCGACTTGGTTTTCGGCGCCAAAATTCTTGGATAAGGAATATCGGCCACTGCCGTTAACTATTGCACCGGGCCAGAGATCCGTATCTTCGTTGGTCCGCGCTGCACGGGTATCTATTTCGGCATCAGTCGCATTAGAACTCATGCGGCGTTCTCCTAGCATTGGAATCGACGCGGCTGGCGACCTAGTTGCCCGGAGGCCGGAGTTCGTGCTTCCAAATTTCGCTGTGCCGCGTGCAGCTCTAGTAATTGAGAGGTACCTAGATACTCTGCATAGAAACTCAAGCTCGAAAAGGAGGAAGTCAGTACTTCTCCTGGAAAGGAATTGCCACGTACCCGAGGTGAATCTGAATACGATTGCCCCAGTACTTAGAGATATAAAAAGGCGCGGTTCGGCCTATATCGACTCAGTGAATGGTGATCTTGAGGAGTTGAGACGTAGGCGATCGCACCGCAAAGGCTCCGGCGAAATGAGCGTGCACATTTTTGCGTGGACTCGCCCCGGGAGGTCGCAGAAATACAAGCGCAACTAGTTAAGAAGCGCTAGGCGTGCCGTCGAATGGCTGGCGGGCAATCATGCCCGCCAACTACTGGAGAATTCAGTCTATTGCCAGCAGGTTGCCCAGTCGCATTGCGCCATTGGACCCGATTTGGGCCTGAGGGCGCACTAATCCGTTTGATCCAATCTGTGCTGCTGGACGCGCGATTGCATTCGAACCGATTTGTGCATCAGGTCGCGCTATCGCATTGGATCCGATTTGCGCATCAGGTCGAACCACCGCGTTCGATCCAATCTGCGCTTCCGGGCGAACGATGCCGTTCGAACCGATCTGTGCATCGGGTCGAGCTATTGCGTTGGAGCCTATTTGAGCATCCGGCCTTGCCAATGCATTAGATCCGATTTGCGCATCAGGTCGAACCACCGCGTTCGATCCAATCTGTGCCGCAGGGCGAATGATGCCATTTGATCCGATCTGCGCATCAGGGCGAGCTATTGCATTGGAGCCTATTTGAGCATCCGGTCTTGCCAATGCATTGGACCCAATTTGCGCATCAGGTCGAACCACTGAGTTCGATCCGATCTGCGCCTCCGGACGAACGATGCCGTTCGAACCGATCTGTGCATTGGGTCGAGCTATTGCGTTGGAGCCTATTTGAGCATCCGGCCTTGCCAATGCATTGGACCCAATTTGCGCTTCAGGTCGAACCACCGCGTTCGATCCAATCTGTGCCGCAGGACGAGATATCGCATTAGAACCGATTTGGGCATTCGGGCGAAGCATTCCGTTTGATCCAATCTGCGCATCCGGTCGTGAAGCGCTCATACCTCGGGGCATCGGCAACCAAGTTTGTGCGGAAATGCCGTTTGAGCCGATCTGCGCGCTCGGACGAATTAGGCCGTTTGAGCCTATTTGAGCACTTGGCCGGAAAAGGCCGTTCGAGCCGATCTGTGCGCTCGGACGGATTAGGCCGTTCGAGCCTATTTGAGCGCTTGGCCGGAAAAGGCCGTTCGAGCCGATCTGCGCGCTCGGCCGGATTATACCGTTCGACCCGATCTGGGCCGCTGGCCGCACCATTGACCCGTGTCCTGCATATGCAGGATTCACGGCAATCAAACTGACAATCACGCACGCTGGTGTCGCGATCCCTCGTACGATCCTTTCAAAACTAATGTCCATTTTTAATCCCTTCAGTTTGGCAGTTCTTTTGCTAATGCACGTTCGTCTTCTTCATTCACAATGTAGTGATAGATTCCGACGCCCGTTTTAATACTGTCTTCGCATCCTTCCTTGTCTCGTTCCGACAACCAGTTATCGATGTCATCTGCAAATATCTGGCCCCGAGCTCGAATAAACCTGTCGAAATCCTTGAGGTCCTTCTTAGTGATTCCGTGAACGGTATAAACCGTTCTTTCTACAAGACCGTTGCCTCCAATTGACTCAGCACGAAAATTGACTTCGAGCGTTTCGCATACGTTGTGCACCACACGCGCAAACCATAAAACGCTTTCGGTGCTCAGTGGATCAGGTATATAAAAACGCTTCACCGCTCGGTAATAGCCATTGCCAACATCCTGCACGCAACCTGTTCGAATTAACTCGTCCAATAGAGCGCGCGGCGAAACGCCAGGGCAATAAGTGGCAGTCAATTCCGAAAATGTCGCCCCAGTTTTCTCTCCAGCGCTTCTTGAAAATTCGAGGTCTCGAAGAACTCCATAGGGCCCGGTGTAATTCACGTCGGTGTGCCACGCAGCCAAAGCTGTTGGCAAAGGATTCGATTCCTGGGCAGCGACTCCAAACTTCGCTCCAGTATTCGATCCGAGAATGTCGCGAACTTCGCTTTTTTCTATATTCGCGATCAACGAAATCCCCTCTACAGTCGGGTCTTTGCCCGAAGCCTCGAATTGTTTTCTCGCCACATCCACATACGCTTGCTTTAGGACTTCACTGAATTCGGGAAACGCGACCGCATTTTTGACGGCCAGTCGAACCAAGGGCTTCAGCAGATATCTAAATGCAGCGAGCAGATTCTCTTTAACAGATTGCGTCATTCCTCAACATATTACAACTGTTTTGTTGTTGTAATTCACACTTTTGGGTGATTGTTGCGTCGCAGCACCAGGGGCTCTGTTAGGGAGCAAAATGGCAATTTGATTTGGGCGTGAGGAACTCACCTATCGACCCTTGCTCGATCGCCCTAAGAAGCGGTTGGCTCGCGCTTGGAACGGCCTCTCCACTGGAGTCACGAAGCCAACTCACTAATTCTTCCGTAAACTGAAGCAATGCAACCCGCGTGCGGTCCAAAAGCTGGCCGACAGATGAGCTTCCTGGCGATTATTTGCCTGTTTTTGGGCCTCTCGAGCTGCGGGAATCAAGCAAATACCTCGCCTCAAGGACAGATTTTGAGACGCGGGCTGGCTGGCGAACCCGCTTCCCTGGATCCCGCGGCGGCCGCCGACAACTTTTCCTTTCAGCTCCTCCAGGACTTATACGAGGGTCTCACTATCGAGTCCGCAAGTGGCCAGGTTCTCCCCGGAGTTGCCTCCTCGTGGAGTGTCGACGACTCAGGGACTGAGTACACATTTCGTCTGAGAGACGGCGCGCATTGGTCAAATGGCCAACCCGTTCGTGCACAAGAGTTTGTGTTCGCATGGAGGCGCGTATTGGACCCAACCCGGGGGTCTCCGGTCTCGGATGATCTGCGTCTTATATCCGGTGCGCCGGAAATTATTGCGGGTCGTCTGTCTCCGAATGCTCTAGGTGTTTATGCTCCGAGCGATAAAGTGTTGGTTGTCAAGCTGGAGCGACCGGCACCTTACTTACCGCAAATACTCACGCACTCAGCCACTTTCCCCGTCTATTCGGAAGCTAGTGCCCGCTCTCATTCGCCCAATACATGGGTCTCGAACGGCCCCTATGTTCTATTGAACTGGGTGCCGGGAACCAAACTAGAGTTGGGAAGAAACCCAAATTACTGGGATGGTCCAAATGTTCACATTGCAAAGGTCGAATATAAAATTGCGTCTGACCAAAACTCGCAACTGTCTCAATATCGTGCAGGTGAGCTAGACATCACCGACATCGTACCGGCGAACGCCATTCCGTGGATTCGTGCACAACACTCCAATGAACTCGTGGTCGCGCCATTTCTCGCGACCGCCTACTTTGGCCTCAATCTCTCCGCGCCGGCCCTTGCTTCAAATGGCCAACTTCGAAAGGCTCTCGCAATGGCCATTGATCGAAAACGCATTGCGGCCGCACAAGGGTTTGGGCAACCGCCCGCATACGGTTTTGTTCCCCCAGGCACATGGAATTACACTCCCCAACAATGGCCGTGGTCTGCCCTAAGCGACGCGGATCGCATTGCAGAGGCCAAGAGGCTGTACGCGAGTTCCGGGTACAGCTTGGCAAAGCCTCTTCGTATTCGTTTACTTTTCAATTCAAATATTGCGATAAAACAAACCGCAATTTTGATTGCAGCAATGTGGAAAGAAGCGCTGGGAATCGATACCGAACTTACAGAAGAAGAATATCGGGTTTTTTTGCAGTCAAGACACGATAAAACACGTTGGGAAGTTGCCCGCCTTGGTTGGACTGCGGATTTCAATGACGCCAGCAACTTCTTGGACACTTTTCGCGGGAATTCTCCGAACAATGATGCTGGCTACTCAAACAGTTCGTATGACGCACTGCTTGACGCAGCAGCGCGCACCGCGGATTTGGACACCCGCCGGCAACTGCTAGAAGCCGCTGAACGCGTGATGTTGGGTGACTACCCCATTTTACCGCTCTACTTTTTCGTTTCCAAACGACTCGTAAAGCCATACGTGCATGGTGTCCAACTTAATCCACTGGATCGATTAACGTCGAAGACCCTTTCGATGGACCACTGATTAATCAGGAACTGAAATATCAATATTGCGTATTTGGTGCAGTCTTCCCGGATCAATTCGAGATCGGAAATCCAACCAGAAACAGTGCTATGCAAACTGGCGCCGCCCACCTGGCACTTTTCCGTCATCTGGTTCGTCCCGCGCGCGGCGGGGCGGCGGGTGTGGTGGTTGTCTTCGCCTTTCTGCTCGTTTTAGCCGCCAATGCCAGACTGATCGGCATTCCGCTGGCGCTGGTTGTCGTGTCTTGGTTTTTTAAGTACGCCTACATCCTTTTTGACCACACAGTGCGCGGATTTGACGAGCCGCCGACGCTGGATATCGACATGGTGAACCCCGTCAACGAACAGCGCCCCTTGGGCCAAGTGCTGCTCTTGGGGTTGCTCTTTTTCCTGCTAAAGCTCACGCACGACTACTTGGGTACTCCGGCAGCAGTCGTCCTAAGCATAGTCTGCCTCTTCTTCCTGCCGGCTTCCGTCGCAGTTTTAGGCCTGGATAGCAACATTCTCAAAGCCGCCTATCCCGTGGCCTGGTTTCATCTGGTGCGCGGCTTAGGCCTTCTCTATGGTGCAGTGCTGCTCGTGATCCTGGGCGTTGGCGTTGCCTTGAGCCTGCTTTGGAAGCTCCACGTTTGGGCGCCCCTCGGAATTGCGCTGATAATGTTCGCGATCCTCTCCGTCTTTAGTTTCTTGGGCGGCGCCATCTATGAGCGCCGCCACGAGCTCGGCATCGAAACCTGGGTCTCGCCCGAGCGCACCGCGGAGATCAAGAGCAAGGAGGCGTGGCGCGGACATGAAAAATTGGTGCTCGATGCCTACTCGCTCATGCGCGCAGGCGCGCACATCAAGAGCTGGCAGGTGCTCTTCGACTGGCTGAAAGGCTGCGGCTTCTCGCCCGAGGATTACGCCTGGCTCTGCGAACGCACCGTGAAATGGGACGATCCGCGCTACATCACCCGCCTCACCGAAGAGCACGTCGCGCGTCTGCTCGTCTTGAAGCGCACCGGCGAAGCCCTCGATGTGGTCGCGCAGCGCCTCAATCTGGACCCTAATTTTCGCCCCAAATCCGCCGCCGACACCTTGAGCGTGGCGCAATTGGCCGCCCGCGGCGGCGGTGTGCCGCGCATTGCCCGCATCCTGCTCTCCGACTTCGCCGCGCGCTTCAAAGGTGATCCGCGCGTGACCGAAGCCGAGGCTTTGAGCGCTCACTTGGGCCCGCTGGGCCCCTGAAGCTGCAGGGTTTCAATGCATCTCCGCCATCGCGTCCCCTTAAACCGCCGTTAAAGTCTCAGCGTCTCCCTCCTCGGATTTTCAGGTCCCTGCGACTCGCTCCTCAATGTCTGCATCCTCCGTAAGGTAGACTTTCAAACATGACTTACTGCGTCGGCTTGCTGGTCGACACCGGTCTTGTGATGTTGTCGGACTCCCGAACCAACGCCGGCGTCGATCAGATCAATACTTTCCGCAAAATGGCCACCTTCCAGCACGCCGACGATCGTGTCCTCGTGCTGATGTCGGCAGGCAACCTCGGCATCACCCAGGCCGTCATCAATCTCCTCGAGGCTCCCGACGACAGCCAAGAAAAGACCCGGCTGCTGCGCGCCACCAACATGTTCAATGCAGCACGCGTGGTGGGCGATGCCCTGCGCGAAATCCATGAACGCGACGGCGAGGACCTGCGCGAGCACGGCTACGAATTCAACGGCACCTTCATATTGGGCGGCCAGATCAAGGGCGAGGAACCGCGCCTGTTCCATATCTACTCCGCCGGCAACTTCATCGAATCTTCCGTCGATACCCCCTACTTCCAGATCGGCGAATCCAAGTACGGCAAGCCCATCATCGACCGCGTCATCACCCGCACCAGCAGCCTCGGCACCGCCGCCAAGTGCGCCCTGGTCTCCATGGACGCCACCATGCGCTCCAATCTCACCGTCGGTCCCCCGCTGGATCTCGCCATCATCAAGCGCGACGAATTCAAGCTCTCCATCCACCTCAGCATCGACGAAGACAACGAGTACTTCAGAATGATCCGCGAACAATGGGGATTCGCGCTGCAAGAAGTGTTCAGCGAACTCCCGAATCCCAACTGGTAGGAATTTCATGCAACGACTCGCGCTCCGCGCTCTCGCCTTGACCACAGGCATCGCCTTCGGCTCAACCGTCGCCCTCGCCGAAACCCATGGCCCCGACCTTGCCGGCATGGATACGAGCGTCGCCCCCGGCGATGACTTCTTCGCCTACGCCAACGGCACCTGGATCAAGACCACCGAGATTCCCGCCGACCGCGCCGAATTCGGCAATTCCGCCATCCTCTCCGACCTCACCACCCAGCGCGTCAATGACCTGCTGAAAGCCGCCGCCGCCGAAAAACCCGCCCGCTCCGGCACCGAAGCGCAGCAGATCAGCGATTACTACGCCAGCTTCATGGACGAGGCCGCGATCGAAGCCAAGGGCGCCAAGCCCCTGACCGAGGCCCTCAAGCGCATCGACGACATCTTCAGCCGCGGCGAGCTCGACGCCGCCCTGGGCGAGACGCTGCGCGCCGATGTCGACGTGCTGAATTCCACCAACCTCTACACCCCCCACCTCTTTGGCCTCTGGGTCGCGCAGGATCTCAACGACCCGAAAAAGTACTCACCCTTCCTGCTGCAAGGCGGCTTAGGCATGCCCGATCGCGAGTACTACCTCAGTAACTCCCAGGCCATGGTGACCATCCGCGGTAAATACCAGGCCCATATCGCTGCCGTGCTGGCCCTCGCGGGCATCGACCACCCGGTTCCACGCGCCGCCAGGATCTACGAGCTCGAACGCCGCATGGCCGAAGTGCACTGGACGCGTGCCGCGTCCGAGCAGATCGCCGCCGGCAACAATCACTGGAACCGCGCCCAATTCGATGCCCAGGCCCCCGATCTCGATTGGCGCACCTTCTTTGCCGCCGCCGACCTTGGCGGCCAAAACGATTTCATCGTCTGGCAGCCGAGCGCCCTCATCGGACTCGCCAGGCTCACCGCCACCGAGCCGCTCGACACCTGGAAGGACTACCTCAAGTTCCACGTCATCGAGGACGCCGCCCCTTTCCTCTCCAAGGCCTTTGTCGAGGAAAGCTTCGCCTTCAACGGCCACGTGCTATACGGCATCCCCGAACTGCGCCCTCGTTGGAAAAGAGCAGTCGCCGTGTGCGATTCGGCCCTCGGCGACGCCATCGGCAAGCTCTACGTCCAAAAGTACTTCTCCCCCGCGGAGAAGAAGCGCGCCGAGGCCATGGTCCACAATTTGCTGATCGCCTTCGACGCCCGCATCGACAAGCTCGACTGGATGGCACCGCAAACCAAGGCCGTCGCCAAGGACAAGCTCAAGGCCCTCAAGATCGGCGTCGGCTACCCCGACCACTGGCGCTCCTATCAAGGCATGAAAGTCGTGCGCGGCGATGCCTACGGCAACTGGTCGCGCGCCGAAGAGTTCGAATACAAGCGCAACCTCGCCAAGCTCGGGCAGACCGTCGACCGTTCCGAATGGGTCATGAACGCCCAGCTCGTCAACGCCGTGAACCTGCCCGCGATGAACGCCATCAATTTCCCCGCGGCCGTGCTTCAACCCCCTTACTTCGATCCAAATCAGCCGCTGTCCATGGACTACGGCGCCATCGGCGCCACCATCGGCCACGAAATCAGCCACAGCTTCGATGACCAAGGCGCCCTTTTCGACGCCCAAGGCCGCCTGAAAAACTGGTGGCAGCCGAATGATTTCGCCCACTTCCGCGCCTCGGGCGCGCACCTTGCCGCCCAGTTCGACGCTTACAAGGCGTTCCCCGACCTAGGCCTCAACGGCACACAAACCTTGAGCGAAAACATCGCCGACGTCGCCGGCCTCAACGCCGCCTACGACGCCTACCGGCTCGCCACCAAGGACGCCCCGCCCGCCAAGGTCTCAGGCTTCGACGACGACCAACTGTTTTTCCTCAGCTACGCCCAAGGCTGGCGTGAAAAGATCCGCGACGCCGCGCTCCGCGACGAAATCGTCACCGACTCCCACGCCCCAGCCCAATGGCGCACCTACACCGTCCGCAACCTCGACGCCTGGTACGACGCCTTCCAAGTCAAACCGGGCCAAACCCTGTACCTCCCCCCAAACGAACGCGTGCGCGTGTGGTGACGAAGATCAAGGCGCAGTTCCCGTTTAAGTTCTCCTGCCCCCTCCTCTAAGCTCCTGCCTCATGGCCTTCGATACTTTCTCAGTGAAGGCCTCGAGAGTTGGAGCAGTTCCCATGATCTGTATAGGGCGCCTCGGCGGCCCTCTCGGTCAATTGCACAATCCGGTGCAAAGAGCGAGTTATTCGAGGAGTGCGCAAGGCGCGCGGGTGCGCGCATACGGAAGGCACTTTAGCGCGTGCGGAATCGTCTCAATTGACGGCGCCGGCCGTGAAATCATAGCCGGTCAGCGATTTGGGCTTGCCCAGCAAGTACCCTTGTGCGAAATCGACGCCCAAGGAGCGCACCGCTTGCAGTTCCACATCCGACTCCACCGATTCAGCCACGGTCTGCACGCCTAAGTCGCTCGCCATGCGCACGATGGCGGAGATCATCGCTCGCGCGACGCGGTCGGTGGGTGCCGCCTCCACCAGCGAGCTGTCGATCTTGAAGTAGTGTGCGGGGACCGATCGAAGGTAGCCGTAGGACGGAGGGTTCGCGCCGAAATCATCCAGCGCAACCTCGCATCCTAACGCCTCCAGCCGCTTCATCGACTCCGCCACGCTGATGCTGCCCGAGGCCGCGAAGCGCTCCGTGATATCGAAGCACAGCGCCTGCGGCGGCAGGCCGCTCTTGGCGACGCAGTCCTCGACGTAGCTGACGAAGCCATCGTCGGTGATGGACTGCGCCGATAAATTGATCGAGAACACCGACGGCACGCGTGCCCACAATTTGCGGTTATTGCTCAGCCACACGAGCAAGGTTCGGACCACCCAGCGATCGATGTTCGGCATCAGCCGCTGCTGCGCGGCGCGTGCCAGAAATTCCTTCGGTTCGATCAGGCTGCCGTTCACGGTGCGCAAGCGCAGCAGCACCTCGTAGTGTGCGAGACCCACGTTGTCGTGCAGCGAGCAAATCGGCTGCAGGAACAACTCGAAGCGCTCGGCGTGCAGCGCATTCTCGATCTGCGCACCTTCCTGCGTGTCTTCGCTGATCAGCAGGGGAAAACCCTGCCGCCGTTCGAACTCCGCCGACAGGCACACGAACACCGGCGCGAGCTTCTGCTCCAGCGTCTCGTCCGTTCGCGTGTCCTTGATCGAAGCATCGATGCTCAAGCGCACCGCACCGTTGATCGCGCCCTGCGCATCGCGCACCGGAATGGCGAGCGAATAATTGCCGTCCTCGCGCGGCGCATACGAAACATCGAGATTGCCGCCCGTATCGCTGGAGAGCGAATCCTCCACCAGCTGATGATCCTCCGGCAGCAGAAAATCCTCCGATAGCCACAGCGTGTCGGCCGCGAAATCATGGAACGAGACGCCGGATACTTCAGGCGCCAGAGCCCGGATGACCTGGGCCAACGCTTCCAGCGTTCTGCCCGAGGCGGCCTCGGCGGCGTAGGTAAGATTGGTCGTCACGCGCTAACACCCGTAGTGAATTTCAATGGCGCAATGGTACGGGTGCGATGAGCGCGGCGGCATGTCGCCAGGACCCGACGTAAGCGCGCGGCGACATTTTATTTTGCTTAAAGTGCTGGAAATCGCGGCACTTGGGCTCTGTTCGGGTGCCCGCGCTGTTTAAGTCAAAGCGCCATAAGTTAAAAACGCAAGCAAGCTCGATTTAATTATTCTTACCCCGTCAATTCAATAGCTCTTCCAGCACCGGCAGTGGCACCGCCCCTTCGCGCAACGCCGCCTCATGAAATTGCTTCAAGGTGATCGCATCGCCGTGTGTCGATTTGAAATGGTCGCGCACCGCGAGCCACCCCTTGTAGCCCGCGTAGTAGGTGGGCAGCTGGCACGACGACAGCTTGGCTCGCTGCAGCTTGGCCGTGGCCTCCTCCATTTCCTGATAGGTGCCTTGGGTCATGAGCTCGATCGCCTCGGCGTCGGTCATGTCCTGAGTCTGCAGGCGCACATCTAGAATGGTGTTCGCCAGTACGCGCAGCATCTGCTTCGCCAGGGTGAGCTTGTAGCCCGGCGAGTCGCTCAAATAGCCCTCATCCGCCATGAGCTGCTGCACATACACTGCCCATCCCTCGACATAGGGCCCGTTGCCGAAGATGTCGCGCAACAAGCGCCGCGCGCGCGGCTGCACAGCATTGGCATATTCCGCCTGCACATAGTGCCCAGGCATGGCCTCGTGCACCGTCAAATGCGCGAGACCCGAATCGTTGTACTCGCGCAGTTTCGAATCGACGCGCGTCTGCGGCCAGGAGTCCGAGATCGGCGTCACCCAATAGAAAGCCCCCAGCTTCGGCTCGAGCGCCGGCGCCTGATTGAAGCCGCCCACCCCGTAGATACCGCGCATGAACACCGGCGTGTCGATCACCTGCAGATTCGCGTTCGGCGGCAGCGACACCAAGTCCTTTTCCCGCACGAATGCCGTCGCGGTGGCCAGACTCTGCTTGGCCGCTGCCATATAGGTGTGCGGCGTCGCATGGTGCGCCGCGACCTCCGCCAACGCCTGCTCCACCGTCTTCGGCGCCGCCAGCTGGATCATTTCCTCGCGCGTCTTGGCAAGATCCGCCTCCGCTTCCTTCAGCAGCGATTCGGGTGTCTTGCCGGTCGCCAGCACATAGCTGAACTTCTTCGCGTACGCCACTTTGCCGATGCGCCAGTCGGAGGTTTTCTTCGCCAGCGTGCCTTCGAGAAAGCCCGTGAAGGCGCGCAGCGCGATGAGCGCCGGCTCCGCGGCCTCGGTGTAGTCATGCTTCAGGCTCTTCGGGCAACCCGCCCGAAGCACGCCGTCGATGAGATCGATGTTGCCGGCGTTCTCCTCACGCGCCACCTTGTTCCAGATCTCGGGGGCATCGATAAGGTTCTGCTCTGCCTGCCGGATGAGCTCCGGTACCCGGATCAGCCGCTGCACGAGGTGCTTATAGCGCTCCTCGGGGGATGCATAGTGCAGCACATAGGGCGTGTACAGGGCATTGCCGATGAGTTCCACGTAGACAGTCGGATTGTGCCGGTAACTCTGCACGCTCTCGATATCGAGCCGCGTGGCGTGGATGGCATCGAGCATGATTTCGATGTCGGCGCGCTGCTCCGGCGTCAGCCATTTCGGATCGAGCTTCACGATGCGCGCCTCGATATCGCGCTGTAGCGTCAGCGTCGTCTTGAGTCCCGACGCACTGAAATCATCGAGCAGATCCTCCAGCATCTCGCCCTTGTGCTGGTGGTAGCCCACGGTGCTGGCCGTGACCGGCGATAGCGCCAGCGATCCGAACACGAAATCATCCACGACCTGGTTGAATTGCAAATCGGAGGGCGTCGCACGCGCAAGTTGCACGCTGCCGCAGAGCATGGCAACGCCCAAGGCGCAACCCAAGTAATTCAGATGTTTCATCCCTCATCCTTAACAAAGGGTGTCGTCCTGCACCCCTCCTAACCTTGTTAAGATACTTGAGCCCATCGCGCCCGTCCAAAGGGAGAGAAAAATAATGTGGATTGCCCGCCTCGTCTGTACCGCTGGTATTGCCTGCGCCTCGATCGCGCTCATTTCGCCCGCGCGCGCAGCCGACCTTCGTTCCCAGGTCGAGCAATACCGCCGATCGCATGAAGCCGCCATTGTCGGCGAGATCGATTCCCTGACGCGTCTGAAGAGCGTGGCCGCGGACCCGGCGGGTCTGATCGCCACCGCCCAAGCGCTCGAATCCGCGCTCAAGACCCGCGGCTTTCAGGTTTCCGAGCTCGCCACCGCGCCCGGCTTCCCGCCTGCAGTATTCGGACTGCTAATGACACCGCATGCCAAGCGCACCGTGGTGTTCTATGCGCACTACGACGGCCAGCCGGTGACGCCCGCGCAGTGGAGTTCTGATCCCTTTGTGCCGGTGATGCGCGAGCATGCCTTGAGCCCCGATGCGCACGACGTCGACTGGAAGCACGCCGCCGCCCCCTTCGATCCCGAGTGGCGTCTTTTCGGCCGCGCCGTCAGCGACGACAAGGCCTCGATCGCCGCGTTCCTGGCTGCCTTCGACGCACTCAAGGCCACCCACACCCCGGCCTCCGTCAACATCAAAGTGCTCTGGGAAGGCGAGGAAGAGGCCGGCTCCGCGCACTTGAGCCACGCACTCAAGGAAAATCAAAAGCTCTTGAACGCCGATCTGATTCTCATCGGCGATGGTCCGGTGCATCAGACGCGCAAGCCCATGGTGTATTTCGGCGCGCGCGGCGTCGTCGGGCTGGACGCTACCATTTACGGACCACTGCGCGCCCTGCACGATGGCCACTACGGCAACTGGGTGCCGAATCCCGCCGTCATGGCCGCCAATCTGATCGCACAGATGCGCAACGACGACGGCCGCATTTTGATTCCCGGCTTCAGCGACAGCGTGCGAGCCCTCACGGCGGCGGAGCAGTCGGCGCTCACGGCCATGCCGCCGGTTAGCGATGCGCTAAAAAAGGAATACGGCATCGGCCGCACAGAAGGCAGCGAAGACCTGCCCACCAGCATCATGCGTCCCGCGCTCAACATCCGCGGCATTCGCGCAGGTCAAGTCGGCGACGCCGCGGCCAATGCCATTCCGACCACCGCCGTGCTCTCCCTGGACTTTCGCTTGGTTCCCGATCAAACACCGGCGCTGGTGCGCACCGCGGTCGAACATTTCCTTACCGCGCACGGCTGGACCATCGTCACCGAGGATCCGGATCTCGCCACGCGCCTGAAGTCTCCGCGCATCATCAAGCTCGCCTGGGACGGAGGCTACCCGGCGTTGCGCTCCGACATGTCCTCGCCGGCCGCGAAGGCCGTGATCGCCGCCGCTACCAAGGCCGCCGGTGCGCCCGTGGTGGTCATGCCCATGTCCGGCGGCAGCGTGCCGCTCTATATGTTTGCCGATGTCTTCAGCGCCCCGATCGTCTGTCTGCCCATCGTCAACCACGACAACAACCAGCATGCCGCCAATGAAAACCTGCGCCTGCAAAATTTATGGGACGGCATGAATACCTACGCTGCCCTGATGGCCGAGCTCAACTGGTAGCGCCGTGAAAATACTCAAACGAATCCTTGGCGCGCTGGTGCTGCTCATTGTCGTGCTGGTGCTCCTGCTCTGGCTCAAGCCGCCGGCGCTTTTACGGGTGGGCGCGAACTACGCCGCAAAAATCGTCTGCTCCAATGCATTTCTCGCCGGCCGCGACCCTGCGGAAGTGCTGCGCGTCGACGTACAGGCACCCGGCATTTCGATCTTGAAGCTCATGCATGTTTCCGTCGACCGCGAGCGCGGCGTGGTGCGCGCCGGATTCTTAGGCTTCATCGGCGATGGCCTCGCGCAGTTTCGCGGAGGCAAAGGCTGCACCGTGCTGCCGGACGGCAAGCTCGATACTTCCACCCCGTTGGCGGTCCATGCAGCGCGCATCGGACCGCCCGCCGCCGCCTCACCGCCACCCTCACCGCCACCCTCATTGCCACCCTCGCCTGCGGCATCGGCTGCCGCAGGGCCTGCATCCGTACCGGCACCCAACGCACCCTGGCCCGACGGAACCACCGTTCAAACCAATCCGGCCATCGATCAAATTCTCGCCGACGACGCCCTTGCCGGCCCCGGTGCGCGCGCCATCGTCGTGGTCCAGCACGGCCGCATCGTCGGCGAGCGCTACGCCGCCGGCTTCACGGCCGCAACACCGCTGCTCGGCTGGTCCATGACCAAGACCGTCACCGCCGGCGTGATCGGCATGCTCATCAAGGACGGCAAACTGTCCCTCGACCAAGCCGGATTCTGGCCCGGCACCGACGGCCGCGAACGCATTCGCTTGAGCGACCTGCTCGCTATGTCGAGCGGCCTGCAATGGAACGAGGCTTACGGCGCGGTCTCCGATGTCACCAGCATGCTGTACCTGCAGACCGACATGGCCGGCTTCGCGCGCTCGCAACCGCTCGCGCATCCGCCCGGCGAAGTGTGGCTGTACTCCAGCGGCACCGCGGTCATCTTGGCGCGCATCGCTCAAGAAGCGCAGGCGCAAAGCGCAGGTCAAACCCACGACCTCGCCACCTTCATCAATAACCGGCTGTTTACGCCCATCGGAATGACCACGGCCACGATTGAGCCCGACGAGCACGGCACCCTGGTTGGTTCTTCTTACATGTATGCCACCGCGCGCGACTGGGCCCGCTACGGAGAATTCCTGTTGCAAGACGGCGTCTGGCAGGGACAGCAATTGCTGCCCGCCGGCTATGTTGCAATGATGGCCACGCCCGTCGCCGCCTCGAAGGGACAATACGGCAAGGGACAAACCTGGCTGTGGGGCTCGGATGCCGCGACGCCCGGGGTGAACCCCGACGCGGCCTTCGGCATCCCGCCCGATACGTTCTGGATGTCCGGCCACGACGGCCAAAACATCGCCATCATCAAGTCCCGTCAGCTGGTCATCGTGCGCTTAGGCTTAACGCCCTACGTCGCCGGCTACTCGCCGCAACCGCTGGTGAAAGC